>NZ_BAAGSB010000004.1:0-338159 GCF_054782655.1 Nocardioides montaniterrae | reverse complement strand
TCCTATCAAGTCATGCAGGCCGGCCCGGCGCGATCATTCAGATGACGCCCGGCCGCAGCCGACACTTCGAAACCAAGACAGCCAGCGGCGTCAGATACGCGCGTGAGTCAGACCGCGACCAGGCCCACCAAGCCAATCACTGATACGCCCCTCGCTAGCGCTCGGTGCTACTCAACCAACGGATCTTGGGGCTACTCGACCAACGACCGATCCGCTATTTGGCGGTACGCCGCAGCGGGCTGGCCTCGGCCGCGGCGGCGTACGCCTCGGCGGTGTAGAGCATCCACGAGTGGCGGCCGGCGGTGGAGCCGGACGCCCAGCCGCGCAGGTTCGACTCGTACTCCGAGCGCAGCGCGAGGTGGGCGGCCTCGGGGACGATCAGCGACTTCTCGTCGACGCCGCGGGCGACGAGCACGAGACGCTCGACGGCGCGGGCCACGATGCCGTTGTGCGACGGGAAGGGTGCGGCCGTGGCGAGGTCGGCGTGCACGATCGCGGCGACACCCAGCGCGGGCGCGTCCAGCGCACCCTGCAGCAGCGAGGCGACGGCCCTCAGCGTCGAGGCGGACTCCGCGTCCCGCGGGCGCCCCAGGCGGTCGGCGGGCAGTGAGGAGCCGGCCGCCAGCGCGTGGATCCGCGCCAACGCCTGCAACGGCTGGCTCCGCAGGGCGGGCGCGAGACCGAGCAGCTCGGTCGAGAGCCGCACCGCGTCCGAGGCGATCTCGTCGCCCTCGCCGGCGCGCACCTGGGCCAGGTCCGAGGAGGATCCCTCCAGCACCGCCGACGCGGCAGCGCCGCGGAGCAGCGACTCGCCCGTCATGTCGGGGCCGGTACGCCGGAGCCCGCGGTCGCGCAGCACCACGTCGATGCCGTCCCGCGCCCCGGCGTACGCCGACGGGACGCCCTCGAGGGAAGAGATCCAGGCAGCGGTGTCGGACACGTTCACGGCGCCGATCCTACGGAGCCGTCTCCCGGGAATCGTCAGTCACTACGCGTAATCTGGACACACCATGGCCGACGAGAACCTCACCGAGCGCGCCCTCGCCGAACGGGCACTGTCCTTCGGCAGCGTCGCCGACGCGTACGACCGTGCCCGACCCGGCTACCCCCTCGAGGCCGCCGAGTGGCTGGTCGGCGGCGAGGCCCTGACCGTCCTGGAGCTGGGCGCCGGCACCGGCAAGCTCACCGAGCAGCTGCTCGCCCTCGGCCACGACGTGCACGCGACCGAGCCCGATCCGGAGATGTTCGACCGGCTCACCCAGCGCTTCCCGGAGATGCGGGTCACCCAGAGCACGGCCGAGGAGATCCCGGTCCCGGACTCCTCGATCGACGTGGTCGTCGTCGGGCAGGCCTACCACTGGTTCGACAAGGAGCGCGCTCTCCCCGAGATCGCCCGCGTGCTCAAGCGCGGCGGCTACCTCGCGCTGGTCTGGAACCTGCGCGACGAGCGCATCCCGTGGGTCAAGCGCCTCGGCCGGATCGTCGGCCGCCACGAGCAGGAGATGGCCGGCCCCGACGAGGCGCTCGAGGCGTCGCCGTACTTCGGTCCGCACGACGAGGCCACCTTCAAGCACTGGCAGACCGTCGACCGCAACACGATCCAGGACCTCGCCCTGTCGCGCTCCAACATCTCCACGCTCCCCGCGGCCGGGCGCGAGGCCAAGATCCGCGAGGTCGTGGAGTTCTACGACGACTTCGGGCGCGGGTACGACGGCATGCAGCTGCCCTACCTCACCACGTGCTACCGCGCGATGGTCGCCATCAAGCCGCACCGCGCCACCGCGCACCCGCTCATCGCCGAGGGCACCGAGCGCGAACGGATCGTCGAGGACGCCGACGCGACGGGCCAGCTCACCGCCGTGCGCCCGTCGTACCTCGGTGAGGACACGGTGCCGATCAGCCAGGACTACACGACCGGCAGCCTGCCCGCCCAGGGCGTGCCCGGGCTCGTCGAGCCTGCGTCCATGGACGACTCCGGGGTCATCCTGATCAACTTCCGCTGAGTCGAAGTCCGCAGCCCTGCTGCTGACCTCTTTCAGGTTCTTGCAGTGCAAGAACCTGAAAGAGCGGTCGCGATTGCGACCCAATTCGGTACGGGCATCATCCGATCGCTCGGCTGCATCGGGTAGCCGACCAATCGCATGTGGGGGATCGATGAACTTCAAGAACCGCGTCGTGACGGCGGCGTTGAGCACAGTCATTGTTGTTGGATCATTGGCGGGACCGGCGATCGCGGCTGGGCAGTCCGACGCAAGTGTGGGAGTCGGTACTTCTGTGTTGCAGGGCGCGCGGCCCACCAGCCCGCGAATCGCAGCGATGAAGCCCGAGGGAATCCAAGCGCATTTCAACGACGAGGGTCGTCATGGAGTCCTGGTGATGTGGGATCTCATTGGCGGCGACGGCGGAACCGTGCAGTACAACACGATCAAGCTTGTGCCACTCAACGGGTGCACGTGCAAGACCTACACGCGGCAGTGCAACTGCATCTACATCCCCTACAAGGACTTCCCGCGCCGTAATTCCGCGTTCAGGATCAGGATCACCGCGCACGGCTGGGACGGCAGCGCCTCGACCGGGACGACGTGGCTCAAGGCAGCGGTTCGCAGATACAAGGTGTCGGTTCGGCAACAGGCGAGGGCGACCGCCTTCGCGCAGTCCTGCCTGCAGAAGGGCGTGTCAGCCGCAGTCACGATTGCGGAAGGCGGAGGAGTCGTGAAGGCAGTTTCATACTTCATCCCCGGAGCCGGCGAAGTGAAGATGGCCACGATCGCGGCGGGTTCGATCTCTTCGGGGATCCTGAAGTACGTCCATTGCACCACTCCATGGTGAAGAGGCCTCGAGCCGAACGTGCGCCCGCAGACGGCGTGATTCTTCGCGCCACGCGATCTGCGGGAGCAGAGACAATCTGAACGCCATCGACCGTGGTTTGATGTTCGCAATCTTCGGGAAGGAACGGGCTATGTACGGCAGCATCGTCATGATCGTGATCGCATCCGTCGGGACGTTCGGGTTCACAAGCTCGTGGGTCGCTGGACTGGGTGCTGGACTCTTGACACTCGTGTTGATCCTCGCCTTCTCGGCCATCGGTCGCTTGCTTCGCGGTCATCGCTCGAGCAACTGAGCGTGTTAGCCATTCTCCGGAGATCCGAAATGAAGCGCACTTCGCAGTTGATGGTCGCGGCGCTCGGGGCGTCGATGGGGCTGGTCGGCCTGTCGGGATGCGGACAGCGCGATTCAACGCCGACACGCGACCAACTGTCCCAGGTCGCACAGTCGTACGAGGTCGCGCAGGCCACGGACGATGTCACCACCGCGTGCGCGCTGATGAGCCCCAGAATGCAACAGCAGGTCCTAGCAGTTGGTGGGCAGACGGATTGCCCGAGCCTTGGGCAGTGGCACAGGCTAAAGACCACGAGGACCGATGAGATGGTCGAGTCGCGTGTCGGTGAGTCGATGCTGACCATACGCCGAGAGACCAAAGTCGACGTCCAAACGACTGTGACGAGGCAAGGCACTCACGCTGCCACGCTGCAGACGACGTCGACGGTCAGTTACGTCGGTGGCAACGCGAAGACGCTTGCCTTTGTCTTCGGCGGCAAGCGTTCGCAGACGAAGACGGCGACACTCACGATGAAGTATGAGAACGATTCGTGGGTCGTCGACGCAGACACGTCCATGATGTCGCGGTACTGAGTCACAACAATCCAGAGCTTGTTCCACCGACACGCCGGCACGCGAAGTCTCAGGCCGAGGCGACGATCAGACCCGCGAGCAGAGCGTCCGCGCGACGGCAGACGAGCTCGACGACCGCGTCGTGGGTACCGATGACGTCGGCGACGACCGAGGCTCCGGCGGCCTCGGCCTGGTCGCGCGCACGGTCGGCGAAGAAGCCAGGCGCGAGGAGGTACGGCGACACCGCATCACCCGGTCGCACCACGTCGGCCACCCGCGGGCCCACGCCCGACAGCACGGCCACCCGGACGGTGCCGCCCCAGGAACGGGCGAGCAGCCGGCCCGCCTTGGCGATGTCGGCGACGGCGAGCGGGTCGTTGGAGCCGGCGGCCACCAGGACGACCGGCTGTCCACGACGGGCACCGGCGGCCTCCAGGCGCGCCACCTGAGCGGCGGCCAGCAGCGAGTCGGGGCCGAGCGCGGGGCCCAGGCGGAGGTCCCGACCACCGGACACGGCCTCGATCGCGGCCGGCAGGTCCACCCGCAGGTGGTAGCCGGTCGACAGCAGCAGCGGCACCACGACCCCCGCCTCCTCCGACGCCCCCACTGCGTCGGAGAAGAGCGGTGCGCAGAGCTCGACGTACGTCGCCTCCGCGGACAGGCCCATCCGCGCGCCGGCGACGGCGGTCAGCTCGCGAGCGACCTCGTTCCCGGCAGCGAGCCGGGTGCCGTGGGCGACGGTGAGGAGCCTCATGTCGCCACCGCGAGCCGGTAGCCGCGCTTGACGACGGTCTGGATGATCCGGGTGCCGAGGGCCGCGCGAAGGCGGGCCACGGCCATCTCGACGGCGTGCTCGGAGCCGGCGGTGCCGGACGGCAGGGCGGCGAGCAGGTCGCGCCGCGAGACGACGTTGCCGGGGTTGACCAGGAGCGCCTGCAGGACGGCGTACGGCGCCGGCGTCAGCCGGACCGCGACCCCGTCGATGAGCACGTCGTCGCCGTGCAGGAGCAGGGTGTGCCCGGCGACCTCGAGGGAGGTGCCGGAGGCGCGCGAGGGGAGCTCGGTCTCGAGCTGCTTGACCATCGCGGCGAGCCGCATGCGGTCGGGGAAGATCGTGGGGACGCCCCACATCTCGAAACCGGCGGCGGTGACCGGGCCGACACAGGCGGCGATGACGTCGGCCTGGAAGGCGCTGACGACCTCGTCGCGGTGGCCGGAGGTGACGGCCGCCTGCATGAGCGCGGCGACAGCGGGAGCGGCGGTGAAGGTGACCGCGTGGACGCGGCGGTGCGCGATGTCCTCGACCAGGCCGAACATCGGCTCGGGGTCGACCGCACCCTCGACGCGGTAGACGGTGACCACGTCGACCTCGGCGCCCTGACGACGCAGCGCGTGGGCGGCCATCGACAGCGACTGGCCGTGCTCCTGCACGACGATCCGCTTGCCGGTGAGGTCCTGCCCGCGCAGGTGCGCGAGCACGTCCTCGAGCTGCTCGGACTCGGGCGCCCACAGCTCGCGCAGGCCGAAGCGGCGCAGCGCGCCGACGCTCTTCGGACCGCGCGCCAGGATCACCGCGGAGGCCAGGTGCGCCTCGAGCCGGCTGAGCATCCCCCACCGCTCGGCGGCGTCGAACCACGACTTCAGGCCGATCCCGGTGGTCGCCAGGAAGATGTCGACCGGTCGCGCCAGCACGTCCTTCGTGGCGGTGCGCAGACCGTCCTCGTCGATGTGGTTCGGGTCGATCGACAACGCCGGGGCGTGCACCACCTCGGCCCCCCGACGTTCGAGGAGGGCGATCTGCTCGTCGGCCCGCCGGGTGGCGGTCACGCCGATGCGGAAGCCGTCGAGCGGGAGCTCGGGCGTGGTCACGACTCGATTGTCCCCTGTCGTGGCCCCACCACGACAACACCGTCGTCGACGCGCACCTGATAGGTCGGTACGACGACCGACGAGTCGTCCAGGCACAGGCCCGTGCGCAGGTCGTACTTCTGCTTGAGCAGCGGGCTGGCGATGAACGGGACGTCCTCGTCGACCCCGTCGACCGAGCGCGTCAGCGAGCCGACGATGCCTCGTGCCAGCACCGACGCGTGGGCGATCGGGTCGTAGTTCGACAGGGCGTACACCTGGTCGTCGTGCGTCCGGATCACGGCCAGCGCGCGGCCGTGGACCAGCGCGGTCACACCGCCCTCACGGTTGATCTGCTCCAGACGGCAGACGCTCTCCCACTCCTGCATCACGGTGCTCCTACCGGGATCATCGAGCCGAGCTCGACCGGGCCATCGGTCAACGCGGCCTGGATCTGGCCACGCTCCTCGCGGAAGGTGATGTTCGGGTCCGGCGTACCGGGGGCGTTCACGAACGAGACGAACCGCGACATCTTCTCCGGGTCCTCGATGGTGGCCTTCCACTCGTCGAAGTAGCTCCCGATGTGGGCCGCCATGGCCGACTCGAGCTCAGCACCCAGGCCGAGCGAGTCGTCGACGACGACCTCACGGACGCGGTCCAGACCGCCGATCTCGTCCATCCAGTACGCCGTGCGCTGCAACCGGTCCGCGGTCCGGATGTAGTACATGAGGAAGCGGTCGAGGTACGTGATCAGGTCGTCCTTGGACAGGTCGCCGGCCAGCAGCTGGGCGTGGGCCGGGATGGCGCCGCCGTTGCCGCCGACGTACAGGTTCCAGCCCTTGTCGGTGGCGATGATGCCGAAGTCCTTGGACCGGGCCTCCGCGCACTCGCGGGCACAGCCGGAGACGCCGCCCTTGAGCTTGTGCGGGCTCCGGAGACCGCGGTAGCGCAGCTCCAGCTCGATGGCCAGGCCGACCGAGTCCTGCACGCCGTAGCGGCACCAGGTCGAGCCGACGCAGGACTTCACGGTCCGCAGCGACTTGCCGTAGGCGTGGCCGGACTCCATGCCGGCGTCGACCAGGCGCTTCCAGATCGCGGGCAGGTCCTCCATGCGGGCGCCGAACATGTCGATCCGCTGGCCACCGGTGATCTTGGTGTAGAGGCCGTAGTCGCGGGCCACCTCACCGATCACGATCAGCTTGTCCGGGGTGATCTCGCCACCGGGGATGCGGGGTACGACGGAGTAGGTGCCGTTCTTCTGCAGGTTGGCGAGGTAGGCGTCGTTGGTGTCCTGCAGCGTGGCGTTGGAGCCCTCGAGCACGTGGTGGTTGAGCAGGCTCGCCAGGATCGAGGCGACCGTGGGCTTGCAGATGTCGCAGCCGCGGCCGGTGCCGTGCGCCTCGATGATGTCGTCGAACCGGTTGTAGCCGTGGATCGCGATGACGTCGAAGAGCTCCTGGCGCGTCATCGGGAAGTGCGCGCAGAGCGACTTGTCGACCGTCTTGCCCTCGGCCGCGAAGTAGTCCTCGACGATCTTCTTGACCGTGGGCTTGCAGGAGCCGCAGCTGCCGCCGGCCTTGGTGTGCGCGGTGACGCAGGCGGCGTCCGCACAGGGCGAGCCGTCGTTGAGGGTCGAGTCGTCGGCGATCGCGGCGACGATCTCGGCCTTGGTCACGTTGTTGCAGGAGCAGACCTGGGCGTCGTCGGGCAGACCCAGCTCCACACCGCCACGCGACGGCGGGAGGATCAGGTCCTCCGGGTTGTCCGGCAGCGTCATGCCGCTGGCGACCAGCGGGCGCAGGGCGCCGTACTGGCTGGCGTCACCGACCAGGATGCCGCCGAGCAGCTCGTAGCCGCCGTCGGGCTTCTCCTTGACGACCAGCTTCTTGTAGACACCGGCGACGGCGTCGGAGAAGACGACCTCGAGGCTGTCCTCGGTGTTGGCGAAAGCGTCACCGAACGAGGCGACGTCGACGCCGAGCAGCTTGAGCTTGGTGGACATGTCGGCACCGTCGAAGGTGCCCTCGCCGCCGAGGAGGTTGTCGACGACGACCTCGGCCATGTCGTAGCCGGGGGCGACCAGGCCGTACATCCGGCCGCCGGGCGCCGCGCACTCGCCGATCGCGTAGATGTGCTCGTCGCTGGTGCGGCACTGGGCGTTGACCAGGACGCCGCCGCGCTCGGCGATCTCGAGGTCCGCGGCGCGGCCGAGGTTGTCGCGCGGGCGGATACCGGCGGAGAAGACGACGACGTCGGCGTCGATCGGGTTGCGGTCCTTGAGCGCCAGACCGGTGACCTTGTCGGTGCCGAGGATGGCCTCGGTCATCGCACCGGTGTGGATGTTCAGGCCGAGCTTGTGGATGTGGCTGTTGAGCGTCGAGCCGGCGGCGTCGTCGATCTGGACCGCCATCAGCCGCGGCGCGAGCTCGACGACGTGGGTCTCCAGACCCAGCTGGTAGAGCGCGTTCGCGGCCTCCAGGCCGAGCAGGCCACCGCCGATGACGGCACCGATCTTGGCCTTCTTCGACGCCTTGCGGATCGCCTCGAGGTCCTCGATGGTCCGGTAGACGAAGACGTTCTTGAGGTCCTTGCCCGGCACCGGCGGGACGAACGGGTAGGCACCCGTCGCGAGCACCAGCTCGTCGTAGTGCAGGTCCTCGCCGGTGTTCAGGGTGACGATGCGGTGCTTCGGGGAGACCGCGATCGCCTCGACGTTGGTGCGCAGGGTGACCCGCGGGTCGGCGTACTTGCCTCCCGGCAGGTAGCTGAGCGCCTCGGCGCCGCGCTCGAAGAAGGAGGTCAGCGCGACGCGGTCGTACGCCGGGCGCGGCTCCTCGCCGATGATGGTGATGTCGTAGGTCTCGGTGAGTCCGCGCTCGATCGCCGACTCGACGAAACGGTGTCCGACCATGCCGTGACCGATCACGACCAGCTGCTTGCGAAGTGCCATCGCGAAGCCCCTTCCTTCTGCGTTGTCCCTATTCAAGGGACCGGGGGTTTCGCTTCCTTCGCCGTTGCCGACCCCGCAGGGTCAACTAGTTCTCACACGCTCACGGGGCTAACGCACGATGCGGTAGTTGAACTGCGGGGTGCCCAGGGCGTCCATCAGGCGGGTCCAGAACGGCATCATCCACTCGGTCCCACGGGCCGTGGTGATGTCACCGAGATCGATGACATCGGCGTGGCCGAGCTCATTGAGGAGCGCGGTCACGGTGGCCTTCGCGTCGGCGTCGTCCCCGGAGACGAAGACGGTCGTCGGCTCCGGCAGCGTCTCGGGATGGACCATCAGACCGGCGTTGAGGGTGTTGAGCGTCTTGACCACCCTGGCGTCGGGGAACGCACGCTGGACCTGCTCGCCGATCGAGTCGTCCTGCGGGGTCGTGATGGTCGGCGGGAAGCCCTGTGAGAAGTCCAGGCCGTTGGCCAGGTCGATCAGCACCTTGCCGGCCAGGTGGTCGGCACCGGCCTGCTGCAGCACGTCGAGGGTGACGCCGCCGTTGGTGGCGTTGATGACGACCTCGGCGCTCGCCGCGGCGTCGGCGTACGTCGCCAGGGCGACGCCGGCGATGGCCCGGAAGTCGTCGCGGGCCTGCGTGGCCGCGGGGTCGCGGGTGCCCATGGCGACCTCGTGGCCGAGCTCGGCCAGGCGCTGCGCGAGGGCGTTGCCGACCATGCCGGTGCCCAGGACGGCGAACTTCATCTCTGTCTCGCTCTCGATCGGCGCTGCCGGACAGTGCGGCCGGACGGCGTTGCGACGCTACCGCGAGGCACGCCTCCAGGCGACGGTACGGCGGCCCTGCCGGGCCTGCCCTCCGGGAACCAGGACCAGCAGGAGGCTGCAGCCCAGCGCGGCGACGAGGGCGATGCCGAGCTGCCAGGCGTCCGCGGCCCCGTGCGGGTCGCCGAGTGCGATGGTCAGCACCAGCACGGTCATGGGCGGAACGAGGGTGCCGAACGGCGGGATGAACGCGCCTCCGAGGAGGAACCCCGAGCCGGGCGACGGACCGTACTTGCCATGGCCGGTGATGCGGTGCTCGGTCCGGCCCCGCGGGGTCGTCGCCGGGTCGAGCAGCACGAGCCCGTCCACCCAGCGCCGCAGGTCGGACTGGAAGCGACGCCACGACCGGAGCATCGCAGCGTTGCCCGCGACGGCGGTGGCGATGATCGACCAGGAGAGCCCGATGAGCACCGGGTCGCGCGAGTCGCCGTCGGCGCCGCCGGTGTTGGCGTAGTAGAGCAGCATCAGGCCGCCGACCAGGACGTAGCCGAGCAGCCCGTAGAGCACGCCGGACCCCATCCTGAGGAAGGCGGAGTCCTCCAGCCGATCGCGCAGGTCGCGCATCTCGAACCGGTCGGGCAGGGACCGCTGCTGCTGCACGGGCTCAGCTGACGGTGCGGAGGTAGCGCCCGAAGTGGGGCACCGTGAAGGCGATCTTGCCGCGTTCGCCGGAGTAGATCAGTCCCTTCTTCAGCAGCGCGTCGCGCGCGGGCGAGAGCGACTGCGGACGCTTCCCGAGCACGGCGGCCACGTCGGCGGTCGCCACGGCACCGACCGGGTCGTCGGACTCCTCGGTCGCGGCGTCGGCCATCGCGCGCAGGTAGTCGCGCTCACCGGGTGTCGCCCGCTCGTAGCGCGACCCGAAGAAGCCGACGGCCAGCTCGCGCTCGGCCTCGGGCGCGGCGACCGCGATGTCGTCGACGGTGATCGGGCTGCGGGGAGCCAGGTCCCACACCGCCTTGCCGTAGGCCTGGATGAAGTAGGGGTAGCCCCCGGTGGCGTCGTACATCGCGTCGAGCGCGTCAGGCTCGAAGCGGGCGTCCTCGTCGGCGGCCGGCGCGCAGAGCGCCCGGTCGGCGGCGTCGCGGGCCAGCCGGTCGATGCGCTGGTAGGAGAAGAGGCGCTCGGAGTAGGACTTGCTGGCGCTCAGCACGGCGGGCAGGTGGGGCAAGCCGGCGCCGACCACGATGACCGGCAGGCCGTTCTGGCTGAGCTCGTGGCAGGCGGCGCAGAGCGCGCTGATGTCGTCGGCGCCGAGGTCCTGCATCTCGTCGATGAAGATGCCGACGCCCTTGCCGACGTCCTGGGCGAGGCCGCCGATGTCGGTGAGCAGCTCCACGAGGTCGATCTCGATGTCGCCGGAGTCGGCGCGACCCCGGGTGGGTGCCGCGTCGATGCCCGGGCTCCACTTGTCCTTGAGCTTGGCGGCCGGACCGGCGTCCCGCTCGACGAAGGCCCGCACCACACCGAGCACCTGCGCGGTCTCGTCGGAGGACGGGTGGCCGAGCTCGCGGACGGCCTGGTGGAGCGCGGAGGCCAGCGGGCGCCGCAAGGACTGGTCGGGCCGGGCCTCGAGCTTGCCGGTGCCCCAGCCCTTGCGGACGGCGGCGCTGCGGAGCGCGTTGAGCAGCACCGTCTTGCCGACACCCCGCAGGCCGGTGAGGACGAGCGACCGCTCGGGACGGCCACGGGAGACGCGCTCCAGCACCACGTCGAACTGCGCCAGCTGCTCGTCGCGGCCGGCCAGCTCGGGCGGCCGCTGGCCGGCGCCGGGCGCGTAGGGGTTGCGGATCGGGTCCATGATGTGACCGTATCGGCGTCTCTATCGCCTGCCCTAGATCCTTCTAGCGTGTCGCATCGTCGGCCCGCTCCCTAAGATTGCGCCATGCCCGAGCTGCCCGAGGTCGAGGCGCTGGCCCAGGACCTCACCGGCCGGCTGGCCGGCCGCGCGATCACCAAGATCCACGTGCCCCAGTTCAGCGCGCTGAAGACCTACGACCCGCCGCTCTCCGCGATCGAGGGCGCGTTCGTGGACGGCGTACGCCGGCACGGCAAGTTCCTCGACATCGAGGCGTCCGGGCTGCACCTGGTGTTCCACCTCGCCCGCGCCGGTTGGGTGCGCTGGAAGGACGAGGTCCCGGCGCTGCCGCCGAAGCCATCGATGAAGTCGAGGCTGGCCGTGCGGGTGGTCCTCTCGCCCGTCGACGACAGCGACGTCACCCCCGGCCTGGACGTCACCGAGGCCGGCACCAAGAAGTCGCTGGCCTGCTACCTCGTGCGCGACCCCCTGGACGTCCCCGGCATCGCCTCGCTCGGCCCCGATCCGCTGCGCGAGGACTTCACCGTCGACGCGCTCGCCGAGATCCTGGCCGCCGAGGGAGGCAAGCAGATCAAGGGCGTCCTGCGTCACCAGGGCACGATCGCCGGCATCGGCAACGCCTACTCCGACGAGATCCTGCACGCCGCGCGGATGTCGCCGTTCAAGCCCGCGAGGTCGATCGAGGGGGCGGACCTCGAGACGCTGTACGCCGCCATCCGCACCACGATCGGCGACGCCGTCGAGCGCTCCCGCGGGCTGGCCGCCAGCGAGCTCAAGGCCGAGAAGAAGTCGAACCTCGCCGTGCACGGGCGCACCGGCGAGAAGTGCCCGGTGTGTGGCGACGTCGTGCGTGAGGTGTCCTTCGCCGACTCGAGCCTGCAGTACTGCGCCACCTGCCAGACCGGCGGCAAGCCGCTCGCCGACCGCCGCATGTCCAAGCTGTTGAAATGAGTGCCATGAACGTCCCCACCATCGCCATCGAGAACGTCCCGAACCCGCTGCCTGAGGGGCTCACCGTCCTCGACGTGCGCGAGCCTCAGGAGTGGGCCGCGGGCCACATCGACGGCGCGCTGCACATCCCGCTCGGGATGCTCCCGGTCCGGATCAGCGACCTCGCCGAGCTCGACCCGGCCCAGACGCTGGTCGTGTGCAAGGTCGGCGGCCGCTCGGCCCAGGCCACCGCCTACCTCGCGCAGCAGGGGTACGACGTCGTCAACCTCGCCGGCGGGATGCTCGACTGGGAGGCCGCCGGCCGGCCCATGGTCAGCGAGACCGATGGGCCGGCGTACGTCGCCTGATCAGTTGCTGGGGATCGCGGTGGCCATGTCGGAGGCCAGGTCGCCGAGGTCGGGCATCTGACCCTTCGCGCAACCCATCATCGAATTCGTCAAGAAGCCCTGGATCACGTCGGCCTTGTCGCCGAACAGGTCCTTCGCGTCCCCTCCCGACATCTTGTCGAAGCGCTTCGCGTCGGCCTCGTCCAGGCCGTTGAGCCACTCGATCAGCGCCTCGAAGCCTTGGCGGTCGTCGCCGGTGACCGTCTTCGGGGTGCCGATCTTGGCCAGGTCCTCGGCGTACTTGTGAGCCTGCTCGACCTGGTCGGCAGGGCTGGCGGAGTCGTTGACCATCTGCTCGTGCTTGGTCAGGAAGTCACAGAAGGCCTTCGGATCGGCGTTCTTGGGCGCCCCTGCGGCATCGGCCCCGCCACCGCCGCAGGCAGTCAGCGAGAGGGACAGGACGGCAGCGGCGCCGAGCGCGCCGAGCTTCTTGTTGAGGGTCATGGCCTCCACGCTGCCCACCATCCTCCGGTTTCAGTCCTCGAAGTTCGCCTCAGGTGTCTCCAGCAGGCCCGGCAGGCGGGAGAGGTACGCCGACCGCGGGACCGTCCTGACGCCGAGCGAGCGCAGGTGCGGGGTGGCCCACTGGACGTCGATCAGCCGGTCGCCTCCTTGGCCGCGGAGCCTCTCGACCAGGCCGACGAGCGCGACCTTCGAGGCGTCGCGCTCGTGGTGGAACATCGACTCGCCGGCGAACAGCCCGCCGACGGCGACGCCGTACAGGCCCCCGACCAGGCGGCCGTCGCGCCAGGTCTCGACCGAGTGGGCCCAGCCGAGTCGGTGCAGCTCGGCGTACGCCTGCTTGATGCGGCGGTCGATCCAGCCGTGCGGGCGGCGCGGGTCGCCGCAGTGGTCGACGACCTGCCCGAACGCGGTGTCGACACGGATCTCGAAGTCCCTGGAGCTGCGGCGGAGGCTGCGGGAGACGCGCAGGTCGGCCAGCTCGAGGACGCCGCGGTGGGCCGGGCACCACCAACCGACGTTGCGGCGGCCCTCGGGCATCGGGAAGAGGCCGCGGCGGTAGGCGGCGAGGAGCGTGCCCGGGGCGAGGTCGGCGCCGATCGCGACCAGGTCGGAGGCGTCCTGGCCGTCCTGCTCCGCCTCGGCCCGTGTGGCGGACGTCTCGGGCCGGAGCGCGCTCAGTTCCGCCACGCTGGGGAAGACCCAGGGTGTCGGCGGCGGTTCGATGGGCACAGGTTGGAAACTAGCGGCTGCCGCCGACGTACCGGTTGCTCCTCGATGATGGGATGGGTGTCATGCGCAAGAGCGTCAAGACGGGCCTGGCGACCGAGGTCGCCCGACAGGTCGCACCGAAGGTCACCTCGATGGCACCCGGCATCACCGAGTCGTTCGTCCGGCACGCGCTGAACCGCGCGATCCTCGGCGTGGGCCGCCTGCCCGGTGCGGCCGCGGCCGCCGACGCGCAGCTGCGCGAGCAGCACGGCGACGTCACCAAGGCGGTCAAGGAGGTCATCGAGAACCACGTCCGGTACGCCGGCGCGGAGGGACTCGTGACCAACCTCGGCGGCATCGTCACCGCCGCGATGGTCGCCCCCGCCTCGATCACCGGCCTGGCGCTGGTGCAGTGCCGGATGGTCGCGGGCATCGCGCACCTGCGCGGCTACGACCTGGACGATCCCGCGGTGCGCAACGCGATCCTGGTCTGCCTGCTCGGCGAGGAGGTCGTGGCCAAGATGGTGAAGTCCAAGCGCATCCCCGGCCCACCCCTCGCCATCGCCTCCGGCCTGGCCACGGTGGCGAGCGACCAGGAGGTCGCGAACCTGCTCGCCGGCGAGCTGATCTCGCGGGTCATCGGCAAGCGCCTCGCCTCCACCGTCGGCAAGCGGATGCCGGTCATCGGCGGCGCCGTCGGCATGGTCGCCGATGGGGTCTCGACGTGGCGGGTCGGGCGCTACGCCGATCGCGAGTTCCTGCCGAAGGCCGTCGTCGTCGCGGCCGACTAGCCGCGGGCACGCCGCGTGTAACACGTCGTTCGCGTGTCTACCGCCCCGTTCTCGGTGCTTCCACGTCGTCACGACAGCGTGGAAGCACCTCCGACGACGTGGAAGTCCGGCGAACAGCGTGTTACATCGGAGCCAGGGCCCGCACGACGGCGCTCGGGCTCGGCCGACCGAGCTGGGCGGCCATCCAGGCCGAGGTGGCGACGTACGCCTCGAGGTCGATCCCGTGCTCGATGCCCAGGCCGGTGAGGAACCAGATGAGGTCCTCGGTGGCGAGGTTCCCGGTCGCGGACTTGGCATAGGGGCAGCCGCCCAGGCCGCCGGCGGAGGCGTCGTACGTCGTGATGCCCGCCTGCAGCCCCGCATGGACGTTGGTCAGGGCCTGGCCGTAGGTGTCGTGGAAGTGCAACGCCAACCGGTCGGCGCCGACGCCGGCGTCGGCGAAGGCCGCGACCAGCGCGCGCACGTGCCCGGCCGTCGCGACGCCGATGGTGTCGCCGAGGCTGAGCTGGTGGCAGCCGAGGTCGAGCAGCCGCTTGCCGGCGGTGACCACCTGCCCGAGGGGCACCGCGCCCTCCCAGGGGTCGCCGAAGCACATCGAGAGGTACCCGCGGACGTCCAGCCCGGCGCCGAGCGCCCGCGCGACCGTCGGCTCGAACATCTCGAACTGCGTCTCCAGCCCGCGATTGAGGTTCTTGTTGGCGAACGTCTCGGTCGCGCTGGCGAACACCGCGACGTGCCGCAGACCCAGCTCGAGCGCGCGGTCGAGCCCGCGGTCGTTGGGCACGAGCACCGGCATCGCGCGTGCGGCATCGCCCATCTCGGCGACCAGGCCGGTCATCAGGTCGGCGGCATCGGCCAACTGCGGCACCCACTTCGGGTGCACGAACGAGGTGGCCTCGACCACGGGCGCGCCCGCGGCGACCAGGCGGTGGATGAACTCGCTCTTGGTCGCCGTCGAGATGGCCTTCTTCTCGTTCTGCAGGCCGTCGCGGGCGCCGACCTCGTAGACCGTCACCCTGCTCGGCAGGCCGGGCTCCGGCACGACCATCGGCAGCGTGGTCATGCCGGCTCGACCACGAACAGCGTCGCGCCGAGGGCCACCTGCTGGGCGGTGGCCGCGGACACGGCGGTCACCGTGCCGGCGTACGGCGCCTTGAGCGCCAGCTCCATCTTCATCGCCTCCACGACCCCGAGGACCTGCCCCTCCTCGACACTGTCCCCGACCGCGACGCGTACGTCGAGGACCGTGCCGGGCATCGGGCTGACGATGGTGCCGTCGGCCGCGGCCGCGCCGTGGTCGGCGGACCCGTCGGGCCGGGTGAAGACGTAGCGCTGGCCGTGCAGCGCCAGCTCGACCTCGTGCGCCGTCACGCGAGATGCAGGTTGCGGCTGGGAATCGGCCCGAGATGCAGCCGGAACCTGCATCTCGACGACGCCGTCGGTGAACTCGACGGTGGCCGGAGCAGGAGCCGCACCCATCCGGAAGCCGTCGCCGGCCATCGGACCGGCGTGCTCGCGATGCCGGTCCAGCCAGAGCCGGGCCGCGATCGCCCGCGCCTCGGCCGGGTCGGGTGCCGGGACCTCGTTGCGGTCCAGCCACGCGGTGTCGATGGCGCCGGGCTTGGCGAACTCCGCGCTCGCGGCGAGCGCCCGCAGGAAGCCGGTGTTGGTGGTGAGCCCGAGGATCGCGGTGTCGTCCAGCGCGCGCACGAGCAGGTTCCGCGCCCGCTCGCGATCGGGCGCGAAGGCGATCACCTTCCCCAGCATCGGGTCGTACGCCGTGCTGACGACCTGTCCCGGCTCGAGGGCGTGATCCACACGGGCGTGGAAGGACCAGTGGACCTGGGACGCCGTACCTGCCTGCGGGAGGAAGCCGCCGAACGCGTCCTCGGCGTACACCCGCGCCTCGATCGCGTGGCCCTCCGGCACGACGGCCTCCTGCTCGACGGTGATCGGGTGGCCCGCGGCGACGTGGAGCTGCAGCTCGACGACGTCGACGCCGGTGACCTCCTCGGTCACGGGGTGCTCGACCTGGAGCCGGGTGTTCATCTCGAGGAAGTAGAACTCGCCGGTGTCGACGTCGAGCAGGAACTCGACCGTGCCGGCGTTCGTGTAGCCCACCGCTTCGCCGAGCGCGACGGCGGCCGCGTGCAGCGCGGCCCGGGTCTCCTCGGGCAGCGCCGGCGCCGGCGCCTCCTCGAGCACCTTCTGGTGACGACGCTGCGCGGAGCACTCGCGGGTCAGCAGGTGCAGCACCTTCCCGTGGGTGTCACCGACGATCTGGACCTCGATGTGCCGGCCACGCTCGACGTACTTCTCGATGATCATCACGTCGTCGCCGAAGGCGCTGAGCGCCTCACGCTGGGCGGCCGCGACCGCCTCCGGCAGCTCGGCGGCGGAGCGTACGACGCGCATGCCCTTGCCGCCGCCGCCCGCGGCCGCCTTCGCCAGCACGGGATAGGCGAACGTCGCCGGGTCGTCGTCGACGTCGTACGACGGCACGACCGGGACCCCCGCTGCCACGGCGATCTCGCGCGCGGCGTCCTTGCGGCCCATCCGCTCGATGACCTCAGGCGTGGGGCCGATCCAGGTGATGCCGGCCTCGCCCACCGCGCGGGCGAAGGCGGCGTTCTCGGAGAGGAAGCCGTAGCCCGGGTGGATCGCGTCGGCACCCGTGAGCGCGGCGGCCGCGACGACGGCGGCCGTGTCGAGGTAGGAGGGCACCGACACCGCCACGTCCGCCGCGCGGACGTGCGGGGCGTCGGCGTCGGCCTCGGTGTGGATGGCGATGGTGCGGATGCCGTGGGCAGCGCAGGTGCGGAAGACCCGCAGCGCGATCTCGCCGCGGTTGGCGACCAGCAGTGACTTCATCGCGCTCACATCCTGAAGATGCCGTAGGAGGGAGCCGGGACCGGCACGTGCGCGGTCACCGACAGCGCCATGCCGAGCACCCGGCGGGTGTCGGCGGGGTCGATGATGCCGTCGTCCCAGAGCCGGGCGGAGGCGTAGTACGGGTCGCCCTGGGTCTCGAACTGGCTCTTGATCGGCGCCTTGAACTCCTCGTCGTCCTCGCGGCCGCTCACGGTGGCGAGGACGTTGGCAGCCTGCTCGCCACCCATCACCGAGATGCGGGCGTTGGGCCACATCCACAGGAACCGCGGGTCGTAGGCCCGGCCGCACATGCCGTAGTTGCCGGCGCCGAAGCTCCCGCCGATGACGATGGTGAACTTGGGGACGACGGAGCACGCGACCGCGGTCACCAGCTTCGCGCCGTCGCGAGCGATGCCGTTGTTCTCGTACTCGCGGCCGACCATGAAGCCGGAGATGTTCTGCAGGAAGACCAGCGGGATGCCGCGCTGGTTGCACAGCTCGATGAAGTGAGCGCCCTTGAGCGCGCTCTCGCTGAACAGGATGCCGTTGTTGGCGACGATGCCGACCTCACGGCCGTAGATCCGCGCGAAGGCGCAGACCAGGGTGTCGCCGTACAGCTGCTTGAACTCCTGGAAGCGCGACCCGTCCACCAGGCGGCGGATCACCTCGCGGACGTCGTACGGCGTGCGGGTGCTGGTCGGGACCACGTCGTAGAGGGTCTCCGGGGCCTCGAGCGGCTCGTCCCAGTCGTCGACGTCGCACGCGACCTGCTTCGGGAGCGTGTCGACGATCCCGCGCAGGATCCGCAGCGCGTGCGCGTCGTCGTCGGCGAGGTGGTCGACCACGCCGGACCTGCGGGCGTGGACGTCGCCGCCACCGAGGTCCTCGGCGGACACGACCTCGCCGGTCGCGGCCTTCACCAGCGGCGGGCCGCCGAGGAAGATCGTGCCCTGGTTCTTGACGATGACGGTCTCGTCGGACATCGCCGGGACGTAGGCGCCACCGGCGGTGCAGGAGCCCATCACCGCGGCGAGCTGCGGGATGCCGCGCGCGCTCATGTTGGCCTGGTTGAAGAAGATCCGGCCGAAGTGCTCGCGGTCGGGGAAGACCTCGTCCTGCATCGGCAGGAACGCGCCGCCGGAGTCGACGAGGTAGAGGCACGGCAGGTGGTTCTCCGCCGCGATCGCCTGGGCGCGCAGGTGCTTCTTGACCGAGATCGGGTAGTAGGTGCCGCCCTTCACGGTCGCGTCGTTGGCCACCACCATGCAGTCGCGGCCCATCACCCGCCCGATGCCGGCCACGACACCGGCGGACGGGACGGCGTACGCGTCGTCGGCGTCCTTGCCGTGCATGCCGTACGCCGCCAGCGGCGCGATCTCCAGGAACGGGCTGCCCGGGTCGAGCAGGCGGTCGACGCGCTCGCGCGGGAGGAGCTTGCCGCGGTCGGTGTGCTTCTTGCGGGCCGCCTCGCTCCCGCCTTGGCGGACACGGGCGAGGCGCTCGCGCAGCTCGGCGGCAAGGTCGGTCAGGGTCTGCTCGGACACGGTCGTCAGGTTAACGATCATTAACCTACGCGGTCAACGGGTGAAGCGCGCCGGATCGGGTACCGACCTCTTTCCACGATCCGAGAGGAGCGGAAGTTGTCCGTCATCACGCTGACCAAGGGCGTCGCCAAGCGGGTCGCGCGAGCGATCGTCCACCCGATCGAGACCACCACGGAGGTCGCCGGCAGCGCGGCCGGTGCCGCAGGTGCTGCCGCCGACGTCATGCGCGGAGCCGTGCAGGACCTGACCGGCGACGCACGCCGTACGCCGCTCGAGCCGGTGCCGCCCGCCCCGCAGCCGGACGTCCGCCGGGCCGGCGTACCGACGCCGCCGCCGGTCGCGACCGAGCCCAAGCCGGCCGACGTCGACGACTGGCACGACGAGATGGACGACCTCGACGAGCTCGACGACGCCGAGGAGCTGCCGCGGGCCCCGATCGACCCGGACGTGCCGCTCATCGACCCCGGCGCCGCCAAGGCGGTGCGCAGCGAGTCCGAGACGCTCCGGCGGGCAGCCGAGCGGGACCCGGCCGACGAGTCGTGAGGCCGATTTCCGCTCGCTGATTGCTGCGACGCCCGACGAGGAGGACATTGGGGTTGACGGCGGCGCGTCGTACGCCGCCCGCGAGGAGGCCGCCATGCTCAGCGTCAGCACCGTCACCCACACCGCCCGCAAGCTCGCCGGCACGGCGTACATCATCGGTGTGGCCGTCGTCGACAAGGCGGAGGAGACGATCGGCGTCCATCCGCGCCAGCTCAAGCTGCCCGCCCACCGCAAAGCGGCCGGCGACGACGCCACGAGGTGAACGGGCGTTAACCTAGGCGGGTGACCGAGCCGACCCGCCGCGAGCAGATCCTGGCGACGGCGGCCGACCTGTTCGCCGCTCGCGGGTTCCACGGCGTCTCGGTCGCCGAGCTGGGTGCGGCGTGCGGCATCTCCGGTCCGGCGCTCTACAAGCACTTCCCGTCCAAGCAGGCGATGCTCTCCGAGATGCTGGTCTCGATCAGCGAGCGACTGCTCGCGGTCGGCCGAGCGCGCGTCGCCGCCGGCGAGGGCGACGCGGCCGCCGCCCTGCGCGGGCTGATCGACTGGCACGTGGAGTTCGCCCTCGGACACCGGGCGCTCATCGTCGTCCAGGATCGCGACTGGGAGTCGCTCCCCGCCGACGCGAGCGAGGCGGTCAGGTCCCTGCAGCGGCGGTACGTCGGCCTGTGGGCCGACCAGCTCCGCGCGCTCGACCCCTCGCTCTCCCCCGCCGCTGCCCGCGCCTGCGCCCAGGCCGCCTTCGGGCTGCTCAACTCCACCCCCCGCGCCGGCCACTCCGTCTCCGACGCCGAGCTCCGGAGGTTGCTGACCGGGTTGGCGGAGCGGGCGCTCGGGCTGCAGGTTTCCCAAGGGATGTAGCCGAACCTGCACTTCCCAAGCGTTGCAACCATGGGGACGTGCAGGTTTCCCTGCATACCTTGGGAAACCTGCAGGGACCTCAGACGGTCTGCGACGGCACCCGGTCGAGGATCGGACCGAGGTCCAGGCCGGCAGGCAGGGTGCCGAGGGCGGAGCCCCAGTCGCGACCGAGCCGGGTGGCGCAGAAGGCCTCCGACACGGCGGCGGGCGAGTGGCGCAGCAGCAGGCCGCCGGCGAAGACGAGGGCGATCTGCTCCACGATCCGGCGGGCACGCAGCTCGAGGTCGTCGACGGAGGTGAACTCCTTCTTGAGCCGCTCGAGCGCGTCGTCGTACCGCGCGTCCAGCCCGGCCGCGAGCTCCACCTCACCGAGGAACGCGTCCAGCGACTCCGGCTCACGACCGATCGCGCGCAGCGCGTCGAGGGCGGCGACGTTGCCCGAGCCCTCCCAGATCGAGAGCAACGGCATCTCGCGGTAGATCCGCGCGAGGTCGAAGTCCTCGGTGTAGCCGTTGCCGCCGAGGCACTCGAGCGCCTCGCCGGCCGCGACGGGCGCCCGCTTGCAGACGTAGTACTTGGTGGCCGCCAGGGCGAGGCGACGTACGGCGGCCTCCCCGGAGTCGCCCCGGATCGCGCGATCGTTGGCACCGGCCAGCCGCAGCATCGCCACCATCGCGGCCTCGGACTCGATCGCCAGGTCGGCGAGCACGTTGCGCATCGCGGGCTGCTCGACGAGGAGCTTGCCGAAGGCCGAGCGGTGGCGGGCATGGTGGGTGGCCTGCGCGAGGGCCGACCGCATCCCGGCGGTCGAGCCGATCACGCAGTCGAGCCGGGTCATGTTCACCATCTCCACGATGGTCTTCACGCCGCGGCCCTCCTCGCCGACCAGCCAGCCGATCGCGTCGTCGTACTCGATCTCCGACGACGCGTTCGACTTGTTGCCGAGCTTGTCCTTGAGCCGCTGGAAGCGGATCGGGTTCGCCTCGCCGCCGGGCAGCACCCGCGGCAGCAGGAAGCACGACAGTCCGCCGGGCGCCTGCGCGAGCGTGAGGAACATGTCGCTCATCGGCGCCGAGGTGAACCACTTGTGACCGCGGATCACGTAGGTGCCGTCGGACGCTCCGCTGATCGGCGTGGCCGTCGTCGTGTTCGCCCGTACGTCGGACCCGCCCTGCTTCTCCGTCATCGACATGCCGGCGATGAGGCCCTGCTTGGTCGCGGGGTCGCGCAGCCCGAAGTCGTAGGTGCGGTTGGTGAGCAGCGGCTCGAACGTCGCGGACAGCTCCGGGTTGGCGCGCAGGGCCGGCACGACGGCGTACGTCATCGAGATCGGGCAGCCGTGCCCGGCGTCGACGTTCCAGACCGCGAACTTCGCCGCCCGCGCGACGTGCGCGCCCGGCCGGTCGTCGGCCCACGGCGCGGCGTGCACGCCGTGCTCGACGGCCGTGCGCATGAGGGCGTGGTACGCCGGCACGTACTCCACCTCGTCGACGCGCTCGCCCGTGCGGGAGAACGTGTGCAGCACCGGCTGGACCCGCTCGGCCCACCGGCCGGCGTCGATCCACTCCTCAGCACCGGCCAGCGCACCGAGCTCGCGGATCTCGCCGAGCGCCCAGCCGGCGCCCTCACGCTCGACGCCCTCGAGCAGCACCGGGTCGTCGGCGGTGTTGTGCCCGACCATCGGCGGGACCTGGTTGAACACCTCGTGCGTCGTCATCTGCGTCATCCCTTGTTCGTGGAGGGTCCGAAGTCGTCGTACGGCGCGGCGTCGCGCTCCTGCACCGCCTGCTTGAAGCCGACCTCCATCGCGCGCTCCGCGAAGGAGTAGCCCTCGCGCGTGTGGCGGGAGATCCCGTCGAAGACGGTGCTGATCGTCTGGCTGTTCTGCACGCCCTGCGCGAGCAGCGCCGAGTTGAGAGCGAGCTTGACCATCATCAGCTGGTTGAGCGGCATCGCGGCGATGCGCTGGACGAGGTTCTCGGTGCGCTCGTCGAGGTCCTCGGGCTCGGGCGCCTCGATCGCCAGGCCCCACTCCTGGGCCTCCTTGCCCGAGAGGCAGTCGCCGGTCATCAGCAGCCGCTTGGCCTTCTGGTCACCGAGCCGGTGGGCCCACATGCCGGCGCTCGGCACGCCCCAGACCCGGGTCGGCGGGTAGCCGATCTTGGCGTCGGCGGCGATGACGATCTGGTCGCAGTGCAGCGCGATGTCGGTGCCGCCGGCCACGCAGAAGCCGTGGATCTTGGCGACGGTCGGCTTGTTCGCGTGCAGCAGGGAGGCGTAGGCCTTGGTGAAGCGGCTCATCATCGCGAAGTCGACCATCGGGTCCCACTGCTGCGACGGGTCGTGGTTGGGGATCATCTGCTCGGCGAACGCGGTCAGGTCGTACCCGCCGCAGAACCCCTTGCCCCGCCCGCTCACCACGATCACGTGCACGCGCGGGTCGAGGTCGGCCCGCTCGACCGCATCGGCCAGCTCACGCGGGGTGTCGAGCGTGATCGCATTGCCGTGCTCGGGGCGGTTGAACGTCAGCCGCGCGACCCGGCCGTCGACCTCGTAGGTCAGCGTCCTGTACGCCGGGGCCGGGCCCGCGTCGCCCGTCGGGACCCCGACGTCTGCCGAACCGCGCCACGGCGCTGCGTCACCCATGACTCCACATTACAGATACGATGACAACCGTGTCCACGACTGTAATGCGCCCGCTGCCGGCGCGCTCGGTCGTGCTGAGCCTGCTGCTCGGCTCCCACCCCGACCGGATGAGCCCGGCCGCGCTGACGCGGGCGGGCGAGCTCTTCGGCATCCCCGCCGCCACGCTCCGGGTCGCGCTCACCCGAGCGGTCGCGGCCGGCGACCTCGTGCGCCGCGACCGTGACTACGTGCTCGGCGAGCGCCTGGTCCGTCGCCAACGCCGCCAGGACGAGGCGGTCGAGGACGCCGAGACGCCGTGGGACGGCAGCTGGGAGATGGCGGTGGTGGTGGTCGGCGGCAGGTCCGCCTCCGAGCGCGCCACCCTGCGCGACGCGCTCTCCGCGCACCGCCTCAGCGAGCTCCGCGAGGGGGTCTGGACGCGTCCGGCCAACCTCTCGCGCCCGCAGTCCTACGCCGACGACCCCGTCCTCCGAACGTTCCGCGCCGAGCCTCCGGACCCGGCCGAGCTGGTCGGGGCCCTCTGGGACCTCGCCGCCTGGAGCACCACCGGTCGCGAGCTGCTGGCCCGGCTCGAGGGCACGTCCGAGCCGGCGCCCCGGCTCGCCGTCGCCGCCGCGCTGGTCCGACATCTCACCGCCGACCCGCTGCTGCCGCCCGAGCTGCTGCCCGCCGACTGGCCGGCCGGCGAGATGCGGGCGCGCTATGCGGCGTACCAGCAGGAGCTGCGCGAGCTCGCCGTCGACTGAGGTTGTGAAGTGGAGCGAGGCCCATGGGCCTCGCTCCACTTCACAACCTCAGAGCAGGTGCTCGGGGATCTCGGCGCCCCGCTCAAGGAGCTCGGCGAGCTGGCGGGCGCGGAGCACGGCATCGGCGGCGATCTCCACGTCGTCGGCGAGGTCGACGTCCCGACGGTCCGGATCATCGGTGGTCGAGGCCGCGACGCGTTCGTGCAGGGCGGCCAGCAGCGCCTCCCGGTCGAGACCCCGGACCGCGAAGAGCACCAGCGGATCGGCGCCGACCAGCCAGCCGACCTGGATCAGCACGGCGAGGGCGTGCAGGCAGGGGTCGAGGACGTGCGGGCAGGTGCACGAGCAGGACAGCTCGGAGCCGTACGGCAGCAGCTCGACGCCGACCTCCTCGAGGTGCTCGATGAGGTCGTGGGAGAGGTCGCCCGAGAGCAGCGCGGCGATGCGGCCGGACTCGGCGGCCACCGCCTCGACCAGCGCGTCACGCTCGTCGACGCCCAGCGGAGGCACCTCCACCGACACCGTCCATGCGTCGTCACCGGCGCGGACGGCCGCCAGCAGCGAGCCCGGGCCGACGGTGATGCCACCGACCTCGCCTGAGCGGGCGATCCGGCGGCCCCTGGCGAGGTCCCGCTCGGCGTACGCCGCCTCCTCGACCCCACGGGCCCACGCCTTGCCCCACCAGGTGCGGACGCCGCGGGTGGGCGGGTGCTGGCGGGGGTACGTCGACCTCACTCGTCGGCCTCGCGCTCGGCGCGATAGGCCGCTCGGCGGGCGTCCTCGCGCAGCATGACCAGGTCGCGCAGCTCCTCGTTGCCGAGCTCGGTCAGCGCCGCCTCGCCACGGGCGAGGACGGCGTCGGCCAGGGCGCGCTTGCGTTGCAGCAGCGCCGCCACGCGCTCCTCGATCGTGCCGCGGACGACGAGCTTGTGCACCTGGACCGGCTTGGTCTGGCCGATGCGGTAGGCCCGGTCGGTCGCCTGGTCCTCGACGGCGGGGTTCCACCAGCGATCGAGGTGGATGACGTGGTCGGCGCGGGTGAGGTTCAGGCCGGTGCCACCCGCCTTCAGGGAGAGAAGGAAGACGGGGACCTCGCCGGCCTGGAACCGCTCGACCATCGCCTCACGCTCGCGGACCGGGGTCTGACCGTGCAGGAACTGGTGCGGCACACCGATGGCGGTGAGGTGGCGCTCGACGAGTCGCGCCATCGCGACGTACTGCGTGAAGACCAGGACGGCACCGTCCTCGGCCAGCACCGTGCCGATGAGCTCGTCGAGCAGCTCCAGCTTCTCCGAGCGACCGCGCAGACGCACCCCGCGGCCACCGGACTCCTTGAGGAACTGTGCGGGGTGGTTGCAGATCTGCTTGAGGCCCGTGAGCAGCGCCAGCACCAGCCCACGGCGGCCCGGGTCGTCGGCGGCCAGCCGCTCGATGCGATCCATCGTGTCCTTGCAGAACGCCTCGTAGAGCACGACCTGCTCACGGGTCAGCCCCAGCAGGTGCTCGGTCTCGGTCTTGGGCGGCAGCTCGGGCGCGATGCCGGGATCACTCT
The DNA here is from genome assembly GCF_054782655.1 of Nocardioides montaniterrae. Taxonomy (NCBI): domain Bacteria; kingdom Bacillati; phylum Actinomycetota; class Actinomycetes; order Propionibacteriales; family Nocardioidaceae; genus Nocardioides; species Nocardioides montaniterrae. Next base: position 312,981 of record NZ_BAAGSB010000004.1, on the reverse strand, counting down.
TGCGGCGGCGCAGCAGGAACGGCCCGATCAGGTCCGCGAACTGGCGAGCGACCAGCGGATCGACGCCGCTCTCGATCGGGGCCGCCCACCGGCGACGGAACGCCAGCCGGCTCCCGAGCAGCCCCGGCACGCACCAGTCGAGGATCGACCACAGCTCGGCGAGGTCGTTCTCGACCGGCGTACCGGTGAGCGCGACCCGCGCGCTGCTCGGGACCTTGCGCAGGGCGCGCGCGGTGGAGGTCCGCGAGTTCTTGATGTGCTGCGCCTCGTCGGCCACGACCAGGTCCCACTCGACCGCGGCGAGGGCGTCGACGTTGCTGCGCAGGGTGCCGTACGTCGTCAGCACGAACCCGCCCTCGTCGGGGACGATCTCGCGCGCCGACCCGTGGAACCGCCGGACCGGTACGCCGGGGGCGAACCGCTCGATCTCCGCCTGCCAGTTGCCGAGGAGGCTGGCCGGGCAGACGACCAGCGTCGGCCTGCCGCCGGAGAGGCCGGTCGCGAGCCGGTGCAGGTGCAGCGCGATCAGCGTGATCGTCTTGCCGAGACCCATGTCGTCGGCGAGGCAGGCGCCGAGGCCCAGTCCCGTGAGGTCGGCGAGCCAGGTGAGGCCGTGGCGTTGGTAGGCCCGCAGCGTGGCGTCGAGCCGCTCGGGGACCGGGATCGGGTCGCGCGACGCCGCGCCGAGCAGCTGCTCGCGCACCTTGAGCAGCGAGGCACCGACGATCACCTGCTCCGCCAACGGCTCCTCGCCCGATCCGGCCGGCACCTCCGCGACACCGGTCAGCGCGGCGGCCAGCGCATCGGCGCCGGACGCGCGCCGGATCAGCCGCTTGCGCGCCCGGGCCGCGGTCGTCGGGTCGACGACGGTCCACGCACCGCGGAGCTTGAGGATCGGCGACGCCGCCCCCGCCAGCTCGGCCAGCTCGACGTCGGTCAACGGCTCGCCGTGCAGCGCGACCTGCCAGGCGAACTCGAACAGGCTGCCCGCCGTGAACGTCGAGCTCTCGAGCGGCAGCTCCTCGGCAATCCGGGCGCTGGTCGAGCCCGCCGAGACCCGGTCCAGCACGGCGCGCGTGGTCAGCTCGCGGCCGAGGGCGCGCGGCCAGTGCACATCGACCTGGGTGTCGCGCAGAGGCCCGACGTGGGCGAGCAGCGAGGACACCTCGTCGCCGTCGAGCTCGAGCTGGTCGGGCACGGCCAGCTCGAGGAACCGGTCGAGCACCGGCCACACCTCGGCCGCGGCCCGCAGCGCGATCCCCGCGTGCACCCGCGCCCGCGACCCGAACCCGTGCTCGGGAGCGTCGCCGGCCGCAGGCACGGTCCACAGCACCGCCGCGTCGCAGACGTGGAGCGGCTCCTGCTCGTCGTGCACCTGCAGGACGAGACGTACGCCGCCCGCGGCGAGGTCCTCCTCGTCGGCCTCCACCCGCAGGGAGATGCGCACCAGCTCGGGCAGGTCCTCGAGCGCGCGGCGCGAGCGGGCCCGTCGTGCCACCCGCTCCTCGACCTCGCGCGCGAACTCCTGGTCCGCCCGGCCACGACCCTCGGGTCCTGACGAGGTCGCGCTGCGACCGTCCCGGAGGAACCGAGACCCTCGCGGAGCAGCCCGCGGCAACCCGTCCGCGACCGCGGCGATCACCCCCTCGATGAGGGTGCGCGCGGAAGGGACGTCGAGGTCGGCGTACGACCGGGCCTGTGCGAGCAGCTCGATGCTGTCGCGATCACGCTGGTCGAGCCCGGAGGGCACCCAGCCGCCGTCACCCGGCGCGAAGCGGCCCGAGCCGACCAGGCGGGTGCCGAGCAGCACCGCGGCGCTGAGCAGCGCGACGCTCGGATGGGCGTCGTCCGCGGTGCGCGCGCGGCTCAGCACGGGCAGCGCGGCCCGGATCGGGAGCTCGATCCGCCGGCCGCCGCCGGTGAACTCGATGGTGCTCTCCCGCGCCGGCTCGGCGACCGTGAAGGTGGCCGGACCGGCGACGGGGACGAAGCTCACCCCGTGACGCTAGCCGGGTGCACCGACAGGGCCCGAAAAGCAGTCGTGTGCCTGAGACATCGGGCTACCGATGCGTCAGGCACACGACTGGGGACCGTCAGAAGCCGACGGCCTTGCGGGCCTTGCCACGCGCCAGGAACAGCGCCGCGACCAGCAGCACGCCGCCGACTGCACCGAGGCCGACGCCCCACCAGGTGGGGTGCTGGACCATGATCACGGCGGTCGCGAGCGGGACGACGACGGTCGGCAGCGCGATCGCCAGCACCTTGAAGCCAGAGTGGTCCGAGACGAAGGCCGCCAGCGCCCACAGCACCACCAGGATCGCCGTGAGGCCGAGGATCACGCTGACCTCGCCGGTGTAGTCCGACGGGTTGGAGCTGCTGTGCAGCATGCCCATCGCGGGGTTGCTGTCCTGCGTGTCCGTGCTCATCATCCCGCCCAGGCCGCCGAAGAACCCGGCCAGCATCCGCTCGGCGAAGAGCATCGCGGTGGCGCCGACGACGCTGAGCAGGCCGACGGCACCGACGACCACGCCGGTGACCGAGCGACTCGGCAGGAACCAGCCGAGGAGGGTGGTCGCGACGACGAAGACGGTGGCCGCCACGGCGAAGACGACGATGCCGTTGTCGTGCTTGAACGAGCTCTTCACCGTGTCGTCGAAGACCTGCGCGTAGAGCACGACCAGGCCGACGATCGTGGTGACGACGAACGCGGGACGCCGCGCCAGGACGTAGCCGACGATGGCCAGGCCGGCGATGAGGCCGCCGGTCAGGTAGGACACCCACGAACCGTCGGCGTTGTCGCCGAGGCCGACCATGATCACCGGCGCGGTCGCCAGGATGCCGACGACACCGGGCCAGGTGACCAGGTCGCTGCGCGCCTCGCCACCGGCCTTGCGGCGTACGGCGATCGCGGCGAACAGCGCCAGCGCGAGCAGGCCGGCGGTGACCACGATGCTGACGGCGTACGTCGACTTGTCGAGCACGTCCCCGCTGCGGGCACGGGTCGCGGTCAGCACGATGGCGGCGCCGGCGAGGCCGGAGCCGATCGCCACGAGCGCGCCGGTCAGGCCGCCCTTGGTGGGCGCCATCGGGAAGTCGGTGTCGATCGGTGCGCCGAAGCCGCCTTCGCCGCTGTCCGAGGCCGGGGTGGCATCGGCGTCGAGGTCGGCGACCTGGACCGTCTCGGTGGGCGCCGGGTCCGCGTCGATCGCGGTCGCGGGCGGGGCGTCGTCCTGCACGGGCTGGGGAGCGTCGTCACTCATGGGGCCGAATGTACGACCGGGGAGGCCGAATTCTGCGCTCCCGAGCCGGGCTACCCCGAGACCGCCAGCACCAGCGGGAGCACCGCGGAGGCGCCCGCCTCGTGGAGCGCCGTGCCGGCCATCGTCAGCGTCCAGCCGGTGACGCTGCGGTCGTCGACCAGCAGCACGCGCCTCCCGTCGACGGCGCCCGGCTCGTCGAGGTGCAGCGTCGAGCGGCGGCGTACGGCGGCCACGCGTTGGGCGGAGTTGGTCGCACCCTTGTCGGGAGGTACGTCGGGGTCGGCGATCGCCCAGCGCCCGACGACCGGGACACGGAGGAAGCGGGCGAGACCCGATGCCAGGTCGGCGACCAGCTGCGGCCGGCGCTCGGACTCGGCCACGACGATGGCGTCGACCTTGGGCTGCCAGTCCTGGAGCATCGTCACCATCGCCCGCGCGAGCTGCTCGGGCACCGGCCCGTCCTCGCCGTTGAACAGGGCGCGCAGGGTCCCCCCGTGGCCGAGGTCGGTCAGCCGGGCGATCGCGCGCCCCTCGTCGAGCGGTGGGTTGATCCGGCCCGAGAGCGACACCCCGATCGCGGACAGGCCCGTGGGCCAGAGCTTGCGCGGCTCGAGGGGTACGCCGGGCCGCGCGATCCGATCGGCGGCGGCCGCGACGGCCGCCTCGGAGACGGTCCCGGGCAGCGAGAGACCCCCGCAGTTGTCGCACCGACCGCACCGCCAGTCGGGGTCGGCCAGGACGGCGGGGTCGTCGAGCTGGCGGCGCAGGTAGGCCATCCGGCACTCGGTGCTGCTGAGGTAGTCGAGCATGGCCTGCTGCTCGCGCTCACGGGCCTCGGCGACGCGGCGGTAGCGCTCGGCGTCGTACTCCCACGGGCGGCCGGTGGACTCCCAGCCGCCGCGGACGCGGCGTACGGCGCCGTCGACGTCCAGCACCTTGAGCATGGTCTCGAGCCGGTTGCGCGAGAGGTCGACGCGCGGCTCGAGCGCGGCCGTCGACATCGACCGGCCCTCCTCGGCGAGCACCTCGAGGGTCTGGCGCACCAGCTCCTCGCGCGGGAAGGCGAGGGAGGCGAAGTAGGCCCAGATGTCGCGGTCCTCGATGGCCGGCAGCAGCACCACCGACGCCTCCTCGATCGCGCCACGGCCGGCACGACCGACCTGCTGGTAGTAGGCCACCGGGCTGCTCGGCGCACCCAGGTTCACCACGAACCCGAGCGCCGCGTCGAAGCCCATGCCGAGCGCGCTGGTCGCGACCAACGCCTTGACCCGCCCCTCGACCAGCGCCTGCTCGAGCGCGAGGCGCTCGGTCTGCTCGGTCTGGCCGGAGTACGCCGCGACCTGGTGGCCGCGCGAGCGGAGGTAGTCGGCCACCTCCTGGGTCTGCGCCACGGTCAGGCAGTAGACGATGCCGCTGCCGGGCTGCTCGGCCAGGTGGTCGGCCAGCCAGGCGAGCCGCTGCTCGGGCGCCGACAGGCGCACCACGCCCAGCTGCAGCGAGGCCCGGTCGAGCGAGCCGCGCAGCACCAGCGGCCGGTCGGCGGTCGAGCCTGTCGAGACCAGCTGCTCGGCCACGTCGTCGGTGACCCGCTGGTTGGCGGTCGCCGTGGTCGCGAGCACCGGGATGCCGGCCGGCAGCTCGCCCAGCAGCGTGCGGATCCGGCGGTAGTCGGGACGGAAGTCGTGGCCCCAGTCGGAGATGCAGTGGGCCTCGTCGATGACCAGCAGGCCGCAGGTCGCCGCCAGCCGCGGCAGCACCTCGTCACGGAACCCCGGGTTGTTCAGCCGCTCGGGGCTGACCAGCAGCACGTCGACCGAACCGGCCGCGATGTCGGCGTGGACGCGGTCCCAGTCGTCCATGTTGGTGGAGTTGACCGTGACCGCCCTGATCCCGGCACGCTCGGCGGCGGCGATCTGGTTGCGCATCAGCGCGAGCAGCGGCGAGATGATCACCGTCGGCCCGGCGCCCTGCTCGCGCAGCAGCAGCGTGGCCACGAAGTAGACCGCCGACTTGCCCCAGCCGGTGCGCTGCACCACGAGCGCGCGGGCGCGGTCGACGACCAGCGAGGAGATCGCGGCCCACTGGTCGTCGTACAACGTCGCGTCCGGCGACCCCACGAGGGCGCGCAGGTGCTCCTCGGCGCGGGCACGGACATCGGGACTGCTCATGCGTCGTGTCTATCAGCGGCCGTCGACAACCCGCCCTCCCCGGGTCGAGTTGTCCACAGGTACGCCGCCGCGCAGCATCGACCGACCACCACCCCCAGCGGAGCTACTGGTCCGCCGGGCCCTCGCTGAGCACCTTGCCGGCCAGGTTCGCGTCGAGGACGTACGCCGAGTCGTCGACCCCGGTCACGACGACCCGGATCGCGGGGCCGCCGGGAGTGGTCGGGGCGGTGATGGTCGTCTCGGTGCTGGCGATGCGTCGGCTCGCGTCGTCCCAGGCCCGGTGGTGGACCTTCTCGATGACGGCGAGGTCGAGCTTCGCCAGGTCGAAGGTGGCGGCATCCGGGTCGACGTACGCGTCGGAGATGTAGGGCTTGTCGAGCTTGGCGTAGGTGTAGTCGTAGGAGAAGCGGCGCGGCTTCTCGCCACCGACCTCGACGTCGTACTCGGCGTAGCCGCGGACCTCGCTGGTCAGCGAGACGACCTGGGTGCTGCCGGTCTCCTGACGGATCGCCGCGACGAGTCGGCCGAACGACGGCTGGGAGACGGGCGTGCCGTACGAGACCGCGTCGGGGGTGTAGTGCGAGTGGTCGCCCCCGGAGCCGCAACCGGCCAGCCCGGCCATCGTCAGCCCCGCCGCGACGAGCAGCGCCAGGCCCTTCACTCGTCCTCGACCCGTCGTCGGTTGACGATGGTGCCGTCGAGGTCACCGTCGAAGGCGTAGAAGGCGTGGCCGGGCACGTGGAGGAAGAGACCCAGCCAGCTCTTGCCCGGCGACGGCGGCGGCACGACCGACAGCGAGTAACCGGTCACCGACTCGTCGACCGAGTGCCAGGCGGCAGCGAAGAACTTCTCGACCGCGGAGAGGTCGAGGGTGGCCAGGTCGAAGGTCTCGCGGTGGCCCTCGTCGACCGCGTCACCGCTGTCGCGCAACCCGGAGTCGCGCCGCCAGAAGTACTCGCGTGGAAGCTGGCGCCCGTTCCCGGCCGGCACGACGACGGAGAAGGAGTCCTCGAACGCCGTGAGCTCCTCGATCGTGGTGGTCCCCGCCCGCTGTCGCAGCGCCGCGACGAAGCGGTCGCGGTCGCCGGCCGTCATCACCGGCGCGAACGCGATCGGGGTGGTGTCCTCCGGCTGGCCGTTCTCGGTGCTGCCGCCCGAGCGGAACGCCACGACCACAGCCACGACGAGCAGGACCAGCGCGACCAGCGCACCGACCACCCACGGCGTACGCCGGCCACCGCGCTCCCGCACCGCGCTCGGCAGGGGCTCGCCCGCCGCTGCGCGCGTCTCCGGGCGCGGCGCGTCGTCCGGGGCGTCGTAGACGTCCCACTTCTCGTTGCTCACGGGCACATCCTGCCCGCTCTCGGCGGCCGGCATGCCTCAGCCGAGCTCGGTCTCGCTCACGATCTTGGCGTCGAGGTCGCCCTCGACGGAGTGGACGCCGCCGCTGAGCTCGTGGACGAGGATCGTGACCCAGGGGTCCTTCGGGCCGTCGGGCGGCTTGATCACCATGACGGTGTCGGTCGGGACGCTGGGCGAGCCGTACCAGGCGTGCTGGTAGAGACTCGCGATCGCATCGACGTCGAGGTCTGCGGCATCGAAGGCCCGCAGGTGGGCGGCCGGGTCGGTCCTCGCGTCGCCGCTCGCGCGCAGCCCACCGTCGGCGACCATGACCAGCTCCTGCGGCCTCCCGCCCGCGACCCGAGGAGGTACGACGACCGTGTAGTCGCCGTCGCGTGCGCGGAGCTCGTAGATCTCGGTACCACCCGTCCGCTTGCGCAGCTCGGTCAGGAAGATCCGGTAGTGCGCCGGCGTCACCACCGGCTGGTAGGTCATCGGGTGGCTGCCGCTGTCGGGCAGGTCGTGGCCGCCCTTGGCCACCAGCCACACCGTGCACAGCGCGACGGCGGCGACGCCGGCCAGGGACGGCAGGCGTCCCCGGACCCAGGAGCCGAACGGGTGGCCCCGGTCCGGCACGGCGGTCGGCCGAGGCTCGTCCGCGCTCTCGGTCTCAGCCTCGGCTCCGGCCTCGGCTCCGGCCTCGGCTCCGGGAGCGTCGTAGACCTCCCACTCCCTCACCACGAGCCGTCACCAGATCCGGACGCGGGCCTCCGGATCGAGCCACAGACCGTCGCCCTCGGCGGTCCCGAAGACCTCGTGGAACTCGTCGAGGTTGCGCACGATGTTGGCGCGGAACTCCGGCGGGCTGTGCGGGTCGATGGTGAGGTACTGGCGCTCCTGCTCCTCGCGGCGCTTGGTGCGCCAGACGTAGGCCCAGTTGAGGAAGACCTTCTCCTTGTCCTCGACGCTGGCGTCACCGCCCTGCGAGATGAGGAAGGCCTTGAGGCCGATGGTCAGGCCGCCGAGGTCGCCGATGTTCTCGCCGACGGTGAGCGCACCGTTGACGTGCTCGCCCGGCAGCGCACGGGGGCTGAACCCGTCGTACTGCTCGATCAGCGCCTTGCTCTTCTTCTCGAACGCGGCCTTGTCGTCGGCGGTCCACCAGTCGTTGAGGTTGCCCTCGCCGTCGTACTGCGCGCCCTGGTCGTCGAAGCCGTGCCCGACCTCGTGGCCGATGACGGCACCGATGCCACCGTAGTTCTCGGCAGGGTGCGCGTCGGGGCTGAAGAACGGCTTCTGCAGGATGCCCGCGGGGAAGCAGATCTCGTTGGTGCCGGGGTTGTAGTAGGCGTTCACGGTCTGCGGGAGCATGAACCACTCGTCGCGGTCGACCGGGCTGCCGATCTTGGCGAGGTGGCGCGCGGTCTCGAACGCGGAGGCCGCCTGGACGTTGCCGAACAGATCGGTCGCGCTGACCTGGAGCGCCGAGTAGTCGCGGAACTCGTCGGGGTAGCCGATCTTGGGGCGGAAGGTCGCGAGCTTCTCGTAGGCGCGCTGCTTGGTCTCGTCGGTCATCCAGTCGAGCTTCTCGATGGAGACCTTGTACGCCGCGAGCAGGTTCGCGACCAGCTCGTCCATCATCTGCTTGCTGGTCGGCGGGAAGTGGCGGGCGACGTACTCCTGGCCGACGGCCTCGCCCATCGCGCCCTCGACGAACGCGACCGCGCGCTTCCAGCGCGCGCGCAGCTCGGGGGTGCCGTTGAGGGTGCGGCCGTAGAAGTCGAAGTTGGTCTGCACGAAGTCGTCGGAGAGGTACGCCGCCGCGTGCCGCCACACGTGCGACATCAGCCAGTCCTGCCACGTCGCCAGCGGGACGCTGGCGAGGACCTTGGAGAGGTGCTCGAAGTAGCTCGGCTGCCGCACGCAGACCTCGGCGATCGTGTCCTCGGTGCCGCCGAGGTTGGTGATGTAGGCGTGCCAGTCGAAGTTCGGGCAGAGGTCCTGCAGCTCCTGGAGCGTCAGCAGGTTGTAGGTCTTCTGCACGTCGCGGGTCTCCGCGCGCTCCCAGTGGCCCTTGGCGAGCAGGGTGTCGATCTCGAGGATGTTCTCGGCGGCCTTCGTGGGCTCGGCGTGACCACCGAGGGTGAGCAGCTTCTCGAGGTAGTCGACGTACTTCGCACGGATCTCGGCGAACTTCTCGTCGCGGTAGTAGCTCTCGTCGGGCAGCCCCAGGCCGCCTTGGCCCAGGTGGAACAGGTAGCGGTCGGACTGCTTGGAGTCGGTGTCGACGTACGAGCCGAACAGGCCGTGGCCGCCGATCCGCTCGAACTCGCCGAGGTACGCCGCGAGGTCGCGCACGTCGCGCAGCCCCGTCACCGCGTCCGCGAGGTGCTGGGCGGGCGCCTTGCCGGCGGTGTTGATCAGGGCCTCGTCCATGAAGGAGTTGAAGAGGTCGGCGATCTTCTTGGCGTCGGGATTCTCGGTGGTCGAGCCTGCCGTGACCCCACCGGTGGTCGCCAGGTCGGTGATGATCGCGCGGACCTGCTCCTCGGCCCGGTCGGCGAGCTGCACGAAGGGACCCCAGCTCGAGCGGTCGGCGGGGATCTCCTCCTCCGCGAGCCAGGTGCCGTTGACGTGGCCGAAGAGGTCGTCCTGCGGCCGGATCGAGGTGTCCATGCCCGAGCGGGCGTCATCGAGGATGCTCACGCCACGAACCTATACGGACCCTGGTCCCGGTCGGACGAGCCGATCAGCCGAAGCGGTACGGCGGGTCCTCGGCGCACCGTGGAGCGATGGGGAAGATCGTCACCGTCATCACCGCGCTGCTCCTGTCGTTCCTGTCGGCACCGCCCGCACACGCCGACCCGGCACCTGGGGGGCCCGACCTCGCGGCGTACGCAGCGAAGGTGCTGGACCTGACCAACCAGCAGCGCGCCCGCCACGGCTGCGCCGCCCTGGCCGCCGAGCCGCACCTGGCCACGGCCGCCGCTCACCACTCGCAGCTGATGGCCGCACGCGGGATCATGTCGCACCTGTTGGGCGGCGAGCTCGCCCTGGTCCAGCGCGTCCTGGCCGCCGGGTACTCCCACCACTGGCGCCGCCTCGCCGAGAACGTCGCAGCCGGCTATCCGTCGCCCCGCTCCGTGGTCCGGGCCTGGATGGCCTCCCCCGGCCACCGCCGCCACATCCTCGACTGCCGCCTCCACGACCTCGGCGTCGCCGTCGCCCCCGACCGCTACGGCACCCTCTGGTGGACCCAGGACTTCGGCTCCCACTGACCCCTCGTTGGTTGAGTAGCCCGAGCCGCTAGGCGAGGGCGTATCGAAACCAACGTCGCGGCCGGTGGCTCCTGGTCGATGCTCCCCGCTGTCCCGCAAGACCGTGTGGATCTGGAGCCACCACGTGGCCACGAATCCACACGATGTGGCCGCATCGCATCGCGCCGACACCCGCGCCACCAGCGCGCCGCCAGGGCCCCGCAGTCAAGGATCGCGAAGCGACCGCGCAGCGGCGCCGAAGGCGTCCTTGACGGCGGGGAGCGGCGCGCTACGCGCGGCCGCCACACCGACCCGAGAAGTCATCGACCAGGGAAGGCGCTGGGTCGATACGCCACCGACCACGACGACGCCCCGGCCAGCGCCTCGGACGACTGGACCGACGACGAAGGCCCTACTCCCCCGGCAGGACGACGGACTTGCCCAGCGTGCCGCGGGAGTCCATCTCGGCGAGGGCATCCACGAAGCCGGCCAGCCCGAAGGTCCGGCCGATCGGCGGCTTCACCACACCCGACTCGATCATCGGCACCAGCTGCTTCCACTGCTGCTGCATGTACCCGGGGTGGCTGAAGGCGTGCTCGCCCCACGCCGCACCGCGGACATCGGTGTTGTTGAGCAGCAGGCGGTTCACCTTCACCTCGGGGATGCCGGTGCTGGCGGCGAAGCCGACGACCATCAACCGGCCCTGCTTGGCCAGGCAGCGCAGGGAGTCGGTGAAGATGTCGCCGCCGACCACGTCGACGAGCACGTCGACACCGCGACCACCGGTCAGCTCCTTCACGGCGTCGCGGAAGCCGTCGAGCAGCACGACCTCGTCCGCCCCGACCGACCGGGCGAACTCCGCCTTCGACGCCGACGAGACCACCGCGATCGTCCGAGCACCCAGCGCACGAGCGACCTGGAGGGTCGCCGTACCGACGCCACCGGAGGCACCGTTGACCAGCACCGTCTCCCCGGCCACCAGCCCGGCGCGCTCGGCCAGCACGAACAGCGCGGTCATGTAGTTCATCGGCATCGCGGCGCCCTCCTCGAAGGAGAGCGACGAGGGCAGCGGGAACACCCAGTCGGCGGGCGCGACGGCGTACTCCGCGGCGAAGCCACCGACACTCACCGCGCACACACGCGTCCCGGGAGCCAGCGATCCGCCGGAGACGACGACCCCGGCACCGTCGACGCCGGGCGTGTACGGGATCGGCGGCTTGAACTGGTACTCGCCCTTGGTCATCAGGAGGTCCGGGAACGACACCCCGCACGCCTCCACGCGGATCAGCACCTCATGGTCGGCGGGCTCGGGCGCCTCCACGTCGGAGACGACGACGGTGTCGGCAGAGGGACCAGACGTGGCATTGACTCGTACGGCGCGCATGGGCCGAACCTAGCGGCCGGCAACGCGACGTACGCCACCTTGCAACTCGTTGCATAGGTGGTCCACACTGATCCCATGGCCCTGGAACACGCGCTGCTCGTCGCCCTGCGCGAGCGCCCGTCGTCCGGCCTGGAGCTGTCGCGGCGCTTCGAGCGGTCCATCGGCTACTTCTGGTCCGCGACCCACCAGCAGATCTACCGCGTCCTCGCGCGCATGGAGGCCGACGGCTGGGTGAGCGTCGAGACGGTCGCCCAGCAGGGCAAGCCCGACAAGAAGATGTACGCCGTCACGCCGGCCGGCAAGGCCGAGCTGGCCACCTGGCTGGCCGCCCCCAGCAAGGAGCCCGCGACCCGCAGCGAGCTCGCGGTCAAGCTCCGCGGCGCCTCCTTCGGCGACCGTGCGGCGGTGCTGAGCAGCGTGCGCGACCGGCTCGCCGACCACCAGGTCCGCCTCGACCTCTACCGACAGCTGATGAAGCGCGACTACCCCGACGGGCCCGGCCGCCTCGACGACCTCACGCTCGACCAGTACCTCGTCCTGCGCGGCGGCCTGCTCCTCGAGGAGGGGCAGATCGCCTGGCTCACCGAATATCTCACCACCTGGGAGAACCGCCACCATGCCTGACACCGTGAACGCCCACTACCCCCACCTGCTGAGCCCGCTCAAGGTCGGCACGACCGAGCTGCGCAACCGCGTGGTGATGGGCTCCATGCACACCGGCCTGGAGGACAGCATCGCGAACACCGCCAAGCAGGCGGCGTTCTTCGGCGAGCGCGCCAAGGGCGGCGTCGGCCTCATCGTGACCGGTGGCTACGCACCGGAGTGGCAGGGCTGGGTCAAGCCGCTGGCCGGCGGGATGCGCACCCGCCGCGACGCCCACCACCACCGCGCGATCACCGACGCGGTGCACGCCCACGGCGGCAAGATCCTGATGCAGGTCCTGCACGCCGGCCGCTACTCCTACCAGCCGTTCAGCCTGGCCCCCAGCGCGATCAAGGCGCCGATCAACCCGTTCAAGCCGAAGGCGATGTCGACCAAGCGCGTCGAGCAGACCGTCAGGGCGTTCGCCCGCTCGGCCTGGCTCGCGCAGAAGGCCGGGTACGACGGCGTCGAGATCATGGGCTCCGAGGGCTACCTGATCAACCAGTTCCTCGCCGAGCGCACCAACAGGCGCACCGACAAGTACGGCGGCAGCGCGGCGAACCGCATGCGGTTCCCGATCGAGATCGTGCAGGCGACCCGCGAGCTGGTGGGCCCCGACTTCATCCTGCAGTACCGGATCTCCCTGCTCGACCTGGTCGACGGTGGCCAGCAGTGGGACGACATCGTCACCCTCGCCAAGGAGCTCGAGCAGGCCGGCGTCGACATCTTCAACACCGGCATCGGCTGGCACGAGGCGCGTGTCCCCACGATCATCACCCAGGTCCCCCCGGGCGCGTGGGTCGACTCGACCGCCGCGCTCAAGCCGCACGTGACCGTCCCGGTGATCGCCTCCAACCGGATCAACAGCCCCGAGATGGCCGAGCAGATCCTGGCCGACGGCCAGGCGGACGCGGTCTCGATGGCCCGTCCGTTCCTCGCCGACGCGCACCTGGTCAACAAGGCCGCCGAGGGTCGCGCCGACGAGATCAACACCTGCATCGCCTGCAACCAGGCCTGCCTCGACCACGCCTTCAAGAACAAGAAGGTCTCCTGCCTGGTCAACCCGATGGCCTGCAACGAGACCACGCTGGTCCTGGCCCCGACGCGCACCAGGAAGACGGTCGCCGTCGTCGGTGCCGGCCCCGCCGGCCTGTCCGCCGCGGTCTCCGCCGCCGAGCGCGGCCTCGCGGTCACCCTGTTCGAGAAGAACAGCGAGATCGGCGGCCAGTTCCGCCTCGCCATGCAGGTCCCCGGCAAGGAGGACTTCAAGGAGACGGTCCGCTACTTCACCCGCCGCCTCGAGGTCCTCGGTGTCGACGTGCGGCTCAACACCGTCGCGGACGACGCCGCCCTCGCGGCGTACGACGAGGTCGTCGTGGCCACCGGCGTCGAGCCGCGGATGCCCGCCATCAAGGGCATCGACCACCCCAAGGCGGTGTCGTACGCCGAGGTCCTCGACGGCCGCGTCGTCCCGGGCAAGCGGGTCGCGGTGATCGGCGCCGGCGGGATCGGCGTCGACATGTCGGTCTTCCTGACGCACGAGGACGAGACCCTCGAGGAGTGGAAGGCCCACTGGGGCGTCGGCAACCCGCAGCTCGACGCCGGCGGCCTGACCGAGCCGAAGCCGCGCACCCCGGCGCGTGAGGTGTGGCTGCTCCAGCGCAAGACGTCGCGCATCGGCAAGGACCTCGGCAAGACGTCGGGCTGGGCGCACATGGCCCACCTCAAGCAGGACGGCGTGCACCAGGTCACCGGTGCGTCGTACGACCTGATCGACGACGCCGGCCTGCACCTCACCATCACCGACAAGGACGGCACCACGACGCAGCAGGTGCTCGACGTCGACCACGTCGTCATCTGCGCCGGCCAGGAGTCGGTCCGCGACCTCGTCGCCGACGGCCGCCACGTGATCGGTGGCGCGGACTTCGCGGCCGAGCTCGACGCCAAGCGCGCGATCAAGCAGGGCACGGAGCTGGCCGCCGCGCTCTGATGCCTCTCGTCTCACTGGGAGTGACCTGGAGGTCACTCTCAGTGAGACGAGACGTTTGTAGGGTCGGGACATGATCCGCGACCTGACCGACGCCGAGGCGCGACGCGCGCTGCCGTGCAAGTGGGGGCAGGTCCCCGACGACGTGCTGCCGGCGTGGGTCGCCGAGATGGACTACGCGATCGCGCCGGTGATCAGCGAGGCGGTGCAGCGAGCGGTCGCCGACGGGATGACCGGCTACCCGGACTTCGCCCTCGGCGGCCCCCTCGGTGAGGCGTACGCCGGGTTCGCCGACCGCCACTTCGGCCACACCGTCGACCCGACCCAGGTCATCCCCACGGTGGACGTGACGGCCGGCGTGCGCGTCGCCCTCGATGCGTTCAGCGAGCCCGGCCCCGTGGTGATGACGCTGCCGGGATACCCGCCGCTGATCGACATCGCCGGGGTCACCGGCCGCGAGCGGGTCGACCTGGTCGTAGACGCCGATGCCGATCGCGCCGAGGTCGACCTCGACCAGCTCGACCACCTCCTCGGGCAGGGCGCGCGCACGCTGCTGCTGACCAACCCCCACAACCCGTGGGGCCGGGTGCTCACCCGCCACGAGCTCGAGGGGATCCGCAACGTGGTGGTCAAGCACGGCGCCCGCGTCGTCGTCGACGAGATCCACGCGCCGTTGGTCCTGGCCGGCGCGCCCCATCACACCCCGTACCTCTCCCTCGACGGCACCGCCGATCACGCGATCGCGGTCGTCGCGGCGAGCAAGGCGTTCAACACGCCGGGCCTGCGCTGCGCCCAGCTCGTCACCGGCGACGCCGCGAGCCGCGACCGGATCCGCTCCCTGCCGATGGCGCGCAACGACTCGTGGTCCCCTCTCGGCGTGGTCGGCGCGATCGCGGCGTACGCCGAGGGCGACGACTGGCTCGCCTCCCTCGTCGAGCGGCTGGCGGCCCAGCGCGACCTGCTCACCGAGCTGCTCGCGCAGCACCTCCCGCTCGCGCGCATGCGCCCGCTGGAGGCGACGTACCTCGCCTGGCTGGACCTGCGGGCCTACGGCCACGACGACCCGGCCGACGTCGCGCTCGCCCGGGGCCGGGTCCGGCTCGCGCCGGGCCACGACTACCACCCCGGCCTGACCGGCCACGCCCGCCTGAACATCGCGACCAGCCCGGAGCGGCTGACCGCGATCGTCGAGAGGGTCGCGAGCGCGCTCAGCTGAGCACGTTGCGGTGCGCGGCGATGAGGTCGCGCAACCAGGCGTACGACGCCTTCGGCGTACGCACCTGCGTGGTGTGGTCGACGTGCACCAGCCCGAACGGCGTCACCAGGCCGTCGTCCCACTCCCACCCGTCGAGCAGGGACCACACCCAGAAGCCGCGTACGTCGACCCCGGACCCGATCGCCGCCGCGACCGCCGCGAGGTGCTCGGCGAGGAACGCGATCCGGCGCTGGTCGTCGACGATGCCCGCCGGCCCGATCGGGTCGGGGAACGCGGCGCCGCACTCGGCGATCACGAACGGCGGGAGCACGTCGCCGTACCTGATCGTGGCCATCTCCAGCCAGTCACCCAGCGCCGCCGGGACGACCGGCCAGCCCGACAGCGTCCGCTCGTAGCCCTGGATCTCGATCCGCTCGAGCGGCGAGTCGGAGCCGTCGCGGGCGGCGCCGATGCGGTGCGGGCCGTAGTAGCTCACGCCGTAGAAGTCGAGCGGCTGCCGGATCGTCTCGAGGTCACCGGGCTGCGTCAGCTCCTCGAAGATCGGCGCGATGTCCTCGGGGTAGCGGCCGAGCACCATCGGCTCGAGCAGGATCAGGTTCCAGATCGAGTCGAACAGCTTGGAGGCGGCGATGTCCTCCTCGGCCACCGACGCGGGCCAGACCGGCGCGTGCGCGTTCACGCAGCCGACCGAGGTCGCGCCCGCGGCCCGCAGCACCTGCACCGCTCGACCGTGGGCGAGCAGGAGGTGGTGGACGGCCGGCATGCAGTCGAAGAGCAGGCGGCGACCCGGCGCGTGCTCGCCGAGGCCGTAGCCCATCATCGCGACGGCGGCCGGCTCGGCGATCGGCACCCAGGCATGGACGCGGTCGGCGAGGCGCGCGGCCACCACGGCCGCGTACTCCGCGAACGCGTCGGCCGTGTCGCGGGCCAGCCAGCCGCCGCGGTCCTCGAGCGCCTGCGGGAGGTCCCAGTGGTGCAGCACGGCGACCGGGTTCACGCCGCGCTCGAGCAGCCCGTCGACGAGGCGGTCGTAGAAGTCCAGGCCCTCGGCGTTGACCCTCCCCCGGCCTTCGGGCATGACCCGGGACCACCCGATGGAGAAGCGGTACGACGACACCCCGAGTCCGGCCACGAGGTCGAGGTCCTCGGCCAGGTGGCGGGTGTGGTCGCACGCGACCGCGGCACTGGAGCCGTCGAGGATCCGGCCGGGCCGGTCGGCGTACGTGTCCCACACGTGGCGGCCCCGCTCGAGCGGCCCCGAGGCGCCCTCGACGGCCGCGGCGGCCGTGACCACGCCGAAGTCGAAGTACGACGGGAACCGCCCCCCGGGGGGCCCTGCTTGCACGGGCACAATGTCCCACGTGACCGTCGAGATCCGCAGGGGAACGCACCGCTTCACCGACCGCGAGCAGGGGCGCCGCACGCTGCACTCCTTCGCCTTCGGCGAGCACTACGACGCCGACCGTCTCGACTTCGGTCCGATGGTCTGCCACGACGAGCACCTGCTCGGCTCCGGGCAGGGCTTCGAGCAGCACCGGCACAGCGGGCTGGAGATCGTGTCGTGGGTCGTCAGCGGCTCGCTCGTGCACGCCGACTCCTCCGGCGCGACGGTCGAGGTCGAGGCCGGCAGCTGGGGCTGGCTGACGGCCGGCGCCGGCATCGACCACTCCGAGCACGCGTCCGCCGACGGCCCGTGCCGGTTCATCCAGGTGTGGTTGCGCGCGGACGAGTCGCCCGAGTCGGTCTACCAGACCGGCACCGGCCCACTCACGGTCCCGCTCGCCGACGGCGACGCCACCTTCACCCCCGTCCACCTGGAGGCGGGCGAGACGTTCACCCTCCCGGCAGCTCGCCGCGTCCACGCGTTCGTCGCCTCCGGCGCCCTGCTGCGCTTCAGCCTCGCCGAGCCGCTCCAGGCCGGCGACGCGCTCCTGCTCACCGACGAGCCGGCGTACGACGTGCAGGCCGGTGTCCCCACCGACCTGCTGGTCTGGAATTTCGGTGGTTGAGTAGGCCGAGGCGCCAGCCGAGGCCGTATCGAAACCCTAGCCGCGAGCGGCCGTCAGGAAGTCCCGCAGGATCGGGCCGGCCGTCTGCGCGCCGGTGATGCCGACGTCGACGAAGACCGCGACCGCGAGGTCGCCCTGGCCGGCGACCATCCAGGCGTGCGTGCCGGTGCCCGAGCCCGCCTCGAACTCGGCGGTGCCGGTCTTCGCGATGACCGGCGGTCCCGGCACCTCGAGCAGCCCGCGGCCGGTGCCCGTCTCCACGACGTCACGGAGCATCGCGCGCAGCTGCGTGGCCTCGGCGGCGGTCAGCGGCTTCGCGTCGGACGGGGCCTTCGGGCGCACCGAGTCCAGCAGGTGTGGGACGACCGTGTGACCGGCCACCACGGAGGCCATCTCGGTGGCGACGGCCATCGGTGAGGCGAGGATCTTCCCCTGACCGATCAGGTCGGCGGCCGCCTCGGTCTCGCTGGCGGGCGCCGGCACCTGCCCGAAGTACGCCGGGAAGCCCGCATCGTGGTCGACGCCGATGCCGAGCGTGGCGGCCGCCGCGGCCAGCGCACCGTCGGTGACCTTCGACCGCTGGCCGATGAAGGCGGTGTTGCAGGACTGCGCGAGCGCCTGGCTCAGCGAGATGGTGCCGATCGAGCCGGGCGGGAAGTCGCGGTCGTTCTTGAAGCCCTTGCCGTCCACGCTCGTCGTCGCGGGGCACGAGACCGACGACCGCGGCGTCAGCCCGGCCCGCAGCAGCGCCAGGGAGCTGACGATCTTGAAGGTCGAGCCCGGCGCGAACCGGCCATAGGTCGCCAGGTCCTGCCCGCCGTCGCCCGGCCCGTTGGCGGCGGCGAGGATCGCGCCGTCGCTGGGCCGGATGGCGACCAGCGCGCTCCCCGGTCGTACGCCGGCGAGCAGCGACTCGGCCTTCTCCTGGAGCCGTTGGTCCAGGCTGAGCCGCAGCGGCTTGCCCGGCTTCGCGCCCACCTGGAACACGGTGCGCGGCGGCGCGGTGGTGCCCGGGGTCTCGATCCGCACCTGGCGCCCGGCGGTCCCCCGCAGGTCCTTGTCGTAGCGCGCCTGGAGCCCGGACAGGCCGGCCTGGTCGCCCACCTTCAGCGACGGGTCGGCCTTGATCTGGTCGGCGGTCACCGACCCGACCCGGCCCAGGATCGGCGCGGCGAACTCCTTGGTCGGCGCCAGCGGCAGCGAGCCCGCGACGGTCAGCAGACCGGGCAGCGACGCGTGCGAGACCGGCCCCGGCACCTCGCCCTTGCGGTAGGTGATCGCCTCGACGAAGGCCTTCGCCCCCGCGGCCCGCACGGCCTTGACGTACGCCGGCGCGTCGATCCCGACCAGCCCGGCCAGCGCGCGGGCGGACGTGACCGCCTGCGCCACCGGCACGCGGGACCGGTCGATGCCGATGTGCTCGACCGGCCGGTCCTGGACCAGCGCCTTGCCGTGGGCGCCGAGGATCGCCCCACGCCTCGCGGGCAGGGTGAGCGCGTTGAGGACGTCGCCAGGGCCGAGCTTCGGCGCGACGTCGCTGCGGGCCCACCTCGCCGCCCAGCGCGATCCGTCCTGCACCAGGCGGACCGTGGAGGTGTAGCTCCACGGCTGCTGACCGTCGACGACCGCCCACGACCACTGCAGGGTCGCCTGCTTGCCGTGGGGCCCGTCGTCGACGGAGGCCACCGAGACCGACGGCTCGATGCCGTCCATCCCGTCGACGACCGTCGCATAGTCCTTGGCCACGGCCGCGGCGGTCGTGCCGTCGAACGGCACGTCCGCGAACGCGGCCGCCTGCGGCACCGCGGCCGACGACAGCGCGGCGGCGAGCGCGTCCGCGGTCGTCGTACCGGGGGCGGCACCGGACCCTCCGCACGCGCTCAGGCCGAGCCCGCAGGCGAGGGTGAGGGTCAGGGCCGCCGAGATCTGCCGCATGCCGTCGGTTCTACCAGCCGGCACCGACCCGGCTCGTCCGGCGCTCTTGCGGTCGCGCCCGACTCGTGTTGTGATCTCCCTGGAGATACAAATGCGCATGATTTGTATCACGAGGCGAGGTGGGCGACCCATGGCAGGCATGACGAGGCGTCGGATGTTGACGAGCACCTCCGCGCTCGGGGCCCTCGGCGCCCTCGAGCTGACCGGCGCGCCACGCGCGTGGAGCTGGTCGTCGTCGGGCTCGATCGCCGGCAGCACCACGACCACCGATCCGGCCTGGGTCTGGGACGACCCGGCCGACACCCTCGTCGCCGCCGTGCTGGCCCGCGGCGGCGTCGCCGAGGTCAACGCGGCGCTGGCCGGCTGGCAGAAGAACTCCGACGCCGTGCCGGCCGCGACCCCGCCCGACGTGGCCGAGTTCGTGGCGGCGGCCCGCCAGCTCCCCGCGTGGGCCGACCCGGCCAAGCTCGTCGCGGCGGCCCAGTTCAACAAGCGTCAGGGCGACGTCATCGCGGTCCTCTACGGCATGGGCAGCGGCATGATGAGCTGCCTGATCCCGCACGAGGCGCGGGCGGTCTACTGCTCCCGCGGCGGCGCGAACATGAAGGACCGCATCGCCAAGACCGCCAAGCTCGGCTACGACATCGGCGCGATCAACGCCTACGACGCCGCCGGCTCGATGGTCGTCACGGCCGTCAAGACCCGGCTGGTGCACGCCGCCGTGCGCAACCTGCTGCCGTCGTCGCCGTACTGGCGACCCACCGCCGACCAGACCACGCCGATCAGCCAGCGCGACCTGCTCATCACCTGGCACAGCCTCGCCTCGACGGTGATGGCCAACCTGGAGAGGTGGAAGGTGCCGATGACGGCAGCCGAGAAGTCGGCGTACCTCCACCTCTGGCAGGTCTCCGCACACCTGCTCGGCATCCAGGACCAGTTCATCCCGGCCACCTGGGCGGACGCGTTCGCCCAGCGGGACGAGCTGCTCACCCCCGTGATCGCTCCGACGTCCGAGGGCCTCAAGCTCGCGCAGGTCCTGGTCAACCTCGGCTCCAGCGTCGACGGCGGCTTCGCCTCGCGGCCGATGCTCGAGTCGATGACGCGCTACGTCCTGGGCAGCACGTACGCCGACCTGCTCGGCCTTCCGCGTCACCCCGTGCAGGACGAGTCGATCGCGCTGGGCTGGCCCGGTTTCATCGCGCTGCGGTCGGCTGGCCTGAACCTGCCGCTGATGCCGGACGTCTACAACCTGTTCGACGAGTTCCTCCGCCAGGGCGCCCTGTTCTACCTCTCCAGCGGGCAGAAGATCGACATCGTCGTCCCGGACGGGAACCGCACCAGCTTCTAGCGGGCGGGCAGGTCGAGCAACGGCAGCAGGGCCCGCTCGGCGACCCGCCGCAGGTCGCCCTCGTCCTCGACGTCGACCGCGTCGCTCGGCGTCAGCAGCAGCGAGGTGCACAAGCGCACCATCACGTCCGCCGCGAGGTCGACGTCGACCCCCGCTGCGATCGCTCCCGCCGCCTGCTCCGAGCGCAGCTGGGCGACCACGAAGGCGTGGACGGCGGCGTGCAACGAGCCGTCCGAGAGGACGGCGTACATCGCGGCGCCGTCGTCGTCGCGACCGAGGCCGGCGAGGACGGGGCTGCTGCGCATCGTGCGCACGGAGCTGGTGAAGCCGAGGACCAGCCGCTCGCCGGCGGTGGCGCCGGGCGCCACGTCGGCGCGGAACTGCTCGAAGTAGCGACGCAGCTCGGCGCGGACGACGTGGACGACGAGGTCATCCTTGCTCGCGAACCTGCGGTAGACCGTGATGCGGGTGATGCCGGCCTCCGTCGCGACCTGGTCCATGGTCGTCCGCTGGACGCCCTGACGACAGATCAGGTCGTGGGCCGCCACCACGATGCGGCTGCCGATCTCGTCGACCGGTTCCGCCGACACCTCGGGCCCCTGCCGCAGGGCGGCGAGGACCGCCGGCTCGCGGGGACCGGACAGCTTGGCCATCAGTACCAGCCGAACCGCTGGCTGTGTGCCCAGGCGCCCTGCGGGTTGCCGTAGCGGGCGGAGATGTAGGCCAGGCCCCACTTGATCTGGGTCTCGGGATTGGTGCGCCAGTCGGGGCCGACGACGGCCATCTTGGTCCCGGGCAGCGACTGCGGGATGCCGTACGCCCCCGACGACTTGTTCTCGGCGAGCTGGTTCCAGCCGGACTCGCGGTTCCAGAGCGCGTTGAGGTAGGGCCACTGGCTCTTGTCGAAGCCGAACTCGATGAGCAGCGAGTAGCCCAGCGCCTGGTTGGACCCCGGCCGGACCTCGGCCGGCGTCGTCGGCATCGGCATGTGGTTGGCGATCCGCTCGGCGACGCGCGCCAGCTGGCGCAGGATCACCGCCCGCGGGACCTTCTCGGTCGCGCCCTGCTTCTTGCCGTGCGGGCGCTCGGCAGTGGTCGACACGACCGAGCCCGGAGGCACCGCCGCCGGCGGAAGGGTGTGCGCGGGCGGGTCGGCGACCTCGTCACCGGTGACCGCGCCGTACCTCACCGCGGCGACCAGCAGCACGACCACCAGCACCGCGAGCCCGGCGATGCCGGCCACGCTGGCTGGGTGCTGCTTCTCCCCCGAGGTCACGGGAGTTGTCTACCAGGGTCAGTCGCGGGGCTTGCGCGAGCCGCCCTGCGACGGGCCGTAGTCACGAGCGAGCTCGATCTGCTTGCCGCTGATGCGGGTCTCCTTGAGCTTCTCCCACGCCTCGGGAGAGAGCTTCGCGGGCAGCTCGACGATGGAGTAGTCGCCACGGATGGTGATCCGGCCGAAGTCGCGACGGTCCAGGCCACCCTCGTTGGCGAGCGCGCCGACGATCATGCGGGGCTCGACGCGGTGGCGCTTGCCGACCTGGATCTTGTACGCCGCCAGCGGGGCACCCGATCGCGGAGCGCGGTCGCGCTGCGGGCGGTCGCCACGGTCGCCGCGGTCGGGACGGTCGCCGCGGTCGCGGGCGCCACGGTTGTCGCGGTCCTCGTGCTCGCGGCGCTGGCGGGTCTGCTCGGCCTCGGGCGAGAGCAGGAGCGGGGTCTCGCCCTGCATCGCGATGGCGAGCGCGGCGGCCACGTCGACCTCGGGGACGTCGTGCTCCTTGATGTAGTGGCTCACCACGTCGCGGAAGAAGTCGATCTGCGGGTTGCCCAGCGCCTCGGTGATCTGGTCGTCGAAGCGGGCGAGGCGGGTCTCGTTGACGTCCTCGACGCTCGGCAGCTGCATCTGCTCCAGCGTGGAGCGGGTGGCCTTCTCGATGTGCTTGAGGAGGTAGCGCTCGCGCGGGGTGATGAAGGAGATCGCGTCACCGGAGCGACCGGCCCGGCCCGTGCGGCCGATGCGGTGGACGTAGGCCTCGGTGTCGGTGGGGATGTCGTAGTTGACGACGTGGGTGATCCGCGGGACGTCGATGCCGCGGGCGGCGACGTCGGTGGCGACCAGGATGTCGAGCTTGCCGGACTTGAGCTGGTTGACCGTGCGCTCGCGCTGGACCTGGGCGACGTCACCGTTGATCGCGGCCGCGCCGTAGCCGCGCGCACGCAGCTTCTCGGCGAGCAGCTCGGTCTCGCTCTTGGTGCGGACGAAGACGATCATCGCCTCGAAGTTCTCGACCTCGAGGATGCGGGTGAGCGCGTCGACCTTCTGCGGGTAGCTGGAGATCAGGTAGCGCTGACGGATGTTGTCAGCGGTGCGCGTCTTGCGCTCGATCGTGACCTCGGTGGGGTTGTTCAGGTAGGTCTGCGAGAGCTTGCGGATCTGGTTCGGCATGGTGGCCGAGAACAGCGCGACCTGCTTGTCCTTCGGGGTGTCCTTGAGGATCGTCTCGACGTCCTCGGCGAACCCCATGTTGAGCATCTCGTCGGCCTCGTCGAGGACCAGGAAGCGCAGCTCGGAGAGGTCCAGCGTGCCCTTCTCGAGGTGGTCCATGATCCGGCCCGGGGTGCCGACGACGACGTGCACGCCACGGCGCAGGGCCGACAGCTGCACGCCGTACGCCTGGCCGCCGTAGACCGGCAGCATCTTCACGCCGCGCGAGTGGGCGGCGTACTTCTCGAACGCCTCGCAGACCTGGATCGCGAGCTCACGCGTGGGCGCGAGGACCAGCGCCTGCGGGGTCTTCTGCGAGAGGTCGAGCTGATCGAGGATCGGCAGCGCGAACGCGGCCGTCTTGCCGGTTCCGGTCTGCGCGAGACCGAGCACGTCGCGGCCCGCGAGGAGGTGCGGGATGGTCTCGGCCTGGATCGCCGAAGGGCTCTCGTAGCCGACGGCCGCGAGCGCCTTGAGGACGTCCTGCCCGAGACCGAGGTCGGCGAAGGTGGTGGTCGCCTGAGCGGCCTCGGTGGTGTCGTCGGGGGAAGTCACATTCCTACGGTAGTGAAATGCACCACGACGTGCTCATTCGCCGACGCGGTGGGTCCCGTCACGCTCACTTCAGGCCGAGGTCGAAACCGCAGTCCTTCTTGACCTCGGCGTTGATCCGCTCGGGCGCCTTCCGGTCCAGGTCGGCCAACGGCTGCAGCACCTTGGTGAGGAACTGGACGGCCTGCTGCTGCTTGGGGAGCCCCTGCCAGGTGGCGAACGCGGCCGGGTCGAGGAAGTCGCCGAGGTTGTCCACCAGGCCCTGCTGGGCGGTCTGGATGGAGGTCCAGTCGGTCTTCACCGAGTCAGGCGCGACCGCGACGATCTTGGCGGTGCGTCCGGGCAGCGGAGCCACCGCGTCGGTCAGCCACTTGTTCATGGCACCGAGGTCGAGGTGCTGGGGGTCCCCGGCCGGAGGCTGGGGTACGGCGACCGGGGCCTGCTTGGCCAGCGAGCAGTAGGAGTCGCCCGCGGCCTTGCTGGAGTCGTGGCCGCCGCACGCGCCGAGCGCGCCGGCGAGCACCCCGGCCATGGCCAGGGCAGCGAAGGACCTCACAGGGCGATCTTAAAGCCGCACTCGGAGGAGACGTTGCTGGTGACCTTGCGGATGTCGGGGAACGCGACCTTGACGTTGGTGCGCCAAGCGGTCTCGATCAGTCGCTTGTTGAGCGCCCTGGTCTTGGCGGCGTTCAGGCCGATCGGCGGGTGCGCGGGATCGCGGACGGCCTTCTTGGCGACGCCGGCGTAGATGATCACGGCCTGCACGATGTTGTGCCAGCTGCCGGCGACCTCGCCGGGCGAGTCGTTGCCGACGTCCTGCACCTTCTCCACGATCGTGGCCGGTCCGGGCCGGTGACCGGTCAGGGCACGCGCCGCTTGGCAGTACTCCTTCTTGGTCGGCAGCCCCGAGCTCGCGGCCTTGTCGCCGCTGCCGCACGCACTGAGCGAGAGCGCCAGCACCGCACTCAGGACCACACCCGTCATCGACCGCATGGCCGACCCCCTCACATCACATGTCCCGCGACCGCCGTACGGATCGCTGGGCCGACGGTAACGCCCGTCACAGCAGGTTGGCGAGGGTTCTCGCGACATGGCGTCCGCCCATGTCGCGATCCGACACCGCCGGAGTCACTCCACAGTGACGGACTTGGCCAGGTTGCGCGGCTTGTCGACGTCCAGACCGAGGGCCAGCGAAGCGCGGTAGGCCAGCATCTGGAGCGGGATCGTGAGCAGGATCGGGTCCAGCTCGCGCTCGCTGCGCGGTACGTCGATGCGGGTGCACGCGACCTCCCCCAGGTCCACGGCCGGGTGCGTGACCACGACCAGCGGGCCGCCACGGGCGGCGATCTCGTGGAGCGCGGCGACGTTGCGCTCGACCAGCTCGTCCTCGGGCACGATCGCGACGGTCGGCACCTCGGTCGAGATCAGCGCCAACGGGCCGTGCTTGAGCTCGGAGGTCTGGTAGGCCTCCGCGTGGCGGTAGCTGATCTCCTTGAACTTCTGCGCGCCCTCGCGCGCGACCGGGAAGCCGCGCACCCGTCCGATGAAGAACAGGCTCTCGGCCTGGGCGAGCACCTTGGCGACGTCGGAGAGCTGCTCCTCCTGCGCGAGCACCTCCTGGATCTGCTCGGGCAGCCTGGTGAGGGCGTTGATCAGCCGCTTGCCGTCGGCGATGGACAGGTCGCGGACGCGGCCGAGCTGCAGCGCCAGCATCGCGAAGCCCAGGAAGGAGTTGGTCAGCGCCTTGGTGCTCGCGACGGCGACCTCCGGGCCGGCGTGCAGGTAGATGCCACCGTCGACCTCACGCGCGATCGCGGACCCGACCACGTTGACCAGCCCGATGACGAAGCCGCCCTTGCGGCGTACCTCCTGGACCGCGAGGAGGGTGTCGATGGTCTCGCCGGACTGGCTGACCGCGACGTAGAGCGTGTCCGGCTCGATGATCGGGTTGCGGTAGCGGAACTCGCTGGCGGCCTCGGCGTCGGCGGGGATGCGGACCAGCTCCTCGATGAGGGCGGCGCCCATCTGGCCGACGTAGTACGCCGACCCGCAGCCGAGGATCTTGACGCGCTTGAACGCGCGGAGGTCCCGGGTCTCCAGGTTGAGGCCACCGAGGTGGCCGGTGCCGAAGCGCTCGTCGAGGCGGCCGCGCAGGACGCGCTCGGCAACAGCGGGCTGCTCGAGCATCTCCTTGTGCATGAACGACGAGTGGTCGCCGGCGTCGTACTCCTCGGGGTCGACCTCGACCTCGGTGACCGCCTTGTTGCCGGCGGCCTCGACGGCGCCACCGGCGCCGAGTCGGTACGTCGTGAAGCCGGTCGCCGTGACCGTGGCCATCTCACCGTCGTGGAGGTGGGCGACGGTGGTCGTGTAGCGGACGAGCGCGGACAGGTCGGAGGCGACGTGCATCTCCTTGTCGCCCACCCCGATGATCAGCGGACTGCCGTTGCGGGCCACCACGATCCGGTCGGGGAAGTCGGCGTGCAGGAACGCGACGCCGTACGTGCCGTCGACCCGGCCGAGCGCGTCGGCGACCTTGTCCTCGAGGGTCTCGGCCGTCGAGCGGGCCACGAGGTGGGCCAGCACCTCGGTGTCGGTGTCGGACGTCAGCTCGACGCCGGCGTCGGCCAGCTCGTGCCGCAGCGCCGCGGCGTTGTCGATGATGCCGTTGTGGACGACGGCCACCTTGCCGTCGGCACTCAGGTGCGGGTGGGCGTTGGCGTCGTTGGCGGGGCCGTGCGTGGCCCAGCGGGTGTGGCCGATGCCGGCCTTGCCGGTGAACCGCTTGGGCAGGCCGTTCTCCAGGTCGCGCACCCGGCCGGCCTTCTTGGCCACGCGGACGCCGGTCGGCCCGACGACCGCGACACCCGCCGAGTCGTAGCCGCGGTGCTCGAGGCGCGCCAGGCCCTCCAGGAGCAGAGGTGCTGCCTGCTGGTTGCCGATGTAGCCGACGATGCCGCACATGGAGGACGCCCTATCCGTAGATCATGCGGCGTAGCTGCCGCTCCGAGAACTGAGGTGCCGCCACGACCCGCTCGGCCAGCTCGGCCTGGAGCGTGGTGAAGATGTCGGCGTTCTTCGCGCCGTACGTCTTGAGCTCGACGTGACGACGGCGTACGACGTCCTCCACCGGCTCGCGCAGGAACGCGATGACGTCCTCGACCACCCGCTCGGCCTCCGCTGGGGAGAGGCCGGTGCCGGCCACGACGTGGCTCAGCAGGCGCGGATCGACGGACACAGCGATGATCCTGATCCTGATTTGCGGTCTTTGTCCATTTCCTGCCCGCATTCGGGCAGAACGAGGCGGTACCCGCGCGGGCGCCGCGCATCGATCGGATCTTTCCCGCTCAGGTGGAGGGGTTGGCGCGCCTGGAGCCGGACTCAGCCAGCCAGGTGGAGCACTCGGCATGCCTCCGACGCGGTTTCTGGACGCTGGGTGGGGGCCGTGCTACCTTGGTGAACAGAAAGTGAACAGGAGGTGGATCATGCACGACAGCAACGAGCCGCATCTGGAGATGCGCTGGCTCCCGGTGACCGACGCCCAGGGGCGCGAGCACATGGAGGCGTGCTGGATCACGGTCGGCCAGGCGCATGCGTCGGCCACCCACGCCGCCTGACACCACACGATCTTCGGCCCGCGGCCGCGAACCCTCGAGGTTCGCGGCCGCGGCGCTTTTTCCAGCCCACGGTCCCGGCACGAGCTGTTCGCGAACAATTTCAGCGCCAGCGGAATACCTGCTTGCCCGGAAGCGCTATGGTCATTGATGTTTCAACGATCTGCCGAGATCGGCAGCCCCACCACCACTCCGAGGAGATCCCGATGACCGAGCAGACCACCCCCGCCGTCGACACCCTGACCGGCGACTACACCCTCGACCCGGCGCACTCGCGCCTCGGCTTCGTGGCCCGCCACGCGGTCGTCACCAAGGTCCGCGGCCAGTTCAGCGACTGGTCCGCCACCGCCCACATCGACGCCGAGAACCCGGCCGCCTCCTCCGTCGAGGTCACCATCAAGCCCGCGTCGGTCTCCACCGGCTCGGCCGACCGCGACGGCCACCTGGCCTCCGCCGACTTCTTCGACACCGAGCAGTTCCCGGAGTGGAAGTTCGTCTCCACCGCCGTGTCCCGCGACGGCTCCGACTGGACCATCGCCGGCGACTTCACCGTCCACGGCGTCACCCAGCCGCTGACCATCGTCTTCGAGGAGACCGGCTCGGCCAAGGACCCGTTCGGCAACATCCGCGTGGGCTTCGAGGGCGCCGCCGAGATCAACCGCAAGGACTTCGGCCTGACCTGGAACGCCGCGCTCGAGACCGGCGGCGTGCTCGTCTCCGAGAAGATCAAGCTCGAGCTCGACATCAGCGCGATCAAGAACGCCTGACCTGATCCGCCCGAACGGGCGGTCGGTCGGTTGAACGAGGGGTGCTCCGGTTCCGGGGCACCCCTCGAACGCGTGTCAGCCCCGGCGCCGGAGCGACTCAGCGGGCGAGCCAGGCGGCGTACGCCTCGAAGGAGAACGGGCGGCCGAGGAAGTCAGCGACGAGGTCCGCCGCGTCCTTCTCGCCGCCGCGGCCGATCACCCGGTCGCGGTAGCGGCTCGCGACCTCGGCGTCGAACAGGTCGCCGGCCGCCTCGAAGGCGCTGAACATGTCCTTCGCGATCACCAGCGACCACATGTAGGTGTAGTAGGCCGAGCTGTAGCCAGCGAGGTGACCGAAGCTGGCGAAGAAGTGCGTGCCGTCGAGGTACGGCGTCGGCGAGTAGCGCGCCTGCAGCTCCTTCATCCGCGCGGTCAGGTCCGTGGGCTGCCCGTCGGCACGTCCGGCCCGATCGGCGTGGAACCAGTACGACACCGCGGCGTAGAACATCTGGGTCCGCGCCTGGATCCCCTTGCCGTAGTCGTCGCCGGCGCGCATCGCGGCGACGAGCTCGACCGGGATCGGCTCCCCCGCCGCGTCGGTCGCGAAGGTCCGCAGCACGTCGGCGTACCAGGCCCACTCCTCCAGCATCTGGCTGGGCGCCTCGACGAAGTCCCACTCGGTGGCGACGCCGGACAGGCGGTGCCAGTCGCCCTGTCCGCCGAGGACGTGGTGCAGCAGGTGCCCGAACTCGTGGAACAGCGTCACCACGTGGTCGTGCTCCATCAGGCCGCGGGAGAAGTTGCAGACCAGCACGCCCTCGGGCAGCTGCTCGCCGTCGACGCCCGAGACCAGCGTGAACTGCGCGGCGTGCTTGTACTTGTCCTCGCGCGGGTGCAGGTCGAGGTGGATCCGGCCGAGCCGATCCTGGGTCGAGCCGGCATCGGTGGTCGAGCCTGTCGAGACCCGGAAGACGTCGTACGCCGTGACCTCCTCGTGCCACGAGGCGACCTGGACCGGCTCGTAGCGCACCCCGAACAACCGGCCGGTCACGTCGAGCAGACCCTGGCGCACCTTCGCGAAGTCGAAGTAGGTGCGCACCCGCTGCGCGTCGACCTCGTAGCGCTCGCGGCGCACGGCCTCCTGGTAGTACGCCGAGTCGTGCTGCTCGATGGTCGTGGCGTCGGGGAAGTCGCGGCGGTAGACCTCGAGCAGAGTGGCCAGGTCGCGCTCCATCGGCTCCTGCGCGGCGGCGGCGATCCGGTCGATGAACTCGGGGATCGCGGACCCGGAGCCGATCATCTTCACCTCGGCGTCGTACGACGGCCAGTCGGGGTAGCCGACCGCGGAGGCCAGCTCCTGCCGCAGGTCGAAGAGCTCGGTCAGGAGCGGCTCGGCGGTGGGCCAGCCGCGGTCGAGGAAGGCCGCGACGAGGTCGTGGCGCAGTGCGCGGTCGTGCGCGAAGGTCCGTACCGGGACGACATCGGGGTAGTCGGTCGTGATCGTGACCAGCCCGTCGTCGCCGGCCGGATGCGCCTCGCGCCAGTCCTCGGGCATGCCGGCGAGCCGCTCGGGCGCGACCCGGACCGTCCGGACGTCCTCACGGATCACCTTGCCGAACTCCTGGTCCAGCTCGACGAGCCGGTCCTGGATCTCGGCGATCCGGGCGCGGGTGGCGTCGTCGCGGTCGACGCCGGAGCGGCGGAAGTCCTGACGGACCTTGGCCAGCATCCGCTGCGCGAGCGGGTCGCCGTCGAGCAGCGTCTCGTCGAGCGCGGCGAGGACGTCGTACAGCTCGCGGTCCAGGCTCCACGCCGTGGTCAGGCGTACGGCGTCCTGGCCGACCCGTTCGGCCAGCTCGCGGACCTCGGCGCTGGGGTGCACCTCGGCGAAGGT
Source organism: Nocardioides montaniterrae (assembly GCF_054782655.1). Lineage (NCBI taxonomy): Bacteria > Bacillati > Actinomycetota > Actinomycetes > Propionibacteriales > Nocardioidaceae > Nocardioides > Nocardioides montaniterrae. The sequence continues at coordinate 283,140 of NZ_BAAGSB010000004.1, read as the reverse complement.
GAAGCCGACGGCGGCGGCATTCCCGACGTGGCCGGTCGCGCGGTCCCAGAGCCGCACCACCTGCAGCGGGTCGCTGCGGTCCGCCGTACGGACCTGCTCGATCAGCGTCCGCGCCCGGTCGAGCTCGGTCGTGGCGCGCTCCTCGAGCCATTCGGCCCAGGAGTCGGCGTCGGTGGGCAGCGAGAGGGGCTCGAGGGTCACGATCCCGACCCTACGTTTCCGTGCCGTGGAGGTTGTGGATCAGCCGTGGAGAACCCGTGGAGAAATGTGGAACGGGAGGTTCCGCAACGTGGATCGCTCGTGGCGCGGCCCTCCCTAGCGTTCTGGTCATCGGGAAACGACCCGGACAAACCTCGAACTCCAAGGACATTCGCATGAACATCTCGACCAAGGTCCTCATCCCCCTCGCCACCGCCGCTGCCGCCACCGCGGTCGCCGTGGGCTCGGGTGCGACCTTCACCTCGCAGTCGAACAACACGATCAGCGCCGTGACCTCCGGGACCCTGACCCAGTCGAACTCGAAGGCGAACGCCGCGATCTTCAACCTCGCCGACATGAAGCCGGGCGACACCCTCAACGGCAGCGTCACGCTGACCAACACCGGCAGCCTGCCCGCCGCCTTCAGCCTCACCGAGGTCTCCTCGAGCAACGGCTTCACCGGCGACAACCTGTCGCTGTCGATCACCGACACCACGACCGGCGTCAACGTCTACACCGGCACGTTCGGCGGCCTGGTCGACGGCGCCAAGACCGACATCGGCACCATCGCCTCGCACGTCGCCAACACCTTCGTCTTCACCGTCAAGCTCGCCACGGCCACCCCCAACGCGGACCAGGCCAAGACGGCCTCTGCCGTGTACCAGTGGGACTCCGTCCAGCTGGCCGGCGGCTCCAGCGACCAGTGATCAGCAACCGCTGACCACCCACCAGTGATTCGAGCCTGAACATGCGCACCGTCGTCCGCTGGACCGTCAACCTCACCCTCGTCGCGGCCTTCCTGGTCGCAGCGGCGTACGTCGTGCCGAGCCTGACCGGCTACGCCCGCTACGTCATCACGGGCGGATCGATGACGGGGACCTACGACAAGGGCTCCATGGTGTTCGAGAAGGAGGTCACGGCCGCCGACCTGAAGGTCGGCGACGTGATCACCTACCAGCCGCCGGCCTCCAGCGGGGTCACCTGGCTGGTCACCCACCGGATCATCAAGATCGGGCACGACGCCCACGGCCGCCAGGTGCTGCGCACCCAGGGCGATGCCAACCCGAAGCCCGACCCGTGGAGCTTCTCGCTCACCGCGAGCAAGCAGAACGTGGTCCGGACCTCCGTGCCGTACGTCGGCTGGGCGTTGATCGTGCTGGCGGACCGCCAGTACCGGATGCTCCTGATCGGGCTCCCGGCCGCGCTCATCGCGCTGCTCAGCCTGGTCGAGCTCGTCAGCGGTCTCCGGACCCGCCCGCGCCAGGTCTCCGTGGGGGGATCGATCGGCGCAACCGGTCCCGTCTGACGGAACCTGGCCGTCTCGCCCGGTGTGGGGCGGGGCGAGGCGGCCCCTCTCTCCACCCCGGCCGACGCGCGAGTCCCCTCAGCGCCTCGGCCGGGGTTCCAAGTTGTGGAAGTCCCGTGGACGATTCGTCGATCCGTCGTGGCGGGCCACTCCCTAGCGTTGAGACCGACGCTCAGCCGCCCACCCACCGTCGCGAGCACCCGAGAGGAGCCGTCATGAAGAAGCCTGTCGGCCGCCTCCTGGCCCTGCTCGCCCTGCTCCTCGCTGCGCTCCTCGCGTCCGGGCTCACCGGCTTCTCCGGTGCGACGTACGTCGCCGCGACGCAGGCCACCGCGACCGTCACCGCCGCCGCCGACTGGACGCCGCCCACGGTGTCGCTGAACACCCCGACCAACCCGCTGCAGCGCACCGTCACCCTCACCGCCACCGCGACCGACTCCGGCCTCGGGGTCGACACCGTGACGATCCAGCAGCAGGCGCCGGGCGCGAGCGGCTGGACGGCCATCTGCGCCGACAGCACCGCGCCGTACTCCTGCGCGTGGGACACCACCACGGGTGCCGACGGCAGCTACGACCTGCGCGCGAAGGCGGTCGACAAGGCCGGCCTGGCCACGCTCTCGGACTCGATCACCGTCGTGGTGGCCAACTCGGTCGTCATCACCCTCGCCGACCCCGGCGACATCGTGCACGGCGCCGTGCCACTGACCACGAACCTCTACAACGCCGGCAGCCTGCCCTGGCTGGTCACCGTCCAGTACGCGACCGCCGGCGGCTCGACCTGGAGGAACATCTGCACCGGTCTGGCCTCGCCGTTCCCGTGCACCTGGGCGACCGCCCCGGTGGCGGACGGCTCGTACGACCTGCGCGCCACGGCGACCTCCGGCACCACCACGGTGACCAGCGCGGTCGTGACCGACGTGCTAGTCGACAACACCGGCCCGGTCGTGACCATGACCGACCCGGGCACCCCCGTCAGCGGCACCACGACGTTCTCCGCGACCGCCTCGGACGCCGCCTCCGACGTGGCCCGCGTGGAGCTGCAGTACGCCCTCGGCACCGGTGCCTGGCGCACGCTGTGCACGATCTCCACCAGCCCGTGGAGCTGCCGCTACGACACCACCACGCTCAGCGACGGCAGCTACTCGTTCCGGGCCATTGCCACCGACCTCGGCGGCAACGCCACGACGTCGACGGCCGTCACCGGCCGCGTCATCGACAACACCGTCGCGTCGGTCTCCCTCACCGACCCGGGCGCCTACCTGACCGGCAGCGTCACGCTGGCCGCCCAGGCGAACTCCAGCGCCGGCGTCGCCTCGGTCCGCATCCAGCGGGCGGTCTCCGGCACCACGACCTGGACCGACGTGTGCACCGACACGAGCGCGCCGTACAGCTGCGTCTGGGACACCACCGCCGTGAGCGACGGTCTCTACGACCTGCGGGCGATCCTCACCGACACCCGCGGCGCGACCACGACCTCGGCGACCGTCTCCGCCCGCCGGGTGGACAACAGCCCGCTGCGCGGCGTCGACGTCCAGACCCAGAACGGTGACGGCACGCCCGGCCGCGTCGACACCAACGACGTGATGACGCTGGTCTACAGCGGGGTCGTCGCGCCGAGCAGCATCAGCGCCGGCTGGAACGGTACGGCGCAGGCCGTCACCCTGCGACTGCGCGACGGTGCCCTCCTCGGCACCGGCACCAAGGGCGACACCGCGGACATCCTGAAGGGCGGCACGGCGGTCAACCTGGGATCGGTCGCGCTGAAGGAGGACTACGTCAAGAAGTCCAAGTCCGTCAGCCTGAACGCCACCATGACCGCCGCGACTGTGACCGGCGCCGACGGGGTACCGCACACAGTGGTCACCATCCAGGTCGGCACCAGCCCCGGCACCAACCTGCGCACCGTCACGCTCCCCTCCTCGATGGTCTGGACACCCTCGGCGCTGGCCACGGCGGCCACCGGCGAGAAGTGCTCGGCCGCCCCCGTGACCGAGTCGGGTGCGGCGGACCGGGAGTGGTGAGCGACATGCGCACGCGGCTCTCGACGTACGTCGCGGGACTGACGCTGCTGCTCGCCGTCCTGCAGATCTTCTGGGCGCTGTTCCGCGCACCCGACGACCTGACCGTGACGCTGGGCCTGCTGCTCGGCCTGACCTCCATGGTCGCGGGCGTCAGCCTCGCGCGGAGCAACAGCTTCGAGGGCCGGCTGTGCGTCGGGCTGGCCTGCGGTGCCCAGATCGGGCTGATGGCCCTGGCCATCACCGTCGGCATGCCGGGCTCGTCGCGCCGACCGGTCGATCTCCACGTCGTGGTGGCGCTCGTGCTGCCCGCGCTCCTGCTCGCACTGCTCGACCTCGACCGCCGCGCCCGCCGGCGGCGCCGCCCGGAGGAACACTCCTCCTATGCTCTGTGAGGTGCCCGTGCGCCTGCTCATCGTCGAGGACGACGACGCCATCGCCATCCCGCTCCTGCGCGCCGTCCAGCGCGATGGGTACGACGTCACCCGCGTCGCCACCGGAGGCGAGGCGATCGCCGACGTCGCCCGTGGTGGCGTCGAGCTGGTCCTGCTCGACCTCGGCCTTCCCGACCTCGACGGGCTCGACGTCTGCCGGCGCCTGCGCTCGGACGGCTACGACGGCGGCATCCTGATCCTCACCGCCCGGGCCGGCGAGCTCGACCGGGTCGTCGGGCTCGACGTCGGCGCGGACGACTACCTGGCCAAGCCGTTCTCGCTGTCCGAGCTGCTCGCGCGCGTGCGGGCGCTGCTCCGGCGTACCTCCCGAGGCGGGGTGGAGGCCGAGCCGGCCGCTCCCGCCACGGTCGGGTCGAGCACCGACTTCCGGGTCGACGCCGCGGCGCGACGGGCCTGGGTGGCCGCCGGCGAGCTGCCGCTGACGGCCAAGGAGTTCGACGTGCTGGCCCTGCTCGACCAGCAGCGCGGCTCGGTCGTCAGCCGCGAGACGCTGATGTCGGAGATCTGGGACGAGAACTGGTTCGGCTCGACCAAGACCCTCGACGCCACCATCGGCCGGTTGCGCCAGAAGCTGGTCGACGCCTCCGCGCCGGTCGTGCTCGGCACCGTGCGCGGCGTCGGCTTCCGGCTGGAGGACGCCCCCCGCCATGCGTGAGCGGCTGGTCCTGGCGTTCGTGCTGCTGGCCGTCGGCGTGATCGCGCTGTACGGCGTCCCGCGGGCCTACTCGCGCGCCGATCTCGTGCACGACCACCAGACCCAGCGGCTCTCGATCGCCGCCCACGATGTCGCGGCGCTGGTCACCGAGAGACTCGCACGGCACGTGCCGGTCGACGCCGACCTCCTCGACCACGGGCTGACCGCGACCGACCGGGTCGAGTACCACGCCGCGAACGGCGACGACGTCGCCGTCGGCAGCGCCGCTGACGGCGGACCCAGCGAGACCGAGCCGGTGGACGGCGGCGGCTACGTCACGGTGGCGCTGACCCGCTCGACCACGACCGCCGAGCTGCACTCCGCCCTCGCCCCGCTGCTCTTCCTCGGACTCGGCCTGGCCGTCGCGGCCGCCCTGGCCGGCTTCGTGATGGCCCGCCGGCTGGCGCGGCCCTTCCAGGAGCTCGCCCAGAGTGCGCAGCGACTCGGGCAGGGCGACTTCGACATCGACGTGCCGGCGTACTCGGTGCCGGAGGCGGAGGCCATCGGCTCCTCCCTGCGCGGGGCGGCCGCCCACCTCGACCGGCTCGTACGCCGCGAACGCGAGTTCGCCGCGAACGCCTCCCACCAGCTGCGCACCCCGATCACCGCGCTCCGCCTGAGCCTCGAGGACCTGACGCTGTGGCCCGAGACCGCGCCCGCGGTGCGCGAGGAGCTGGAGCGGGTGCTCGGCGAGCTCGACCGGCTGAACGCCGCGATCACCGAGCTGCTCTCGCTCGCGCGGGAGCGCACCCTGGCCACCCACGGCGCGATCGACCTCGCCGCCCTCGTCGCCGCCGCCGGCGGCCGGTGGGAGCGCCGGCTGCGTGAGGACGGACGGTCCCTGGTCGTACGGCGTGCGGGGACCGTGCGGGCCCAGCTGCCCGTCGGGCCGCTCGAGCAGGTGATGGACGTCCTCATCGAGAACGCCCGGGTCCACGGCACCGGCACGATCACGCTCGAGGTCAAGGACGTCGGCAGCCACCTCGAGGTCAGCGTCGCCGACGAGGGCGAGGGCTCGCTCGCACCCGACATCTTCCGTCGCGGCGTGACGACGCGCGTCGGCAACAACGCCGACCACGGTGTCGGTCTCGCCGTCGCCGACGAGCTGGCCGACGCGGTCGGCGGACACCTCTCCCTCGACCCCGCCTCGACGACCACCCGGTTCCTGCTGCGGCTGCCGCGGCCGGCCGAGGTCGTCGGCTAGGACCGCTCGTCGACCAGCTCGCCGCGCCGACGTGCCACGTAGGCCCGCTCGGCGGTGTTGTCGGTGAGCGCCAGCGCCTCGTCGTACGCCGCTCGCGCCTGCGTGCTCCGGCCCAGACGGCGCAGCAGCTCGGCACGGGTGGCGTGGAACGGGTGGTAGGCCGCCAGGGAGTCCGCGAGCCCGTCGACCAGTGAGAGAGCGACCTCGGGGCCGTCGAGCTCGGCGATCGCGACCGCGCGGTTGAGGGTCACCACCGGGCCCGGGTCGAACCGCGCCAGCTGGGCGTAGAGCGCGACGACCTGGCTCCAGTCGGTCGCGGCCGACGTCGGGGCGTCGGTGTGGACGGCGTTGATCGCCGCCTGGACCTGGAAGCGTCCGGGCCGATCGGTGGCGAGGCACTCGCGGACCAGCGCGTGGCCCTCGTCGATGAGGGCGCGGTCCCAGCCACCGCGGTCCTGCTCGTCCAGCGGGACCAGCACGCCGTGGCGAACCCGCGCCCGGGCACGCGCCTCGGTGAGCAGCATCAGGGCGAGCAGGCCGGTGGTCTCCGGGTGGGCCGGCAGCAGCTCGCGGACCAGGCGGGCCAGGCGGATCGCCTCGGCCGTGAGCTCGCGCCGGATCGGCTCGCCCTCGCTGCTGGCCAGGTAGCCCTCGTTGAAGATGAGCCAGAGCACCGTCAGCACCGTGTCGATCCGGGTCGTGAGGTCATCGGGCTGCGGGACGACGTACGGGATGTTGGCGGCCCTGATCTTGGCCTTGGCCCGGCTGATCCGCTGGCCCATCGTGGTGTCCTGCACCAGGAACGCGCTGGCGATCTCCGGAACCGTCAGGCCACCGAGCAGGCGCAAGGTCAAGGCGATCCGTGCCTCCGGCGCGAGGGCCGGGTGGCAGCAGGTGAAGATCAGCCGCAGCCGGTCGTCCTCGACGGGACCGGTGGGCTGGTGCTCGTCGGTGTCGATGATCATCAGGGCCGCCTGGTGCTTGGCGTCGCGCTTGGCCTCGCGGCGGATCCGGTCGATGCCCCTGCGGGCCGCGGTCGTGGTCAGCCACGCGCCGGGGTTGGGAGGTACGCCGTCGGCCGGCCACCGCTCCAACGCCACGACCAGCGCCTCGGACGCGAGGTCCTCGGCGAGGTCGATGTCGCGGAAGCGGCGTACGAGCGTGGCGATCAGGCGTCCGTGCTCGGCACGGAAGACCCGCTCGACCTCCTCCTGCGCCGACAACTCAGGCGAGTCCCTCGAAGGGGCGGACCTCGACCTTGCCACGGCACGCCTTGGAACCGGCCGCCGCGAGCTTGAGGGCCACGTCGAGGTCGGGGGCGTCGATGACCCAGAAGCCACCGATGTACTCCTTGGACTCCAGGTAGGGCCCGTCGGTGACCACCGGCGCCTCGCCGGTGCCGTCGACGACGGTGGCGGTCGTGGCCGCCTCCAGGCCGCCGGCGAACACCCAGTAGCCGTCGGCCTTGAGCTGCTCGTTGAAGGCTCCGGTGTCGGCGAACGCCTGCTCCATCGCCTCCTGCGAGCCGTAGTTGCCGAACTCGGTCCGCTCGGCCGGGCCGTGCACGGACATCAGGTAGTGCGTCATGGTTCTTCTCCCTCTGGTGGGTCTCGTACGCCGGCCGCTGCGGCCAGCCTTCACCCTCACCACGAATGCGGTCGAGGGGTTTCGACAGCTGTCCCTAGAATTCTCCGGTGAGTCTTCGCGGTCTGCTGGCCGACACCCGGCCCTTGCGGAACCCGCACTTCCGACGGCTCTGGACCGCCAACATCGTCACCGTCATCGGTGCCCAGCTCACGGTCGTCGCCGTGCCGGCCCAGATCTACGCCGAGACCGGCTCGTCGGCGTACGTCGGACTGACGGGTGTCTTCGGTCTCGTGCCCCTGGTCGTCTTCGGCCTGTGGGGCGGCGCGCTGGCCGACCACTTCGACCGGCGCACGATCCTGCGGGTCACCACGACCGGGCTGATCGTGACCAGCCTGCTGTTCTGGCTGCAGGCCTTCTCCGGGCTCGGTTCGGTGTGGCCGCTGCTGGCGCTGTTCTCGATCCAGCAGGGGTTCTTCGCGGTCAACCAGCCGACCCGGTCGGCCGTCCTGCCGCGGCTCCTTTCCGACGACCTGCTGCCGGCGGCCAACTCGCTCAACATGACGATCCTGCAGGCCGGCGGCATCGCCGGACCGCTGGTCGGCGGCGCGCTGATCCCGGTGACCGGCTTCTCGTGGCTCTACCTGATCGACGCGGTCTGCCTGACCGCGACGTGGTGGGCCGTGTTCCGGCTGCCGCCCCTGCCCGTGGCGGGCGTGACCGGGCGCGCGCCCGGGATCCGGTCGGTGATCGACGGGCTGCGCTACCTGGCCGACCATCCCGTGCTGCGGATGTCCTTCGTGGTCGACATCATCGCGATGCTGTTCGGCATGCCGCGGGCGCTCTTCCCGCAGATCGCGCACGAGAGCTTCGGGGGGCCGACCGACGGCGGACTGGCCTTCGCGCTGCTCTTCGCGGGCATCCCGGCGGGTGCGGTGATCGGCGGCGTCTTCTCGGGCTGGGTCTCGCGGATCTCCCGGCAGGGCGTCGCCGTCGTCTGGTCGATCGTGCTGTGGGGCCTGTCGATGGTCGGCTTCGGGGTCGCCGTGGGTCTGGCCGTCCACCACTCGCGGCCGCTGTGGCTGACGGTGGCCGTGCTGATGCTGATGGTCGGCGGTGCGGCCGACATGGCCTCGGCGGCGTTCCGTACGTCGATGCTGCAGGCCTCCGCCACCGACGAGGTACGCGGTCGGCTCCAGGGCATCTTCATCGTCGTCGTGGCCGGTGGCCCACGACTGGCCGACGTCGCGCACGGCGCCGTCGCCGCCGTGGTCGGGACGGCCGTCACCGCTGCCGGCGGCGGGGTCCTGGTGGTCGTGGGCTGCCTGGTCGCCGTCGTCCTCGTGCCGGTGTTCGTGCGCTACCGGCTGGTCCCGTCTCACTGAGAGTGGTCTATCGGTCACTCTCAGTGAGACGGGACCGGCGTACGCGCGTCAGGCCCACCAACCGAGGACCGGCCAGGCGCTGCTCGACGCGACGGGCCTCACGGGCGACGGGCTGGGCGACGTACTCGCCGAGGATCACGCCGGCCGCGAGGGCGATCGCGATCGACGCGGCGGTGACCATGGCCAGCAGGCCTTGGGCGGCATGCGGGTCCTGCGAGGCGCCGAGGAGGGCGAGGCCCTTGTAGATCGAGAGTCCCGGCAGCATCGGCACGACCGCAGGGACGACGACGACCAGCGGCGGCACCTTGAGCCGCCCCGAGACCGCGAAGCTGACCAGGCCGACGGCGAACGCCGCGACCGCCGTCGCCCACGGGACCGCGAAGTCGTGCAGCGTGATGGCGTCGCTGATGGCGAGCGCGCCGCCGCCCAGGAGGGCGATCGGCAGCAGCGTGCGCAGGGCGGCGTACGTCGCGAAGCCGAAGGCCGCCGCACCGATGCCGGCGCCGAGCGCGCCCACGCCGATCCCGGTCAGGTCGGTGCGGGCCGGCACGAGTGGTGGCAGGTCGAGGCCGACGGCGGACGCGACGCTGAGACCACCCGTCACACCCGCGATGACGCCCGCAGTGGCCAGGATGGCCTCGAGGATGCGGGCGGCGCCGGTGACGTAGAAGCCGGTCAGGGCGTCCTGGATCGCACCCATGAAGCCGATCCCGGAGAGCAGCATCATGATGTTCGCGCTGACGACGGCGCTGGCGTCGAGGTGGACCCAGTGGTCGACGGTCCGGGTCGCCAGGGCCGCCAGCAGCGTGGCGACGATGCCGCCGGCGACCTGTTGGTAGAAGAACGGCAGCCGGCCGCGCCCGAGCACGATCTGCAGGCGGTCGATGGCGACACCGGCGACGAGGGCGGTGGCGATGCCGATCGGCGTGCCTCCGAGCTGGAGCCCGATGCCGGCACACATCAGGCCCCACCCGATCGTGACCGCCCAGCGCGGGCGCTGGTGGCCACTGGAGACGAGTCGTGCGACGCGGCCGCGGGCCTCGGCGACGTCGATCCGGCCGGCCGCGATGTCGCGCACCAGGTGGTCGACCTGGGTGAGGTCCTCGTAGTCGATCTCGCGCTTGGTGACCCCGCGGATCTGGATCAGCGGCGGCTCGTCACCCTCGCTCGCGGCACTCATCGCGAGCTGCGTGAAGGTGACGTCGACGTGCGGGTTGCGGACGCCGTACGCCTGCGCGATCACCCGCATCGTCGCCGTCACGTCGGCCGCGCCGGCGCCGTTCGAGAGCAGCACCTCGCCCACGCGCAGGCTCAGGTCGAGCGTCTGCGCGAGCTTGCGGGAGCCGGCGGGCGTGCCGCCGGCAGCGGTCGCCTTGTCCATGTCAGGCGTCCAGCAGGCCTCGGAGGTACGCCGCCTGGCCGGCGTGCTGGGTGCAGTCGTTGATCACGCTGACCAGCCGCACGCCGAGGGTGACCGGCGGGTCCCAGCGGGTGTCGACGATCCGGTCGAGGTCGTCACCGGTGACCCCGGCGACGTAGCTGAGCGTCTGGCGGTGGGTGGCGCGGTAGTAGTCGAGGAGGAGGTCGGCCGGGATGCCCCGCACCTTCGCGACGTCGTCGGAGCTGTGGCCGTAGCCGTGCGCCTCGACCGGGAACGGCAGGCCGAAGCGGTCGGCGTACCCCTGAGCGGTCCACACCTGCTCGATGCCCGCGACACCGGCGACGTGGTCGTCCTGCACCCGGGTCAGGTGCCACACGAGCCACGCGATCGAGTTGGCGTCGGGCGTCGGGCGGGCGGTCAGCTGCTCCTCGGTGAGTCCGTCCAGGACGGCCTCGAGGTCGCCGAGGACCCGGCCGATCGCGTCGGTGAGCAGGTCGCTGGGGGTCATGCTTTCGACCGTAGCGGGGACGGTGTCACATCACGAGGGGCTTGTTCGTCGGTACGTCGAGGAGAGGATGTGGTCGTGGACCTGGATGTGTTCGAGGCGGAGCGGGGACGGCTGCGTGCCGTGGCGGTGCGGATGCTCGGCTCTGCCGACGATGCCGACGACGTGCTGCAGGAGGCGTGGCTGCGGTGGTCCTCGGCCGGCGAGGGGATCGAGAATCCTGCGGCCTGGCTGACGACCGTGACGTCGCGGTTGTGCCTGGACCGGTTGCGGTCGCGGGGCCGGCGGGACGCGGTGCCGCTGGACGCCGTCGCCGAGGTCGCCTCCCCGGGAGCCGGTCCGGTGGACGAGGCCGAGCTGGCCGAGTCGGTCGACGCGGCCCTGCTGGTGGTCCTCGAGCTGCTGTCCCCTGCCGAGCGGCTCTGCTTCGTGCTGCACGACCTGTTCGGGATGCCCTTCGACGAGATCGCCTCCCTGCTGGGACGTACGTCGGCCTCCGTCCGTCAGCTCGCCTCCCGCGGCCGGCGCCGGGTGCAGGATCCCGCCGGCGCCGCCGCCGCCGAGGTGCGAGCCCGCCAGCAGTCCGTGGTCGACGCGTTCTTCGCCGCTTCCAAGGCCGGTGAGTTCTCGGCCCTGATGGAGCTGCTCGACCCCGGTGCCGTGGTCCGCTCCGACGCCACCGCCGTCGCGATGGGGGCCGCGCCGTTGTTGACGGGCGCCGCCGCTGTCGCGGGCCGCTTCTGCGGTCAGGCCCAGGCCGTCGTACCGATCCAGCTCGACGGGTACGCCGCCGCCACCTGGCAGCTGCGCGGCGAGCCCAAGGTGGTCTTCGCGTTCGTCATCTCCGAGGAGACCGGGAAGATCCTGGAGATCGAGGCCGTCTCCGACCCCGAGGTCCTTGCCTCCTCGGACCTCTCGCGGGGTGGTGGGGCGGTCCGCTTTCGGTGAGTCCTCGGCGGGCGGGGGTCGCGCAGCGGCCGTGTCGCGATCCCTCGTTGGTTAGTAGCCCGAGCCGCTAGGCGAGGGCGTGTCGAAACCAACTGCGTGGCCGGTCGCTCCTGGTCGGTGTTCTGATTCCTCGACTGGCGGCCGCGCTTATCCGACCGTCCCCCGCCGTCAAGGATCCTCGCTTCGCTCAGCCCGCTTCGCGGCGGCCTTCGGCCGTCCTTGACCGCGGGTCCCGGACGGTCGGATGGCGGCGCGGTGGGGCGACGGCTCGCTTCGCTCGCGCCGCCGCTATGCGGCCGCCTCCGACGACCGCTTTCCGCCGTTGGTTGAGTAGCCCGAGCCGCTAGGCGAGGGCGTATCGAAACCAATTCCGCCGACAGCGAAAAGTGCCTCTGACCTGCACGTTTGGGCGAATTCTGCATTGAGAAACCGTTCGAACAGGCGTACTATGAAGGCACGAATCAAGCCTCATCTCTCGGGAGTCACCATGGCGACAGCATCGGTGCCAGAGCACCCGATGCTGCGTGCGGTGAACACCTCCCGCCGAGCCTTCGACGGGGTCGCGTCGGTCGAGCCGGTCTACATGACACCCGCCGACAAGGCCGCTGCCCTTCGGGGCCTGGCGGCTCTCAAGGCGCAGGTCGAGGAAGCCGAGATGCGGCTCCTCGCCGCCTCCGGGGACCTCGCTCAGGACAACGGTGCTCGCGACGCCGGGATGTGGCTGGCGCACGAGGCGCACCTGGATCCCCAGGCAATGCGTGCCGAGCTCAAGCTCGCCGAAGCGATCGACGAGCGGTGGCGACAGATCGGTGTCGCGATGCGCGAAGGTTTCGTGAATCGTGCGCAGGCGCAGGTGATCGTCGCGGCGTTGGAGAAGCTCCCACCCGAGATCGACCAGGTCACCCGGCGCCGTGCCGAGAAGCACCTCGTGGAGCTCGCCGGTCAGTTCGGGCCGCGTGAGCTCCGCACCCTGGGCGAACGGATCCTTGCCGTGGTCGCGCCCGAGATCGCCGATGAAGCAGACGCGAAGGCACTCGAACGCGAAGAACGCTCCGCGCGGGTCAACACCTCGATGCGGTTCAAGCGGCTCGGCAACGGCATCACCCGCATCATCGGCCAAGTCCCCGACGCGATCGCGGCAAGGTTCGAGACGTACCTCGACGCGTTCTCCTCGCCCAGGGTCTCGACCGGCGAACGCGTCCCCCGGAGCAACCGACTCGGCCGGGCGTTCTGCGCGCTGCTCGAGCACCTCGACCCGAGCAAGCTGCCCGACCACGGCGGCGACACCACCACCGTCATGGTCACCATCAGCCTCGACGACCTGCGGCGCGACCTCGCCACCGCCGGCGTCATCGGCTCCCTCGACGGCAACCTCCGCATCACCGCTGACGAGGCCCGGCGCCTGGCCTGCACCGCGAAGATCATCCCCGTCGTCCTCGGCGGCAAGGGCGAGATCCTCGACCTGGGCAGGGCCCAGCGGTTGTTCAAAGCCGCTCAGCGCAAGGCGCTGCGACTCCGCGACAAGCAGTGTCGCGCCGAAGGCTGCTCGATCCCCGCCACCTGGTGCGAAGCACATCATTCACATCCATGGTCAGCCGGCGGGAAGACCGACCTCAAAGACGGCGTGCTCCTCTGCAGTCACCATCACCACATCGCCCACGACCCCCGGATGACCCATGAAGTCATGCCGACCGGCGCCTGGCGGTTCCACCGCCGGCCCTAGACCCCGATCGTGGAGTCCCAGAGCCACCTGGTGACCCCACAACTCCACAATGTCGAGAGCCAGACCCCACCATCACACCGATGGGGCCGCCGAAGGCGGCCGCATCGCGTCGGCGCGAGCGAAGCGAGCCGCCGACAACCGCGCCACCAGCGCGCCGCCAGGGACCCGCAGTCAAGGACGCCGAAGGCGCCGCGAAGCGGGCCGAGCGCAGCGAGGATCCTTGACAGCGGGGAGCGGCGCGCTACGCGCGGCCGCCACACCCACCTGAGAAGTCACGGCACCACCCAGCCAACAGCCGGTCCGCCGGTACGAGCCGGCTCACTCCACCACGAGCGGCACGGACAGGGGCCGACGTACGTAGGCCCCCGGAGCCCAGGTCACCCCCTCGAGATCCACGGAGAAGTCCGGGATCTCGGCGAGGAGCTCCTCCAGGGCGACGCGGGCCTGGAGACGGGCGGCGGCGGAGCCGAGGCAGTGGTGGTGGCCCTGGCCGAAGGCGAGGACCTGTGCGGGCTTGCGGCGGATGTCGAGGTTCTCGGCGTCGGCGCCGTAGGCACGCCAGTCGCGGTTGGCGGCGGCGTACAGGAGCAGGACGCGCCGGCCCGCCGGGATGCGTACGCCGTGCAGGTCGACGTCGCGCGTGGTGGTCCGAGCGAGGCCCTGGACGGGGGAGGACAGCCGCAGCAGCTCCTCGACCGCGTCGGGGATGAGCTTGGGCCAGTCGACGAGGTCCTCGCGCTGCTCCGGGTCGGCGGCGAGCAGCTGCACGGCCTCACCGAGCATCCCGGTCACCGTGTCGTTGCCGCCGGTGATCATGGTGAACACGAAGCCCAGCACCGCCAGCAGGTCCGGCCCGTCCGCGGCCGACGACGCGGCGACGAGGTGGGAGACGGTGTCGGCGCCGACGATCCCCCGGGCCTGCTCGGTACGCCGGCGCTCGCAGAGCTCGGTGAAGTACTCCATCAGCGAGCCGACGGCCGCCGCAGCGCCGAGCACGCCGCCCGACGCGTTGGCCGCGACGATCGCCGAGGACCACTCGTCGAACCGGTCGCGGTCCTCGGGAGGAACACCGAGGTAGTGCGCCACCACCAGCGACGGCAGCGGCTTGAACACCTCCGCCACGATGTCGCCCCCGCCAGCGGCGGAGAGCCGCGCGATCCGCGAGCGCACGAACGACCGCACCAACGGCTCGAGCTCACCGACCTGTCGCGGGGTGAAGCCCCGCACCACGAGCCGCCGCAGCGCGGTGTGCGCCGGCGGGTCGGTCATCACGAAGGGCGGCGCGTCGGCGAGGCCCACCGACTCCAGGTCGCCGTACCCGACCGTCAGGCCCGTCGCGCTCGAGAACGTCTGCACGTCGATCGCCGCGGCGAGCACGTCGGCGTGCTGGGAGAGCACGTAGAAGTCCTCGTCCGGGCGGCCGGTGGGCACGACGTGGTGGACGGGGTCCTCGTCCCGCAGGCGTGCGTACGTCGCCCACGGGGAACGCCAGGCGTCGCCCCCACCAGGCACGTAACGCACGGCAGCCCGGTCCCCCAGCATCCGTTCAGGATCCTGCAGGACCGGGCGCGCGTAAAGGCCCAGCGGGCGATCGGGGTGGTTCGATCAGCGGATCAGCTCGTCCAGGCGGTTGTAGACGTCGGACGAGCCCTGCACGACCCGGCTCGGGCGGCCGTCGATGGAGACGGGGACGTCGCCCTGGACGGTGATCCGGCGTACCTCCCGCGGCTGGGTGTCGAAGTCGGCGACGGCGTAGTGCTGCGTCGCGCGGTTGTCCCAGATCGCCACGTCGCCGGGCTGCCAGGTCCACCGGATCGTGTTCTCCAGCTTGGTCACGCGGTCCTGCAGGAGGTTGAACAGGGCCGCCGACTCCTTGGCGTTGAACCCCGAGAACTGCTGGACGAAGTGACCGAGCACCAGCGAGCGCTCGCCGGTCTCCGGGTGGACGCGCACGACCGGGTGCTCGGTCTTGTAGACCGTCGAGGCGAACTGGTCGCGGTAGAAGTCGGTGTCCTCGGCCTTGGTCGACCCGTCCTCGCCGAACTGGTGGGCGTAGTCGTAGTCGTTGCTGTGGACCGCCCACAGCCCGTCGACCAGCGCCTTGAGCTGCACCGGCAGGTTGTCGTACGCCGCCGCGGTGTTGGCCCAGTTGGTGCTGCCGCCGTACTCCGGGATGGTCACGCCGCGCAGGATCGAGAACGCCGGCACCCGGTCCACGAACGTCACGTCGGTGTGCCAGGAGTTGGCGGCCATGCCGCGCGTCGACTTCAGCGAGAGCACGCGCGCGCTGCCGGTGTTGACGGTCGGGTGCGCCGTGGTGAGCGGGCCGAGGCGCTCCCCGAAGGCGATCTGGCCGGCGTCGTCGAGGTGGTCCTGGCCGCGCAGGAAGACGACCTTGTGCTCGAGGATCGCCCGGCGGATCGCGGCCACCGTCTGGTCCGGCAGGTCCCCGGACAGTCGTACGCCGTCGATGCGGGCGCCGATCCGCGAGCCGAGCTTGGCGACGGTGACGGCGTCAGCGGTGGGGGTGGCGGTCGTGCGGTCGATCTGGATGGTCATGTCGCTCCTCGCGGTTCGTGCTGGAAGTGCTGGGGAAGTGCCGGGATCGCCGGCCTGCCCAGCGTGGCAGCGCGAGGAGCAATGTTCTAGAGTTTCTCTACCAAGTTTATTTACTTTCGATCGGAGACCCGTGAACCGCCGCTCCCCCATGATCACGATCGCCCGCGGCGACCTCGGCGTGACACCGGCGCGCGTCCTGGAGCAGGTGCGCGCCGGCGGCGTGGTGACGCGCGACGAGCTCGTCGCCCGCACCGGCCTGAGCTCGGCCACCGTCGGCCGGATCGTCACCTCGCTGGTCGAGGCCGGCGTGCTGCGCGAGCGCCACGACCGCATCCGGGTCGGCGCCGTCGGCAGACCGGGCATCCCGGTCGAGATCGACCCGGACCGCTTCGTCGTGGTCGGCATCCACATCGGCCGCCGCGTCTCGACCGTCGCCATCGGCGACCTCGCCGGCCGGGTGATCACCCACGAGACGGTCTCGACAGGCCCGACCACCGAGGCGAGGTCGACCACCGAGCCGCCCGACCTCGAGCTCCTGGCGCGGACCGCCGCCAGGCTGCTCGGCACGCTGCCCTCGCGCGCCCCGCTCGCGGCCGGCCTGGTCGCACCCTGGCGCGACCTCGGCATCGGCGCGGCGGCGTACGCCGGTGAGCTGGGCGAGCTGACCGGCCTCGAGGTGCACACCGGCGACCACATCGCGGCGGTGGCCGCGAGCGAGTTCTTCCACCGCCGCCACGGCACGACGGGCGTGACGCTGTACGTCTACGCGCGCGAGACGATCGGCTTCGCCGTCGCCGTCGACAAGGGCTCCACCGTCGAGGTCTCCCGCGTCGGCAGCCTCACCCACTTCCCGACGGACACCGACGTGCCGTGCGCCTGCGGCCGCACCGGCTGCCTGGGACGGGTGGCGGGCGATGCGGCCGTCGTCGGGGCCGCCCGGGCCGACGGCCTGCTCGACGGCACCGGCATCGACGGTCTCTACGCCCGCTCCAAGGAGCCGCGGGTCCTCGCCCTCCTGCGCGAGCGGGCCCGCCGCCTCGGACAGGTCGCGGGCGTCGTGCGCGACATGACGGCACCCGACCGGGTCGTGCTGGTCGGCCAGGCCTTCACCGGCTGCCCTCCCGTCTTCGAGGAGATCCACGCCGGCCTCGCGACGGGCGCGCTGCCCGACGTACCCGTCTCCTTCACGCGGTTCGGCTCCGGGATCCAGGCGATCGCGGCCTGCACGATCGCGCTCTCCCCGGTGTACGACGACCCGCTGGCCGCCGTACCAGGAAGGACGGCCTGAGACCCGGGGGCCAGACCCCGGGCCTCAGGCCGTGCTCGAAGGGTGTCGGCGGTCAGAGACCTGCCGGCACCTCCAGGCGCCCGAACGCGCTGCGGTGGAAGACGAGCGGCTGCTCCTCGTTGGTGTGTGCCACGGCGTGCAGCTCGAGCAGGACCAGGACGTGGTCGCCGGCGTCCACCTCGCGGTAGACGGTCGTGTCGAACAGCGCGATCCCGTCGTCGACGAGCACTGCTCCGCGGTCGGTGACCGTGACGTCGACACCGTCGAAGCGGTGCGCGACGTCGCCGGCCAGCTGCCGGCACAGCGGGCCGTGGTGGTCGGCCAGCACGGTCAGGCCCAGGTGCTCGGCCCGCCGCAGGTCCGGCCACGTCTTCGACGCGCTGGCCAGGTTGATCGAGACCAGCGGCGGGTCGAGGCTGACGCTGGTGAAGCTGCTCGCGGCCAGGCCGATGAGCTGCCCGTCGACCTCGGCGGCGACGGCGACGACGCCGGTCGGGAACACCCCGAACGCCTCGCGCAGCCGGACCGTGTCGAGGTCCTGGTTGGTCGGGAAGGCGATCGTCATGCGCGCGCCTCCAGGACCGCCCGCACCAGCGGCCGGGTCGCCTCCAGCCAGGCGCGATAGGCGCCGGGGGCGTCGTACGCCGAGTCCAGGATGTACAACCCGCGACCGGGCACGGTCGCCCCGAGCTCGGTGAGCACCGGTCGCAGGCTGAGCTCGGGGGCCAGCGCGTGGGCGGGCGAGCCGCCGAGCTGGAACGGGACGGCCAGGCCGGTCAGGCCGGAGCCACCGGCGAAGCGGTCCAGGAACAGCTTGAGCAGGCCCGTGTAGGTCCCCTTGTACGTCGGCGAGGCGACCACCACGAGGTCGGCCTTGCCGATCCGGTCGACGAGATCGGTCACCGTCGGTGAGACCTGGTCGAGCAGCTCCGCCCCGAGGGTGGCCAGGTCGACCACGATCTCCGGCTCGGCGCCGGCGAGCTCGCGGGCGACGTACGTCGCTGCCTGGAGGGTGCGGGACTCCGGCTTCGGGTTGCCGACGACGACCGCCACGCTAGGCAAGACGGGCCTCCGCAGCAGCGGCGCCCGAGTAGAGGCTCTCCGGACGCGGCAGGCCGAAGTGGTCGCGCAGCGTCGACCCGGCGTACTCCTCCCGGAAGATGCCGCGCTCCTGCAGCAGCGGCACGACCTTCTCGGTGAACGCGTCGAGCAGCTGCGGGTAGAGCGGCGGCATCACGTTGAAGCCGTCCGCGGCGCCGCCCTCGAACCACTCGGTGATGATGTCGGCCACCTGCGTCGGCGTACCGGCGACCACGTTGTGGCCACGACCGCCCGCGAGGCGGTGCAGCAGCTCGCGCAGGGTGGGCCGGTCGCGCTCGACGATGTTCGCCACGACCTGGAGGCGCGAGCGGTTGTTGTCGAGGACGTTGCCCGAGCCCGCGAAGATCTCGGCGGGCACACGCTCGTCCAGCGGCAGGTGCCCGAGCGAGATGCCCGCGATCGACTCCAGCTGGGAGAGCCCGTACGCCGGCACGGTGAGCTCGTTGACGTGGGACTGCAGGTCCCGCGCCTCCTTCTCCGTGTCGCCCAGGAACGGGCTGATGCCCGGCAGCACCTTGACGTGGTCGGGGTTGCGGCCGAAGCCGGCCGCCCGCGCCTTGATGTCGTCGTAGAACGCGCGGGCGTCACCGATGGTCTGGTGCGCGGTGAAGATCGCCTCGGCGTTGCGGGCGGCGAAGGCCCGGCCCTCGTTGGAGGAGCCGGCCTGCACGTAGACGGGCCGGCCCTGCGGCGAGCGGGGCGCGGCGAGCGCGCCCTCGACCTGGAAGTAGCGGCCCACGTGGTTGATCGCGTGCACCTTGTCCGGGTCGAAGTAGTGGCCGGACGCGCGGTCGGCCAGGATCGCGTCGTCCTCCCACGAGTCCCACAGCTTGGTCACGACGTCGAGGAACTCCTGCGCCCGGGCGTAGCGCTCCTCGGCCGGCGGGACCTGCGCCAGGTTGAAGTTGCGGGCCACCGAGTCGGTCTGCGTCGTGACGATGTTCCAGCCCGCGCGACCGCCGGAGGCGAAGTCGACCGAGGAGAACAGCCGCGCCAGGTTGTAGGGCTCGTAGAAGGTGGTCGAGGCGGTGGCGATCAGCCCGATCTTCTTGGTGTGCACCGCGATCGCGGCCAGGCGGGTGATCGGCTCGAGGTGCCCGGTGGGGCGGTACGGCGTCGCCGAGAACATGCCCGGGGCGTCGGCGAAGAAGATCGCGTCGAGCTTGGCGGCCTCGGCCTTCTGCGCGAGCTCGATGTAGTAGTCGATGTCGTTGGCGCGCTCCACCGAGGACTCCGGGTGGCGCCAGGACGCCTCGTGGTGGCCGGTGTCCATCAGGAAGGCGTTGAGGCTGAGCTGTCGGGTGGGCTGTGCGGACATGGGGGTCTCCTTGGGAGTGGGGGATCAGGCAGGACGCCAGCGCGAGAAGCGCTTCTCGAGCGCGACCAGGCCGTAGTTGACGGCCACTCCGAGGAGCGAGGTCGTGAGGATCGCGGCGTACATCTTGGGGATCAGGAAGTTCATGTTCGAGTAGTTGATGAGGAAGCCCAGGCCGGCGGTCGCGCCGATCATCTCGGCAGCGATCAGGACCAGCACCGCTGCGGCGCCGGCGATCCGGATGCCGGTGAAGATGGTCGGGATCGCGGCCGGGAAGACGACCTTGCGGAACGTCTGCACCGGGCTCAGGCCGAGCACCTTCGCCGAGCGCAGCAGCTGCGGGTCGACCTGGGCGACGCCGGTGATGGTCGAGAGCAGGATCGGGAAGAAGCACGCATAGGCGACGATCGCGATCTTCGAGGTCTCGCCGATCCCGAGCAGCAACGTGAACACCGGCAGGATCGCCAGCGCCGCGGTGTTGCGGAACAGCTCGAGCACCGGCTGGAAGAACTCGCGCACCGGGCGGTACCAGGCGATCACCGCACCGAGCGGGATCGCGATCGCGATGGCAGCGGCGAAGCCGACGCCCGAACGGAGCAGGCTGGCGCGCAGGTGCTTGGCCAGCTCGCCGTCGGTGACCATCGCCCACCACTCCTGCAGCACGACGTGCAGCGGCGGGATGAAGTAGCTGTCGACCAGGCCGGTCCGCGGGACGATCTCCCAGACCAGCGCGACGGTGACGAGACCCGCGACACCGCGGGCCACGGTGACGGCACGCGTACGCCGGATCGAGACGCCCTTCGCGCGGAGCGACTCCTCCTGCCGGCGGTTCGGTCGTGCCTCGGTCTTCTCGGCGAGGATGCTCGCGCCCCTCGGGCGCTCACTCAGTCGGCTAGGCACTGAGTCGCTCCTCGGTCCGCTCACGGGTCTCACCCGTGGCGCGCTGCTGCTCGCGCAGCAGCGACCAGATGTGGTGGCGATAGCCGGCGAACGGCGTCGTCGCGCGGATGTCGGTCTCGCCGGCCGCCGTACGGTCCAGGTCGATCCCGACGACCTCCTTGATCCGGCCGGGTCGCGCGCTCATCACCGCGACGCGCTGGCCGAGGAAGACGGCCTCCTCGATGTCGTGGGTGATGAAGACGATCGTGGTGCCGGTACGCCGCCAGATGCTCAACAGCTCCTCCTGGAGCCGCTCGCGGGTCTGGGCGTCCAACGCCCCGAACGGCTCGTCCATCAGCAGGACCTGCGGCTCGTACGACAGGCTCCGGGCGATCGCGACCCGCTGCTTCATGCCGCCCGACAGCTCGTGCGGGTAGCGGTTGGCAAACTCGGTCAGCCCGACCAGGTCGAGGTAGCGGCGAGCCCGCTCGGCGCGCTCCTTCCGGCTCAACCCGCCCTTCGCCTCCAGCGCGAACTCGACGTTGCCGGCAGCGGTCCGCCACGGCAGCAACGTGTACTGCTGGAACACCACGCTGCGATCCAGGCCGGGGCCGGTGATGGGGCGTCCGTCGATGGTCAGGCGGCCGGAGGTCGGCGCGGCCAGGCCGGCGATCAGGTCCAGCACGGTGGACTTGCCGCAGCCCGACGGCCCGACGACGGTGAGGAACTCACCGGCCCCGACCGTCAGCCCGACGTCCTCCAGGGCGACGAACTCGCGCAGCTGCTTGTCGTCATCGCCCCTGACCCAGAACGTCTGGGCGACGCCGGTCAGCTCGATCCGTGAACTCATGGAATCTGCTCCTGGTCCGTCGTACGCCGTCAGGCGTTCGGGTTGAGGTCGTTGGTGTAGACCTTCGAGACGTCCAGGTGTCCCTGGAGGTCGCCGCGGCCCTCGAGCCAGTCGGTCCACCGCGAGATGTCCGCGGGCGCGATCACCGGCTTGGTGCCGACACCGAGGGTGCCGGGGTAGTTGGCCTGGATGGCCGGGATGTAGTCACCGAAGCCGTGCGCCTTCAGGTACGGGAAGTAGATGTCGAAGACCTGCTGCTTGGTGTGGGTGCCGATGTACTCCGTGGCCGCGGCGAGGCCGGCGACCAGCTTCTTCGCGGCGTCCGGGTTGGACTTGATGAAGTCGTCGCGCAGCGTGAAGGCACCGCCGACGTACGGACCGCCGAGGGCTTGGACGTCGTTGACGACCTCCCGGACCTTCTGCGTCCGGGACAGCTGCTGGTAGCCGATGAACGAGACGACCGCGGCGTCGACCTGGCCCTTGGCCAGTGCGTCCGGCGTGTTCAGCGGCGGCAGCGGGACGAGCGTGACCTTGCTCTGGTCGTCCTTGCTCAGACCCTCCTTGGCGAACCAGGTGTCGAGGAACGCCTCGGAGTTGGCACCGAGCGTGTTCACGGCGACCTTCTTGCCGATCAGGTCCTTGGCGCTGCTGATGCTCGAGCCGTCCAGGACGACGAGCTTCTCGTTGCTCTTCTCGTCATAGCCGTACGACGGGAACACCGCCTTGATGGGTGCGCCACCGGCGACCAGCTGGGCGAT
Source organism: Nocardioides montaniterrae (assembly GCF_054782655.1). Taxonomy (NCBI): domain Bacteria; kingdom Bacillati; phylum Actinomycetota; class Actinomycetes; order Propionibacteriales; family Nocardioidaceae; genus Nocardioides; species Nocardioides montaniterrae. The sequence continues at coordinate 260,989 of NZ_BAAGSB010000004.1, read as the reverse complement.
CGCGCCGTAGAACGCCGAGGAGCCGATGTCGGTCTGGTGCGAGACCAGCGCCTGCAGCGCCTGCGGTCCGCCGGTCACGTCGCCCACCCGCTTGAGGTGGAGGCCGTCCAGCTTGCCGAGCGCGTCGGCGAACAGCAGGGCATCGACCGCGCCGGCGTAGCTCTGGTACCGGATCGTGTTCTTGTCGCCCTCGGCGCTGGCGCTGCATGCGGTGAGCGAGCCGAGCGCGGCGAGGAGGGCCAGGATGATGACGGCGAGCCGGCGCGGGCCGGCCTGGTGGTGGGAAGGCATGCGATCAACTTTAAGTCGATCGACTTTATAGAGAAACGGTTCGGTTCAGGCTGATCCGAAGGCGATCGAGATGCCGACGAGGTACGCCGTCGGGCAAGACCGTGTGGATCCGTGGTCACCTGGTGGCCTCAGATCCACACGATGTGGCCGACGAGACGGTCGCAAGCGAGTCCTCAGTCAGCCCGGCCGGTGCTCGCCGTCAGCCCACAGTCCAGGGATTGTGGAGTTCCACGGTCACCTGGTGACCACCAGACTCGACGATGACGAGCCGACCCCACGAAACACACCGATGAGGCCGCCGAAGGCGGCCGCATCGCGTCGGCGCGGCCGAAGGCCGTGCCGACCTCCGCGCCACCAGCCGTCCGGCCGGGTCCCGCGGTCAAGGACGGCCGAAGGCCGCCGCGGAGCGGGCCGAGCGAAGCGAGGATCCTTGACGGCGGGAGACGGACGGCTACGCGCGGCCGCCACAGTCCCCGGAGTCACCAGGTCTCGAGACGGTCGCGAGCGGCCGCCTCGACCAACGGCGACGGGTCAGTCGGCGAGCGCGGGCACCTTGTTGGTGTGGACGGGCAGCGCCTCGACGCCGTACACGGCGGAGAGCTTGCGGAACTCCAGCTCCTCGATGCCGGCGGCCATGGTCAGGTCCGGGAAGCGCTCGGCGAGCATCCGCAGGGAGGTGCGCAGCTCCATCCGGGCGAGCTCGGCGCCGACGCAGCGGTGCATACCCCAGCCGAAGGCCAGGTGACGGGTGGACTCACGCTCGGGGTCGAACTCGGCGAGACCCTCGCCCAGCAACGGGTCGCGGTTGGCGGCCAGCAGGGAGACCCCGACAGCGTCGCCCTCCTTGATCTGCTTCCCGGCGATGGTGACGTCCTTCTTGGCGAACCGCAGGAAGGCCAGCTGCACGACACAGAGATGACGCAGCAGCTCCTCCACCACGCGGTCGACGGAGGCCGGGTCGGCCCGCAGCATCTCGCCGGCCTTCGGGGTGGTGGCGATCAGGTAGGTGCCCAGCGCCAGCATCGACGCGGAGGTCTCGTAGCCGCCGAGGAAGACGCCGTCGGCGATGCCGCCGAGGGTGACGTCGTCCAGCTCGTCACCGTGCTCCTTGAGCAGCGCGCCGATCAGGCCGTCGCCGGGGTTGGCGCGCTGCTCGCGCACCGCGTTGATCAGGAACGAGCGCGTGTGCTCCTGGGCGCCGAACGCACCGGCACCGCCCTCGGTCAGGTCGAAGCGGGCCACGCCGAGCTCGAGGAACCGGGCGCGGTCGTCGACCGGCAGGCCGAGCAGGTCGCAGATGACGTCGAACGGTACGGCGAACGCGAACTCCTGCACCATGTCCACCGCCTTGCCCTCGGCGCCGGCCGCCTCCATGGCGTCCAGGCGCTGGGCCACGATCGCCTCGATGCCCGGCTGCAGCCGCGCGAGACGGCGCATCGTGAACTCGGGCGTGAGGTACTTGCGCAGCTTGGTGTGCAGCGGCGGGTCGGTCATCCCGAGGCCGCCGATCTGCTCCTCGTCGGACTTGCCCTCCTGGGACACGAACTGGCCGAGATCGTTGGACCAGGTCTCGGCGTCGCCGGCGAGCACCTCGCGCGCGGCGTCGTACCCCGTCACCATCCAGACGTTCCTGCCGAACAGGGTGACCAGCTTGGACACCGGCTCCTCGGCCTGGCGCGCCATCATCCGCGGCAGCGGGTCGAGGCCCTCACGCTTGAGCGGGAGCGTCACCGACTCCGGGAGGAAGCGGAGCTTGCGCAGGTCGATACCGTCCTTCATCGTCCGGTTGATCAGCCACACGCCGACGCGGTTCTTCACGAACCCGACAAGTCCCATGGCGACATTTCACCAGACATCAGGCCGTTACCCGCAGGCCGCGCGGCCGCTGGCGGTCCCCGCTAGCCTGAGACGCATGTCGACGCAGCCCCACGAACTGGACTGGAGCAGGTACGCCGCCGCGTTGTTCGACCTCGACGGGGTGATCACGCCGACCGCTCTGGTGCACATGCAGGCGTGGGCCGAGATGTTCGGGGAGCTGCTCTCGGCCTACCCCGACCAGCGGCCGTACGCCGACGCCGACTACTTCGCCCACATCGACGGGAAGCCGCGGTACGACGGGGTGCGCGACTTCCTCGCCTCCCGCGGCATCGAGCTCCCCGAGGGCGCCCCGAGCGACCCGATCACCGCGCAGACGGTGTGTGGCCTGGGCAACCGCAAGGACGCGCTGTTCAACGCCGTCCTCGAGCGCGACGGGGTCGCTCCCTACCCCGGGTCGGTCGTCCTGCTCGACGCGCTGCAGGCGCAGGGCGTGCCGATGGCGGTCGTCTCGTCGAGCCGCAACGCGCCCGCGGTGCTGGACGTCGCGGGCGTCGCCCACTACTTCACCACCGTCGTCAGCGGTGCCGTCGCCGGCGAGCTCGGCCTGGCCGGCAAGCCCGCGCCCGACACGTTCGTGCACGCCGCCGAGGTCCTCGGCGCCACCGCGGCCACCAGCGTGGTCCTCGAGGACGCCACCAGCGGCGTCGCGGCCGGCCGCGCGGGGAACTTCGGTCTCGTGATCGGGGTCGACCGCGGTGCCGGCGTACAGGCCCTCACCCAGGCGGGCGCCGACCTCGTCGTCGCCGACCTCCAGGAGCTGGTCCGATGACCCCGGCCCCCGACGCGCTGTCGGGCCCGGGCCCGTCCCACGTCGCGCCCCCGACCACCGACCCGTTGGACCGCAGCCGGTTCCCCGTCGACGAGTGGCGCCTGGTCGAGAAGCGCTTCGACGCCGAGGACCTCGGCGTCACCGAGTCGCTGTTCACCGTCGCGAACGGCTACCTCGGTCTCCGCGGCAACTACGAGGAGGGCCGCACGTTCCACGCGCACGGCACCTTCATCAACGGCTTCCACGAGACCTGGCCGATCCTGCACGCCGAGGAGGCGTTCGGCTTCGCCCGCACCGGTCAGACCATCGTCAACGCGCCGGATCCCAAGATCATCAGGCTGTACGTCGACGACGAGCCGCTGCACATGACCAAGGCCGACCTGATCGAGTACGAGCGCTCGCTCGACTTCCACACCGGCGTGCTCACGCGTGACCTGGTGTGGCGCACACCGGGAGGCAAGCGGGTCCACGTCCGCAGCACCCGGATGGTGCCGCTCGAGCAGCGGCACCTCGCGGTGATCACCTACGAGGTGACCCTGCTCAACTACCGCGCGTCGGTGACGCTCTCCTCGCAGGTCGTCAACCGGCAGGACGGCCAGGAGCCCCACAACGGGCACTCCGAGGAGCCGGTCGACCCGCGCAAGGCATCGGCGTTCCGCCGCCGCGTGCTGCAGCCGGCCGTCCACGAGGCCAACGCCGAGACCGGCCGGATGAAGGTCGGCTACCAGACCACCGACTCGCACATGACGATCGGCGTGGTCGCCGACCACCGGCTGGAGACCGAGGGCGACGTCGCGGCCGTCCAGGCGCATGCCGAGGAGGACCTCACCAAGCTGATCTACCGGATCTCGGCCGAACCCGGCCAGACCATCCGGCTGACCAAGCTGGTCTCGGTCCACACCGCCGACTCGGTCCCGGCCGCCGAGCTGATCGACCGCTGCGAGCGCACCCTGGACCGCACCTGGGAGCAGGGCATCGAGGCGCAGTACACCGCCCAGCGCCGACTCCTCGAGATCTTCTGGGAGCGCGGAGACGTCGAGGTCCCCGGCCAGCCGGAGCTCCAGCAGGCCATCCGCTGGAACCTCTTCTCGATCCTGCAGGCCGCGGCCCGCGCCGAGGGCCAGGGCATCGCGGCCAAGGGCGTCACCGGCTCCGGGTACGGCGGCCACTACTTCTGGGACACCGAGATCTACGTCCTGCCGTTCTTGACCTACACGATGCCGTGGGCGTCCCGGAACGCCCTGCGCTTCCGGCACACCCTGCTCAAGGCCGCCCGCGAACGGGCCCGCGAGCTCGCCCAGAAGGGCGCGCTGTTCCCGTGGCGCACCATCAACGGCGAGGAGGCGTCGGCCTACTACGCCGCCGGCACCGCGCAGTACCACATCGACGCCGACATCTCCTATGCCCTGAGCCAGTACGTCGGCGCGACCGGCGACGACGAGTTCCTGGCCAGCGGGGCGGTCGACATCTTCGTCGGGACCGCCCGTCTCTGGGCCGACCTCGGGTTCTGGCGCGACGAGAAGCAGCGCACCTTCCACATCCACGGCGTCACCGGGCCCGACGAGTACACGACCGTGGTGAACGACAACCTGTACACGAACGTGCTCGCGCGCTTCAACCTCCGCCGGGCCGCGCACGCGGTCTGGACGCTGCAGCGTGACGACCCGTCGGCGTACGCCGAGATGGTGCGCCGCACGGGCCTGCGCGACGACGAGCCCGACGAGTGGGCGGCGTGCGCCGACGGCATGCTCATCCCGTACGACGACTTCCTGGGCATCCACCCGCAGGACTCGCACTTCCTCGAGCGCGAGATCTGGGACCTGGAGAACACGCCACTGGACAAGCGGCCGCTGCTGCTGCACTACCACCCGCTGGTGATCTACCGGTTCCAGGTGCTCAAGCAGGCGGACGTGGTCCTGGCCCTCTACCTGCAGGGCGACGAGTTCAGCGCCGAGCAGAAGAAGGCCGACTTCGACTACTACGACCCGATCACGACCGGTGACTCGACGCTGTCGGCCGTGGTGCAGTCGATCGTCGCCGCCGAGGTGGGGTACGCCGACCTGGCGCTGCGCTACTTCCACGCGGCCCTCTTCGTGGACCTCGCCGACCGGCACAACAACACCGCCGACGGCGTGCACGTCGCGTCCACCGGCGGTGTGTGGAGCGCGCTGGCCTGCGGGTTCGGCGGGTTCCGCGACGTCGGCGCCGACAAGGGCGACCAGCAGTGGCAGCTCGACCCGCGCCTGCCGGCGACCTGGGAGTCACTGACCTACCGGCTGACGCTGCGGCACACGCGGGTCCGGGTGGCCGTCGAGCGCGACCGGCTCACCCTGACGACCGAGGCCGGGAAGGCCCCGCTGACGTTCGTGGTCCGCGGCGAGCCGGTCACGGTACGACCGGGCGAGCCCGTCGTCGTACCCCTCGACCACCAGGGCCCTCAGCTCGTGGGTGAGCCACCCAACCCCGCCGGCGTGCAGCGCTCGGACGGGACGGTGCTGTCCGCGATCGTGCCGTCGGGCGACTGATCAGGACTTCCCGCAGACCGTCAGGCCGAGGCCGTTCGCGAGCTGGTTGGCCGCATCGAACGGCGAGGCCGCCATGGCGGCGGCGGGGTCCGCCTTGACCGCGGCGATCGCCTTGTCGATAGCGGCGATGAGGTCGGCGTACTTGACTGCGTCGGTCTTCGGCGGCTCGAGTGCATCGAGCCGGTCGCGCTGGTCCTGGATGATCGGGACGATCTGCTCCTTGGTCGCCTTGAGGACCGCCGCCCTCGTGGGCTTGCCGTGCTTTGTGACCTTCTTGACCACGGCGGCCACGTCCTTCGTGCCCTGCTTGCAGATCGCGTTGCCCTGCTTGACGAGCTGAGCGTGGGTCAACGGGGTCGGGTCGTCGCTGCCGCCGCATCCGGCGAGCGCGAGGGTGGCGGCGAGGGTGGTGGCGAGGGCGAGCTGCTTCATGGGCGCCAGCGTCTCAGAGTTGCGGGGCCGCCGGATCGTTCTTGGCGAACAAGTGGAACCCTCGGTGTGTGGCTGTGGAGACCGAACCGCCGGCGTACGCCGAGGTGTCGGTCGCGCGCCGCTGGGCGATGCTCGGTGTCGGTACGACGGCCCAGGCGAGCTCGGCCACGATGGTGCACGGTCCGGCGTTCCTGATCCCCACGCTGCACTCCTCGCTGGGGCTCTCGCTGGCCCGGGCCGGAGCGGTCTCGGCCGCCTCGATGGCCGGCCTGATGTGCACGCTGATCCTGTGGGGCGTGGTCGTCGACCGGCGCGGTGAGCGCTTCGCGCTGCTCCTCGGCCTCTCCCTGGTCGTGGCTGCGGGCGTCGTTGCGGCCCTGTCCCCCGGCGTCGTGACGATGGCGATCGCGCTGTTCGTGGCCGGAGCCTGCTCGGGCGCGACCAACGCCGCGTCGGGTCGACTCGTCGTGGGCTGGTTCCCACCCGCTCGGCGCGGCCTGGCGATGGGGATCCGGCAGTGCGCACAGCCCCTCGGCGTCGGCGTCGGGGCGCTGACCATGGCGGTGATCGCGGCGCACGCCTCGGTCCAGGCGGCGATCTGGGTGCCGACCGGTCTCGCGGTCGTCGCGCTGCTGCTGGTGGCGTGGCTGATCATCGACCCGCCGCACCCCTCATCGCTGGGCGCTCCCCCGGCGGCCAACCCCTACCGCGCCGACCGCTACCTCGCCCGGGTCCACGCGACCTCGGCGATCCTGGTGGTCCCGCAGTTCGTGGTGTGGACGTTCGGGCTGACCTGGCTGGTCGAGTCGCTCGGCTGGGCCGCGGGATCGGCCGGCGTCGTCGTCGCCGGGACCCAGCTGCTCGGCGCGTTCGGCCGGATCGGCGCGGGCCACCTCTCAGACGCGGTCGCCTCCCGGCTCCGTCCGATGCGCTGGATCGCCTGGGTCGCCGCCGCGACGATGGGGCTGCTCGGTGCCGCGGCCCGCTTCGACGGCGTCGTCGCCGTGGTCGTCGGTGTCGCCCTGCTGGTCGTCGCCTCCGCCGTCACGGTCGCCGACAACGGACTGGCGTACGCCGCCGTCGCCGAGCGGGCCGGGCCGTCCTGGTCGGGCCGCGCCCTGGGCGTGCAGAACACGACGCAGTACCTCGTGGCGGCCGCCGTACCTCCCCTGGCCGGCGCCCTGATCTCCGCGACCGACTACTCCGTCGGCTTCGCCGTCGCCGGCCTGCTGCCGCTGCTCGCCGTCGCGCTCGTCCCGGTGCGCGACGAGCGCCTCATCGCCTGAGGTCGCGCAGCGCCGCCTGGGCCGCGAGGTACCCGCACATCCCGTGCGCGCCGGCGCCGGGGGGCGTGGCCGCCGAGGCGAGGTAGACGCCGCTCACCCCGGTGGCGTACGGCGAGGCGCCGACCCGCGGCCGGAACACCAGCTGGGTGCCCGTAGTGGCACCGGTGGCGATGTCGCCGCCGACGTAGTTGGGGTTGTGCTCCTGCATCCCGCGGGCCGAGCGGACGTGGTGGGCCAGGATCCGGTCGCGGAAGCCGGGGGCGAACTGCTCGATCCGCGCGATCATCGCGTCGACGACCGGCTGGTCGGGTCCGTCGTACGCCGCCGGCACGTGGGCGTAGGCGTAGAGGGGATGGATGTCGCCGACCGAGCGGGTCGGGTCGGCGATCCACTGCTGGCCGACGATCATGAACGGCTGCAGCGGCATCCCCCCGGCGAGCACCTCGGCCTCCGCCGCCGCGATCTCGTCGAGCGTGCCACCGAGGTGGAGGGTGCCGGCCGAGCGCGCCGGGCCGTAGGACCACGGCACCCCGCCCTGGACCGCGAAGTCGACCTTGAACGCGGCCGGTCCGTGGCGGTAGCCGAGGAAGGCCCGCCGCACCCGGCGCGGGAGGCGCGGCCCGATGATCCGGGCCGCGGCGCCCGGGGCCGTGTCGAGCACGACCACGTCGGCGTCCGGCAGCTCGTCGAGCGAGGTGACCAGGCGACCGGTCTCCGCGTGCACGCCGTGCTCCCGGCAGCGCGCCCACACCGCGTCGGCGATCGCCTGCGAACCGCCCTCGGCGACCGGCCAGCCGTAGGCGTGCGCCGCGGCCGTCAGGGCCACCCCGGCCGCTGCCGAGAACGGGCGGTCGAACCGGGTGAAGCCATGGGCCGCCACCCCGGCGTACAGCGCCTTGGCCTCCTGGCCGCGCCACCGCTGGGCGAGCATCGCGACCGACTGGGCGGCGTTGAGGCCGAAGCGCGCCAGGTGGAGCGGGTGGTCGGGCATGCGCAGCACCGGCTGGAGGATGCCGTCGCTGATCGTGTCGAAGCGCTCGGTCAGCGGGCCGAACGTGCGGGTCCAGGCGGCGCCGTCGACACCGAGGACGCGCGCCGTCTCGGCGACGGAGCGCTGGAGGACGGCGCCGCGACCGGCCTCGAGCGGGTGCGCGAACTCGTACGGCGCCCAGCGCCACCGGAGCCCGGCGCCGGTCAGGTCGAACGCGCGCGCGAACGCGGAGGACCTCGCGAACGGGTGGAAGCCCGAGCACTCGTCGTGGATCAGCCCGGGGATGGTGAGGTCGGCCGACGACCGTACGCCGCCGCCGAGACGGTCGGCCGCCTCGATGACCGTGACGTCGAGACCGGCCGCGGCCAGCGTGAGCGCCGCGGCGAGACCGTTCGGTCCGCTGCCGACGACCACGGCGCTGGTCATGGCCTCAGACCTTCCGGTCCTCCGGGCCCTGCGGCAGGAACTGGCGCGACAGGTCGGCCCAGGAGTTCTCGATCAGCTTCTCGACGTCGAGGTTGAGCGCCTTCTGGATGTACGGCTTGGTGAGCTCGGTCTGGAGGACCTGCGGCAGGAAGCGGCGCAGCTCGGACTCGAGACCGGTGATCCGCTGGAAGACCGCGCCCCGTCGGGTCGACGGCTGAATGACCAGGTCGACCTTCTCCGTGGACATGGTCAGGTCGAGCCGGATCCTGGCCGGCGCGTGGGTGTGCACAACCAGCTTGAGCGGCACGACGACGTCGGCGTTGAACGTCAGCGAGTCCATCGGCAGGTCGAGGGTGAAGGTGACCGCGATCGGCAGCTTGAGGTCGTAGGTCAGCAGATCGGCGTGCACCTCGTGACCCGTGGTCTTGCTGAAGCGGCCGACGACGGTGACGCTCGCGAACGCGCGGCCCGGTCCGGCACCGATCGGGCCGAGCTCGATGGTCGGGCCAAGGATCGAGTCGACCGTCTCGAGGATGCGCTCGAGGTGCAGGACCCGGCGGATCCAGTAGCGACCGAACTGCTCGTAGCTGATCTCGACGCCCTCGGGCGCCTCGGTCGGCCGGGGACCCATGCCCTCGTTGCCGGCGTGCACGGTCTGCGCGGACGAGACGGGGAGGCGGACCGGCATCTCCACGACGGGAGAGGCGGGGTCGACCTCGGGAAGCTCGACGACGTCGGTGTCGGTGGGTTGGTCCAGCCGCGGCGGGAACGTCGGCGCTGCGTCACTCACGTGTCCGGGCCCCCTGCCTGATCCTTGCAACCGACGGAGATCTGCCCGTGGTTGCTGACGATTCTCCACTCTGCCATCGCGTCCCCGTACCCCTCCATCCGGCCCCTGGGACGCTCAGCGGACGTGTCGTGGGTCACATCGCCTGCTGCTCGCGCGCCGGCCAGAAGAGCCTAGCCCGCGTGGATGTGCGGGCGTCGGGTTCTGTCCGATTCGGCCCGGCGCACGACCTCCCGCGTCAGCGGAGCGACCTCGCCACCCCCGAAGAGCAGGAAGCGGGCCAGCTGCCCGACCGGGTTGCCCTCGGTCCACTCGAAGTAGATGTGCGGGCGCACGCCGGTCCGGTCGCGGATGTCCAGCAACAGCGCCGCGAGCGCGTTCGGCACGGTCGATGCGTGCACCGTGAGCACCCGGAACGCGTCGTGCAGCACTTCACCGCAGACGTCGATCTGGCTCTCGAAGTCGGAGTAGTCGGCGACGGTGACCTCGACGAACAGGATGTCCCCCGGCTCCACGAGGTCGTGGTCGTCCATGACCTCCTGGAGCTTGTCGCGATACTCGGCCACGTCCCGCGCGCCCGGCTCGTTGGCGACCAGGCGGATGCTGCGCCGCGAGCAGTCGCGCAGGAACGCCTCGGCGGTGCGGTCGTAGGTGACCTCGGTCGTGCGCAGCTCCAGCGAGCGGAAGATCCGCGACACCAGCGACAGACCGACGATCGCGGCGATGAAGCAGCCGCCGATCTTGAGGCCGTCGGGCCGCTCACGGACGTTGTCGAAGAGCGTGTAGGTCATCACGAGCGCGATCGCACCGAAGGCGACCGTGAGCCAGCGCTGGCCGGCCTTGCGGGCCGCGAGCATCACCGCAACGGCAGCGGACGTCATCAGCACGAGCACACCCGTGGCGTAGGCCCCGCCCTGCGCGTCGACGTCGGCGTGGAAGAGCCAGGTGATGAAGAAGCCGACCGCCGTCAGGATCACCACGAGCGGCCGGGTCGCGCCGGCCCACTCCGGGGACATGCCGTAGCGCGGCAGGTAGCGCGGGATCAGGTTGAGCATGCCCGCCATCGCGCTCGCTCCCGCGAACCAGAGGATCAGGATCGTGGAGACGTCGTACGCCGTCCCGAAGCTGTCACCCAGGTAGAGGTGGGCCATGTACGCCAGCGCGCGGCCGTTGGCCGGGCCGCCGTCGGCGAAGTCCTTGGCCGGGATCAGCAGCGTGGTGACGAACGCCGAGGCGATCAGGTAGACGCTCATCACGATGGCCGCCACGGTCAGCAGCCGCTTGGTGTTGCGGATCCGCGCGACCGGCTTGCGGGGGTCGTCGCCGGGCGCACCCTCGACGTGACCCATCACCGCGACGCCGGTCTCGAAGCCGGACATGCCGAGGGCGAGCTGAGGGAAGAGGGTCAGGCTCACGCCGATCATCGCGAAGACGTTGCCGTGCTGGATCTTCAGGGCGTTCGACCAGTCGGGGACCAGGTGTCCGTGCTGGATCACCTGCACCGCGCCGACACCGATCACGACCGCGTTGAGCGCCATGTAGACGACGACCAGCACCAGTGCGATGCCGATCGCCTCGCGGAAGCCCTTGAGGAAGACCGCGCCCAGCAGGGCGACCAGGAAGAGCGTGATCCACAGCTCCTTGCCGTGGAAGTACGCCGGCATGTGCGGGTTGTTGACTGCGTGGGCCGCCGCGTCGGCGGCCGAGAGGGTGATGGTGATGATGAAGTCGGTCAGCGCGAAGCCGAGCAGCGCGAGCACGAACAGCTTGCCGCGCCAGAACGGCAGCAGCCGCTCCAGCATCGCGATCGAGCCCTGCCCGTGCGGACTCTCCGCGGCGACCCGGCGGTAGACCGGCAGCGCGCCGAACAGGGTGAGCAGCACCAGGATGATCGTGGCGATCGGGCTGAGCAGGCCGGCGGCGAGGAACGCGATGCCGGGCTGGTAGCCGAGGGTGGAGAAGTAGTCGACGCCGGTGAGGCACATGACCTTCCACCAGGCCTGTGGCTTGTCGTGCTGCTCGGCCTGCGCGCTGACGCGCGGCCTCGGTGCGGGATGGGCATCCGCGATGACGTTCACGGTTCCATCCAACGGCGCCGACGGGGCACCAGCACGCGGCCTAACGAACCCCTAACGGCGGCCACGTCACAATGAACGCCTGGTCGTCGACGGGTTCGCAGGAGGGAGGTGACGCGGTGATGCTCGGCTTGCGCACGGCCGCGCTCAGCAACCGGCGCCGGATCGTGGGCCATGCGCTCGCCGTCGTCGCACCGATCCTGCTCCTGGCCGGCCTGGTACCGCTGCGCGAGCGGCTGGGCCTGGCCGGGGACGTCTCGGTCTACCTCGTGGTGGTCGTCGGCGCCGCCCTGGTCGGCGGGATCGGTCCGGCACTCATCGCCGCGCTCTGGTCCGGCCTGCTGCTCAACTACTTCTTCACCCAGCCATACTCGACGTTCGCCATCAGCGACCCCGACAACGTCGTCGCGCTGGTGGCCTTCGTCGTCGTCGCAGTGATGGTCAGCGGCGTCGTCGACGTTGCCGCGCGCCGGGCCGAGGCCGCGGCCGCGGCAGCCGAGCTCGAGGCCGCCGACCGCATGCGCACGGCCCTGCTGGCGGCGGTCGGCCACGACCTGCGCACCCCACTCGCGGCCACGAAGGCGGTCGTGTCTGGCATGCGTAGTCGTGACGTCACGCTGACCGAGAGCGACCGCGACGAGCTGCTGGCCACCGCCGACGCCGCGCTCGACCGACTCACCGGCCTGGTCGACAACCTGCTGGACATGAGCCGGCTGCAGGCCGGCGCGCTACCCGTCCACCTGCGTCCGGTCGACCTGTCCGGCGTGGTCGTCGCCGCGCTCGACGACCTCGGCGTCGCCCCACGCGGCGTCGTCCTCGACGTGGCCGACGACCTGCCTGCGGCGTACGCCGACGCGGGGCTGCTGGAGCGGGTCGTCGTCAACCTCGTCGCGAACGCCCAGCGCCACTCGGCGCTGCCGCCGCTGGTGACGGCCGCCCACATGGGCCGTCGCGTCGAGCTGTGCGTGGTCGACCAGGGACCGGGCATCCCCGTCACCGATCGCCAGCGGGTCTTCGCTCCGTTCCAGCGGCTGGGCGACACCGACACCTCGACCGGTGTCGGTCTCGGGCTGGCGCTGGCTCGCGGCCTCACCGAGGCGATGGACGGCACGCTGACCCCCCACGAGACCCCCGGCGGCGGCCTGACGATGCGCGTCTCGCTGCCCCTCGCGCCGAAGGCCCTGCCATGAGCCGCATCCTGGTCGTCGACGACGAGCCGCACATCGTCCGGGCCCTCCGCATCAACCTGCGCGCCCGCGGCTGGGACGTCGACGTCGCCGGCGACGGGGGCCAGGCGCTCGAGATGGCGCTCGGGTCGACGTACGACGTCGTGGTCCTCGACCTCGGCCTGCCCGACCTCGACGGCGTCGACGTGCTCGTGCGGCTGCGGACCCGCTCCGAGGTGCCGGTGCTGGTGCTCTCGGGTCGCGGCGACAGCGTCGACAAGGTCGAGGCGCTCGATGCCGGCGCCGACGACTACGTCACCAAGCCGTTCGGCATGGACGAGCTGCTGGCCCGGCTGCGCGCGCTCCTACGCCGCAACGCGGCCTCCGAGGAGCCCCCGCAGCTGGCCTTCGGCGACGTGGTCGTCGACCTGGTCGCCAAGCGGGTGCTGCGCGGCGCGATCGAGGTACGCCTGACGCCGACCGAGTGGCACCTGCTCGAGGTGCTGGTGCGCAACCCGGGCCGGCTGATGTCGCAGCGCGAGCTGCTGCTCGAGGTCTGGGGACCCGGCTACGAGACCGCGCAGGGCAACCTGCGGCTCTACATGGCCCAGCTGCGGCGCAAGCTCGAGAGCGACCCGAGCCGGCCGGTCCACTTCCGCAACGAGCCCGGGATGGGGTACCGGTTCGAGGTGTGAGGGTGGGCCGGGACCAAACAAGTAACACGTCGTCCGCCGGTCTACCGCCCCGTTTTCGGCTCTCCCACGCCGTCACGACAGCGTGGAAGAGCCTCCAGCGACGTGGAGGACCGCCGAACGACGTGTTACTTGTTCGGCCGGCCCCCGCCCACAGCCCTCAGAGGTCGACCGAGAAGTACCGCGTCTCCTGGAACTCCCGGATGCCCTCGCGCGCACCCTCGCGGCCGATGCCGGACTGCTTGACGCCGCCGAACGGGGCGGACGGGTCGGAGACGAGGCCGCGGTTGATGCCGACCATGCCGGCCTCGATCCGCTCGGCCAGCTGGAGGCCGTCCTGGAGCCGGCCGGCATAGAGGTACGCCGCGAGGCCGTACTCGGTGTCGTTGACCAGCCGGATCATCTCGTCGGTGTCGGTCCAGGTCACGACGGGTGCGACGGGGCCGAAGATCTCGCTCTTGAGGATCTCGGCGTCGGGGGCCACGTCGACCAGCACGGTCGGGGCGACGTACCAGCCCTCCGGTGCGGTGGCCTGGTGCGCGATCCGCGCGCCCGCCGCGACGGCGTCGGCCAGCTTGCCGCGGATCTCGTCGGCAGCCTTCTCGGTGATCATCGGGCCGATGTCGTTGCCGTCGGCGGCGGGGCCGACCTTGAGCGCCTCGACGGCCTCGCCGAACTTCGCCACGAAGTCGTCGGCCACGTCAGCGTGGACGTAGAACCGGTTGGCGGAGGTGCAGGCCTGACCGGCGTTGCGGAACTTCGCGATCATCGCGCCCTTCACGGCCTCGTCGAGGTCGGCATCGGCCGTCACGATGAACGGCGCGTTGCCGCCCAGCTCCATGCCGGCGTTGACGACCCGCTCGGCGGCCTGCGCCAGCAGCTTGCGGCCGACGCCGGTGGAGCCGGTGAACGAGACCATCCGGACCCGCTCGTCCTCGAGCCATGCGGTGACGAGCGCTCCCGCGTCGGAGGTGGGTACGACGTTCACGACACCGTCCGGGACGCCGGCCTCCTTGAGCAGGTCGGCGACCGCCAGCGCGGTCAGCGGCGTCTCCGAGGCCGGCTTGAGCACCACCGCGCAGCCGGCGGCCAGCGCCGGGCCGATCTTGCGGGTGGCCATCGCGGCCGGGAAGTTCCACGGCGTGACGAGAGCGGCGACGCCGATCGGCTGGTGGGTCACGAAGGTCCGCGCACCCGAGGCCGGAGCGATCGAGTAGTCGCCCTCGGACCGGACGGCCTCCTCGCCGAACCAGCGGAAGAACTCGGCGGCGTACGCCACCTCGGCGCGGGCGTCGGTCATCGACTTGCCGTTCTCGGCACACATCAGCGCGGCCAGCCGGTCGGTGTTGGCCACCATCAGCTCGTACGTCCGGCGCAGCACCTCGCCGCGCTCGCGAGGTGTCTTCGCCGCCCAGCCGGGCAGAGCGGCGGCCGCCGCATCGACCGCGAGCCGGCCCTCGACGGTGCCCCCGTCGGCGACCGAGGCGATGGTCCTGCCCGTCGCGGGGTCGTGCACGTCGAGGGTGCGCTCGGTCGTGACGGGCGCTCCGTCGATGCGCAGGCCGGTGTCCACACCGGCGATGGCGGGGGCGAAGTCGATCGGAGGGGTGGTCATGCGGTGGTCTCCTCGAAGATCCGCTCGAGCAGGTCGAGCGCCTCGGTCAGCAGGTGGTCGGGGATGGACAGGGGTGGCAGGAAGCGCAGCACGTTGCCGTAGGTGCCGCAGGTCAGCACGATCAGGCCCTGGCGGTGGGCGGCCGTCGCGACGGCGGCGGCGAGCAGGGGGTCCGGGTCGGTGGTGCCGGGCCGGACCAGCTCGACGGCGATCATCGCGCCACGGCCGCGGACCTCGCCGATCCGGTCGTCCTTCGCGGCGAGCGCGGAGAGTCGGCCGCCGAGCTGCTCACCGATCGCGCGCGCCCGCTCGACCAGCCCGTCGGCCTCGATGGTCTCGAGGACCGCAAGCGCGGCGGCACAGGCGAGCGGGTTGCCGCCGTACGTGCCTCCGAGGCCGCCGGCGTGCGGCGCGTCCATGATCTCGGCGCGGCCGGTGACCGCCGAGAGCGGCAGCCCGCCGGCGATGCCCTTGGCGGTGACGATCAGGTCGGGCACCACGCCCTCGTCCTCGCAGGCGAACAGCTGGCCGGTTCGGGCGAAGCCGGTCTGGACCTCGTCGGCGACGAGCACGACGCCGTTGGCCGAGCACCACGCGGCGAGCGCGGGCAGGAAGCCCGGAGCAGGGACGACGAAGCCGCCCTCGCCCTGGATCGGCTCGATGACCACGGCGGCCAGCGAGGCGGCCCCGACCTGCTTCTCGATCACGCCGATCGCGCGGGCCGCGGCCTCCTCGCCGCCGAGTCCGTCGCGCAGCGGGTAGGACATCGGGGCTCGGTAGACCTCGCCGGCGAACGGCCCGAAGCCCTGCTTGTAGGGCATCGCCTTGGCGGTCAGCGCCATCGTCAGGTTGGTGCGGCCGTGGTAGGCGTGGTCGAACGCCACCACCGCCTGCCTGCCCGTGAAGGAGCGGGCGATCTTGACCGCGTTCTCGACCGCCTCGGCGCCGGAGTTGAACAGCGCGGAGCGCTTCTCGTGGTCGCCCGGCGTCAGCCGGTTGAGGGCCTCGCACACCTCCACGTAGCCGTCGTACGGCGTGATCATGAAGCACGTGTGGGTGAACGCCGCCGCCTGCGCGGCGACCGCCTGCGCCACCCGCGGGGCGGCGTTGCCCACCGTCGCGACCGCGATGCCGGAGCCGAGGTCGATCAGCGAGTTGCCGTCGACATCGACCACCACACCGCCTCCGGCGGCGACGGCGTACGTCGGCAGCATCGTCCCCACCGCCCGCGACACGGCGGCGTCCTTGCGGGCCGCGAGCTCGCGCGAGCGCGGGCCCGGGATCTCGGTGACGAGTCGTCTCTCCTGCGGAAGCCCGGGGCCACCCGTCTGCGTCATGAAATCGACACTAATACCGAGTGGCACACCGCACACGTCCGCTGCGACCATCTAGGCATGTTGGGCATCACGGACCTGTCGACGTACCTCGTCGGTCTCGTGCTGATCATCCTGCTGCCCGGCCCGAACACGCTCTACGTCCTCTCGGTCGCGGCCCGACGCGGGCACCGGACGGCGTACCGCGCCGCGGCCGGTGTCTGGACCGGCGACGCGATCTTGATGGTGCTGTCCGCGGCGGGCGCGGCCTCCGCCCTCGAGGCCAGCCCGACGGCGTTCGACATCGTGAAGTTCGTCGGCGCGGGCTACCTCGGCTGGCTGGCGTTCACCCTGGTCCGCAGCGCGGTCCGGACCTGGCGCACCCGCCGGGACGCGGTCGCCGCGGCCACCGCCGGCGTCAGCGTCGAGGAGCTGGAGCGGCCCTACCGCCGGGCGCTGGTGATCAGCCTGCTCAACCCGAAGGCGATCCTGTTCTTCGTCGCGTTCTTCGTGCAGTTCGTCGACCCGGCGTACGACCGGCCGTGGCTGTCGTTCCTGTTCCTCGGCAGCCTGGTCACGCTCTCGAGCGCGATCTACCTGTCCGGCATCATCTTCGGCGGGATCCGGCTGGCGACGATGTTCCGCCGCCGCCGCGGCCTCGCCGCCGCCGGCACCTCCGCGATCGCCGCCGTCTTCGTCACGTTCGCGGTCAAGCTGTCACTCGCCCACGCCTGACGCCTCGGCCCGGCGCAGCAGCAGGACCCGCTCGCTCTCGTTCTGGGTGAGCTCGGCGGCCTCGCGAAAGGCGTACGCCGCCTCGTCGCCGCGACCGGACCGCGCGAGCAGGTCGCCGCGCACGCTCGGCAGCAGGTGCGAGCCGGCCAGCGCGTCGGGGGCGATCGTGTCCAGCACCGCGAGGCCCGCGTCCGGGCCGAACGCCCGGCCGTGCGCCACTGCCCGGTTCACCTCGACGACCGGGCCGGGCGCCGCGGTCGCGAGCACGTCGTACAGCCGCGCGATGGTGCGCCAGTCGGTCTCCGCGGCGGTGCGGGCGCGCGCGTGGCGCGAGGCGATCGCGGCCTGGAGGAAGTAGCGGCCGACCGGCGTGCCCTCGGCCGCCAGGGCCTCGGCGCGGGCGAGGGCCGCGAGGCCGCGGCGGATCAGCAGCTCGTCCCAGAGGCCGCGGTCCTGGTCCTCGAGCAGGACCGGCTCGCCACCGGCCGACACCCGGGCCGGCAGCCGTGAGGCCTGCAGCTCCAGCAGCGCCTGGAGGCCCAGCACCTCGACCTCGTCGGGCATCAGGGTCGCGAGCAATCGGGCGAGACGGATCGCCTCCGTGGTGAGGTCGGGCCGCGACCAGTCCTCGCCGGCGGTCGCGGTGTAGCCCTCGTTGAAGATCAGGTAGATCACGGCCATCACGTCGTCCAGCCGTGCCTCACGGTCCCTGCCCGTGGGCAGGGCGAAGGTCGCGCGGGCCTGCTGCAGCGTCTTCTTGGCCCGCGAGATCCGCTGGCCCATCGTCGACTCGGCGGCCAGGAAGCCGCGCGCGATCTCGGTGGTGGTGAGGCCGCCGACCAGCCGCAGCGTCAGCGCGGCACGCGACTCCGGCGTGAGGGCCGGGTGGCAGGTGAGGAACACCAGCCGGAGGACGTCGTCCTCGATGTGATCGACCTGGGCGTCGAGGTCGGGCATGTCCTCCCCCTCCCGGAGCTGCAGGTCGTGCCCGATCTCGGCCGTCCTGCGGCGCAGGACCTCGGCGCGCCGGAAGTGGTCGATCGCGCGACGCTTGGCGGTGGTCATCAGCCACGCCCCCGGGTTGTCCGGTACGCCGGACGGCCACTGCTCCAGGGCCGCGACGAGGGCGTCCTGGGCGATGTCCTCGGCCAGGGCGACGTCGTACGTCATGCGCGTCAGCGCGGCCACCAGCCGTGGCCACTCCTGGCGCCACGCGGTCGTGATGGCCGCAGACGTGGTGGGCTCGACGGGCACCCGGCCAGCCTAGGGCCGGGTGCCGACGTCGGGATCCGGATCAGTCCTCGGCCGGACCCTCGGAGACCTGGCGCAGGGTGGAGACCATCTTGCAGCCGGGCCAGTGCTTGGCGTGCAGCTCGGCGAACTCCTGGCTGCCCGCGATCGCCTCCTCGACGGTGTCGTACTGCAGCAGCGCCCAGCCACCGACGACCTCCTTGGCCTCGGCGTACGGGCCGTCGACGCGGGTGGTCTGGCCGTCACGCACGACGAAGTTCACGGCGTCCTCGGTGCCGAACAGACCGCCGCCGTCGAGGAAGACACCCTTGGCGGCCTGCTCGCCGACGTAGACGTCCATCGCGTCGAACATCGACTGCGGGGGCATCCCCTGGCCCTCTTCCATCCGCACGAATCCCATGAAACGAGGCATCTGCCCACTCCTTGCTCGGGTGCGGGTCACCGTCGGTCGGTGGCCCTGTCATCAGTACGTCGAACGCCGGACCCGGTCTTCGACATGACCTGCGAAAAAGATTCTGCCCACTGACGCCGACATCGTTCTAGGGTCGGGCGCATGGCGTTCGCAGAGGTCAACGGTCAGCGGCTCCACTTCGAGGACACGGGCGGCGACGGTCCGCCGATCGTGTTCTCGCACGGCCTCTACATGGACCACGAGATGTTCGCGCCGCAGGTCGCCGCGCTCCGCGACCGCTACCGCGTCATCACCTGGGACGAGCGCGCACACGGCGCGACCCAGAGCACGGCCGAGCCGTTCTCCTACTGGGACTCCGCGGCCGACCTGCTCGGGCTGCTCGACCACCTCGGCATCGACCGGGCGGTGCTCGCGGGCATGTCCCAGGGCGGCTACCTCTCGCTCCGGGCCGCACTCACCGCCCCCGAGCGGGTCCGCGGCCTGGTGCTGATCGACACCCAGTCCGGCGTCGAGGACCCGGCCAACCTGGCGTCGTACGACCAGCTCCTGGAGATCTGGACCTCGCCCGCGGGTCCGCCGGACGAGGTGCTCGACATCGTCGCGGCGATCATCCTCGGCGGCGAGTGGTCCGGCGCCGCGGCGTGGAAGGCGAAGTGGAGGGACCTCCCGGCCGACCGGGTGCGCCAGGCCTACACGACCCTGGTCAGCCGCGAGGACGACGTCACCGGTCGGCTCGGCGAGCTGACGATGCCGACGATCGTGATCCACGGCGACCAGGACGCAGCGATCTCCGTCGACCACGCCCGGGCGCTCGCGACCGGGACCGGCGCCGAGCTGGTGCTCGTCCCCGGGGCCGGGCACGCCTCCAACCTGACCCATCCCGACGAGGCCACCGCCGCGATCGAGCGGTTCCTGTCCGGCCTGGAGTGATCCCGGCTCCTCAGAGCCGGCGCCACATCCGCACGTGCGGGCCGATCTCGGGGTCGACCCACTCCGCGCCGACGACCTCGAAGCCGGCGCGGGCGTAGAGGGTGCGGGCCGGCGTACGCGCGTTGCACCAGACGATCGCGGCGTCGCGCAGCCTGAGCTCCTCGAGCATCCGCTCCAGGACGGCAGCGCCGTGACCCTGGCCGCGGTGCTGCGGGTCCGTCGCCATGCCACGGAGCCGCCACGCCGGGTCGGTCTCCGGCTCGGTCTCCGGCTCGGCCGGGAAGGCATCGGGGTGCGCGACGACGCAGCAGACCAGTGCCCGCTCGACGAAGGCACCGATCGCGAACATCCCGGGCACGTCGGTCTCGGCCGCGATCTCGGCCGGCTGCTGGTTCGGGCGGAGCACCTTGCGCCGCAGCCACACGGTCGCCCGCGGATCGACCTGCTCCACCGATGTCGTCGCCACAACCCGATTGTGCCCGTCCACGACCAGCGGCAGGGTGGTCGCCATGGCCTCCTTCGTCGCGCACCTGACCGTCGACTGCCGCAACGCCTACGACCTCTCGCAGTGGTGGAAGCCGGTCCTGGAGTACGTCGACCTCGACGGCGACCCGAACCTCCCCGGCCACGAGGAGTGCATGATCCGCGACCCCGGCTCGGGCCACCGGATCCTGTTCCTCGAGGTCCCCGAGGCCAAGGCCGTCAAGAACCGCCTCCACCTCGACCTGCGCCCGCGCTCCGGCACCCGCGACGAGGAGATCGACCGACTGCTGACGTACGGCGCCACGCTGGTCGACGACCTGCGCGGCAAGGACGGTCCCGGCACGGGCTGGGCCGTGCTCGCCGATCCTGAGGGCAACGAGTTCTGCGTCCTACGGTCGGCCGCCGAGGCCGGCACCGACATCTGAGGGCGCCGCGGCGATAATGGGTCGACATGGCGCCGACTCGGGAGGTTCGACCATGACCAGTGCGACCACGACCAGTGCGTCGCGGGCCAGCGCGCGGAGCCAGTTCCCGCCCGTCGTCTACGTCCCGACGACCGATGAGCCCGATCCCGCCGTACGCCGCGTGATCCTGCACAAGGTCGCCGACGGGCGTACGGCGCTCTTCGTCTACTCCGCGATCGACCGGCTGCACGACTTCTACCTGCCCGGCCAGTCCTGGATCCTGTGTGACGTCCCGGCCCTCCAGCGCCTGCACGAGCAGTCGCCGTACGACCTGCTCTTCCTCGACGTCTCGCCCGGGCTGCGGGAGGGCGAGGCATGAGCATCGACGTCGACCTGGGCGTCCTCGCGACGATCGCGACCTCCCTGGACAAGGGGGCGAGCGGCCTGGACGGGCTGGACGCGACGGCCGCGACCGGTGTCGACGCCGGTCCGATGACCGCGGTGATCGCCGGCATGCTGAGCCAGGTGCTCGACAGCGCCGGCAACATCTCCGACGTCCTCACCGCGACGGCGGGCCGGGTCCGCGAGTGCCGGACCTACTACCAGCGGGCCGACGCCTCGGCCGCCGCCGATCTGGAGGCGATCCACAAGGCGATGACGCCATGAGCGTCGACACCGAGATCCAGGGCTCCCCCGCGGACATCGAGGGCGCCTCCGACTTCCTGCGCCACCACCTGGCCCCCAAGCTCGACCAGTCCGTCGACGACTTCAACAACGCCCGCCAGGACGCCGACGCGTCCTGGGACTCCGCCGCGGGTCGCGAGTTCAGCGGCCTGATGAAGCGCGCCCGTGGCAAGGCCTCCGACCTCCACTCGGCGACGACGTCGATGGCCGGCGACCTCGACACGTTCGCCGCGGCCCTGCGCCGCTGCCAGCACGAGATGGCGAACGTCCGCACCACGGCGACCAAGGCCGGTCTCACGGTGAGCGGTTTCCTGGTCCAGGACCCGGGGCCCTCGCTGCCCCGCCCGGCGCAGCGCTTCACCGGCACCGCGGACCAGGTCGACCAGTACAACGCCGACGTCACGGCGTACAACGCCCAGCAGAAGCTGGTGAACGCCTACGTCCACGCGAGCGTCGAGGCCTCGAGGATCGACCACGAGTACGCCGCCGCCTGCCGCGCGCTGCAGGACCAGTACACCCTCGGCGCGCACGCGTCGTGGATCGTCACGCTGGGCGACATCCTCGGCAAGGCGGGTGAGGCCGCGATCGGCGTCAACATCGGGCTGAAGCAGTCGGCGCTGCACAAGACCGCGCAGGGGCTCCTCGGCGAGGTGAAGAGCGCGATCGACGACCTCAACGCCCACCCCGAGCGCTACGTCAAGCGCAAGTGGGGGTTCCTCAAGACGCTCGACGAGGACAAGCTCAACGCCGACCGGCTCGCGCTCGAGGGCAAGCTCAACAAGGCCTCGCAGCTGCTCGACGAGGCCGGCGAGCTGCACGGCCCGAAGATCCCCAAGATCGTCGGCAAGTTCGGCAAGGTCCTCGGCCCGCTGGGCCTCGGGATCGGCATCTACAACGACTACGAGGACGGCGAGAGCCCCGCCCAGATCGCCACCTCGCAGGGCGTCTCGTTCCTCGCCGGCATGGGCGCCGGCGCCGCGGTCGGTGCCGGGGTCGGCTCCGTCGTACCCGTCGCCGGCACCGCCGTCGGAGCCGTCGCGGGCGCCATCGTCGGGGCCGGCGTCAGCATCTTCTCCGACGGCGTCATCGACTCGATGTTCGAGAACGGCCCGGACGTCGGCGCCGCCCTCGACGAGGGCGTCGGCGCCCTCGAGGACACCGGCGGCGCGATCGCCGACGGCGTCGGCAAGCTCGGCGGCGCGATCGGCGGGCTGTTCGATTGAGCAGGTACGCCGACGCCGGGATCCATCTGTTCCTGGGCGCGCTGGCCGCTGTCATCGGCTGGGGCCTGCTGATCGACCCCGGCACCTCGGCGTACGTCGCGATGCGGGTGCTGGCCGGCTACGCCCTGTGGTGCGCGGCGATCTCGGTCGTGCGCGCGGTCGCCGGCGAACGGATCGACCGCTGGTACGACGAGGGCGTCAACCTCGGCCTCGCGGCCCTCGCCCTCGTCCTCGCCGTCGTGGCCCTCTCCTGGGACGGGTCGGCGGCGCTGGCCGCCGTGCCGCTGGCGGTGGTGGGTCTCGCGCTCCTCGCCCGCACCGCCCTGAGGCTGCGCCGATGAACCGGCCTCCGCTCTGGACGATCCTGCTCGGCCTCCCTGTCGGCGCCGGCGTGATCGCGATCGGCATCGCTCTCATCGGCCGGTCCACCACGGCCGTCGGGACGGGGTGGGCGTCGCTGTTCGTCGTGCTCGGCGTGGTGCTGCTGCTCTCCGACGCGGCCCTGCTCGCTCCCGATCGGGCGGCCCGCCGCGTCGACCTGCGCCTCGTGGCCGGGCTGCTCGACCTCGCGCTGCTCGGGGCCTGGTCGCTGGCGATGGCGGTCATCGCGCTGGGCGAGCACGCCCCTCCCGCGTGGGTCCTGCTCGCGCTGGCGCTGACGGCCTTCCTGTGGGGCGCGGCCGTCGTCGGCGTACGCCGCGCCAGGGCCTGATCCGGCGCGGCGTCACGGACGGCCGCGGCGCGATCAGGCCAGGGCGACCATGGCGATAGGGTTCCTGGTCGGTACCTGGGACCCGCCCGCCGGCTCGATGGTGATGCCCAGCGCCCGCGCGTTGCCGGCGTTGCCGCGCACCACGACGCGGAGGTCGGTGCCGTCGGAGAACAGCCCGGCCGGGGCCAGGTGCCCCGAGGGACGCTGCAGCCACAGCTCGTAGACCTTGCCCGACGGCGCCGAGCCCATCCCGCTCGCCACGACCACGGCCCGGTCGAGCGAGACCGAGCGGTAGACGGTGACCTTGCCACCGCCCCGGACGGAGCTGCTGACCCGCTGGACGTCGTCGGCGTGCATGACCTGCGTCGCCAGGGACGGCAGGGCCGCCGGCGGCGCCGCGTCGGTCCACGGGTGCACGACGGCGGTGGTCCCGCCCGCGACGACCGCGGCTGCCGCGGCGGCCAGGCCGATGCGGGTCCAGCGCTGCCGCCGCACGAGCGGGCGGACGTTGTCGGGAGCCGCGGCCGGCTCGGCGTTCTCGAGCGGAGGAAGCGGTCGTACGTCGGAGATGCCGGCCAGCACCGAGGCACGCAGGCTCGGCGGCGGGGGCATCTCGGTGATGGCGGCCAGCTCGACCGCCGCGGCGCGCAGACCGGCGACCTCGTCGCGGCAGGACGCGCAGTCGGCCAGGTGGCGCTCGAAGTCGACGCGCTCGGCGTCGTCGAGGGCGTCGACGGCGTACGCACCGGACAGTGCGTGGATGTCGCTGCTCATCGGTTCACCCCCACTCCCCAAGTGTCTCTCAACCGGATCAGGCCGTCCCTGATCCGGGTCTTCGCGGTGCCGAGCGGCAGGTCGAGCAGACCAGCCACCTCGGTGTGGGTGTAGCCACCCAGGTAGGCGAGCGAGACCGCCTCGCGCTGGACCGGCGTGAGCTGGTCCAGCGCGGAGCGGACCCGCCGCGCCTCGAACGAGGCATGGGCCGCCTCGGCGGTCGAGTCGTGCTCGACCTCCCGGTTGCGGCGCTCATAGGCCTCGTCGCGACGGCCGGCCGCCTCGGCCGAGCGGACCCGGTCGACGGCCCGGCCGTGCGCGATCGTGAGGATCCACGCCAGCGCGCTGCCCCGAGCGGGGTCGAACCGGGACGCGTTCCGCCACACCTCGAGGTAGACCTCCTGGGCCACCTCCTCGGCCTGGTGCGGGTCGCGGAGGACCCGGCGGACGAGGCCGTAGACCCGCGGGGCCGTGGCGTCGTACAGCTCGGCGAACGCCGCCTCGTCCCCCCGCGCCGAGCGATGCAGCAGCGCGGGGAGGTCCGGGAGGCCGGTCGGCTGCCCCGTGGCGGGGGCGCCGTCCGGTTCCGGCAGAGGCTGGTCCATGGCGTGATTCTTTCGTCAACGGCGGGGTGGTGGGGTCACTTCTTGGGAAGCAGGACCTGGTCGATGACGTAGACCGTGGCGTTCGAGGTCGGGATGTTGCCGCAGAGCACGTGCGCGCCGTCGACCGTCATGCCGTTGGTGTCGCCCTTGACGGTGACCTGGTCCTTGTTGAGGGTCGTCTGGGTGCCGACGACCTGCTTCGGGTCGAGCTGACCGCCCACGACGTGGTGCGTCAGGATCTCGGTGAGCAGCGTCTTGTTCGCCAGCACGGCGGCCAGCTGCTTCTTCGGGATCTTGCCGAACGCGTCGTTCGTGGGTGCGAAGACGGTGAGACCGTCGGCGCCGTTGAGGGTGTCGACCAGGCCGGCCTTGGTCACCGCGGTGACCAGCGTGCTGAGCAGCGGGTTGTTGCTCGCGGCGGTCGCGACCGGGTCGTTGACCATGCCGTCGAAGGAGCCGGCACCGGACTTCGGGATCGCCGAGCAGGCGGGACCGAAGGTCTGGTCGGCGGCGCTCGCGCCCATCGCGGTGGACGGGCCGGGCGTCGCGGAGCTGTCGCTGTCGCTGCCACAGGCGGCCAGACCGCCGGTGAGGGCGAGGGCGAGGGCGGCGAGGCCGGTGCGGCGCAGGTTCCTGTTCATGGGTTCTACCTTCCGATCGAGGACCCGCGGTGGGTCCTGGTGATGAGTGGTTCGGAGCGGGGAGCAGATCGGATGGGTGACTCAGGACACAGTCACGGAGATCGACTGCAGGCCGCTGGACCCGGCCGGGAACGGCAGCGTGCGCACCGGCGTCTGGACCGTGCCCGCACCGTCGGTGACGCGGCAGCTGAGCTGGTGGTCACCCGGGGTCGCCGGCCAGCGGTGGAACCACTGGCGCCAGTAGTCGTTGCCGCCGGTCGGGCCGAGCGTGGCCGGCAGCCACGGGCCACCGTCGACGCTGACCTCGACCTTGGCCACACCACCGGCCTCCTGCGCCCAGGCGACTCCGCCGATGACGACGTCACCGGCCTCGAGCGACTGCAGCGGACGAGGGGTGTCGATGCGGCTGGAGATCTTGATCGGCGCACGTGTCGCCCAGTCGCGCTTGGTCCAGTACGCCTGCCTCTCGGCGTACGTCGTCACCGTCAGCCGGGTGACCCACTTGGTCGCGCTGATGAAGCCGTAGAGACCGGGCACGACCAGCCGGGCCGGGAAGCCGTGCTCGCGCGGCAGCGGTACGCCGTTCATGCCGACCGCGAGCATCGCGTCGCGCCCATCGGTCAGCAGGTCGAGCGGGGTGCTGATGGTCATCCCGCCGACATCGGTGCTGAGCACCTGGTCGGCACCGGCCTGCACGCCGGCGCGGTCCAGCAGGTCCTGCAGGCGTACGCCGAGCCAGCGGGCGCTGCCGACGTAGGGACCGCCGACGCTGTTGCTGACGCACGTGACGGTGACGTCGCGCTCGATCAGTGGCATCGCGAGGACCTCGTCGAAGCTGATCGTGAACGGGTGGTCGACCATCCCGTCGATCTCCAGGCTCCACGACGAGCTGTCGACGACGGGTACGTCGAGGCGGGTGTCGACCCGGTAGAAGTGCGCGTTCGGGGTGACGAAGGGCGTGATCCCGGGGACCGTGCGGTCGAGGCCGGCCGGCAGCGGGACCGCCGCGTCGGTCGCCGCCGGCAGGGTGATGTTCTCGGGACGGGCGCGCACGCTGATCACGCGACGGCCCAGCCCGCCCAGGCCCGCCGCGCCGGCACCGAGCGCGGCCAGGCCGACGAGGACGGCCCGGCGCGAGCCGCGCGCACCACCATCGAGCGGGTCGGTCGTGGCCCGGTCGCGTCCGAGGTGCAGCAGCAGGAGCAGGGCGCCCGACGCCACGACGGCGGTGAGCACGCTGGGCAGCACCTGGGTCGGGCCGGCCAGCGGCCGGCTCAGCGCACAGATCCCCGCGACGGTCGCGAGCGCGACGAAGGCACCGACCCCGTACGCCGTACGCCGGCGCGCCAGCGGCCCGACGACGCCGGCCACCAACAGCACCACCACGAGCACCGATCCGGTGAGGATCTGCTTGTCGTGCGTGCCGAAGTGGACGATCGCCCACTCCTTGACCGGTGTCGGTGTGTGGTCGATGACCACCGAGCCGACCGCCAGCACCGGCGATGCGGCCGGCGTGGTCAGGGCGGCGTACAGGTGGCCGGCCGCGAGGCCGAGGCCTCCGGCGACCGGGCCGAGCAGGGCGGTGGTCGGACGGTTCATGGAGGGGGTTCGGAGCCGGCCCGCGATCGGATGGGTGACGGTGTGACCGGGCCGACCAATCCGGCACGGACCAGTGCTCCGAACCCCGGGCATGACGAACCCGACCACCCCTCGCCGGGTCGCCGTGATCGGAGCAGGTGTCGCGGGGTTGACCGCGGCGTACCTCTGCTCGAGCGCCGCCGAGGTGACCCTCTACGAGGCCGATGACCGGCTCGGTGGGCACGCCGACACCCACAGCGTGCTCGACCCGTCCGGCCGCGAGCTCGGCATCGACACCGGCTTCATCGTGCACAACGCGCGCACCTACCCCGTGCTGCTCCGCCTCTTCGCCGAGCTCGGCGTGCCGACCCAGGAGTCGGAGATGTCGATGTCGATGGCCGACGACGTCACCGGCGTCACCTGGGCCGGGGCGCGTGGGCCCGGTGGGCTGGTGCCCTCCGGTGGCCGCCGCCTCATCCGGCACGCCCGGATGCTCGCCGAGGTCCCGCGCTTCCACCGTGCCGCGCGGGCGCTCCTCGTCTCGGGCGGGTCCGAGGACCTGACCACGCTCACCGACTTCGTGGCGCGGGAGGGCTTCTCGGCGTACCTCGTCCGGCACTTCCTCGAGCCGCTCGTCGCGGCGGTGTGGTCGTGCGACCCGGATGTCGCGGGCGACTACCCGGCGCGCTACCTGTTCGCGTTCCTCGAGCACCACGGGATGCTCGCGGTCACCGGCAGCCCGACCTGGCGCACGGTGACCGGCGGCTCGCACGCGTACGTCGACCGGGTGGCCGCCACGCTCACCGCGCGAGGCGGCCGGATCCTGCTCGGTACGCCGGTGACGGCCGTCGCCGAGACCGGCGACCGGGTCGAGGTCACCGTCCCCGACGGCACGCGGGAGAGCTACGACCAGGTCGTCATCGCGGTCCACCCGCACCAGGCCCTGGCCCTGCTCGCGGACGCGACGCCGGCGCACAAGGAGGTGCTGGGCGCGATCACCTACTCGCCGAACACCGCGGTGCTGCACACCGACACCACGCTGCTCCCCCGCGCGTCACGCCTGCAGGCGTCGTGGAACTTCCGCCGCCGCCACGAGGGTGCCGGTTCGGTGACCATCACCTACGACCTGACCCGGCTGCAGCGCCTGCCCACCGAGCAGCGCTACCTCGTCACGCTCGGCGGCGACGGGCTCGTCGACGCCGCGCACGTGATCGACACGATGGCCTACGAGCACCCGCTCTACACGCCCGAGAGCGTCGCCGCGCAGCGCCGGCTGCCCGAGCTCGACACCGACCGGGTGGCCTTCGCGGGCGCCTACCACGGCTGGGGCTTCCACGAGGACGGCGCGCGCTCCGGCCTCGCGGCCGCCGAGCGGCTCGGCCACCACTGGGCCGACACCGGGCCAGGCACAGGGTCCGGCGCATGACCGCGACCCCACCCGAGATCTACCGGACCACGATCGAGCACGTGCGACGCCGCCCGCTGCGGCGTACCTTCCGGGTTCGCTCGTGGCTGTGGGTCGCCGACCTCGACGCGCTGCCGACGTACGCCGGTCCGCTGGCGTGGCTGTGCCGCCACACCCTGGGCCGGATCGAGGCGCGCGACCACCTCGGCGACCCCGATCGCACGGTGCGGGAGAACGTGGCCCACTTCCTCGCCCTCAACGGGGTCGAGCTGGGCGACGCGCGCGTGCGGCTGGCCGCGCACCCGCGGGCGTTCGGGCACTGCTTCAACCCGATCAGCGTCTTCTGGTGCACGCGTCGCGACGGGACGCCGCTGGCGACCGTGGTCGAGGTGCACAACACCTACGGCGACCGGCACGCCTACCTGCTGCGCACCGACGACCACGGCGTCGCGGCGACGCCGAAGCTCATGCACGTCTCGCCGTTCCACGGCCAGGACGGCACCTACCGCGTCTCCGCACCCGAGCCCGCCGACCACCTCGAGCTCGCCGTCGTCCTGCGGACCGCGGACGGCGCGACGTTCCGCGCCTGGCTGCACGGCGAGCGGACCGACGGACCCGTCGACCTGCGCACGCGTCTGGCCGCCGCCCTCGTCGGCCTGCGCGACAGCGGCCTGATCCGCCTGCACGGCATCGCCCTCGTGCTCCGCGGCCTCCCGATCCACTCCCGCCCGATCCACCACCAGGAAGGTGTCCGATGACCACCACCGAGCTGCTGCCCCAGACCACCACCTCCACCTGGCGCGACCTGCCCGCTCCCGCTCCCGGCCTGCGCACGAGCGTGGGTGCGGCGGTCGCCCGCCGGCTGTTCACGGCGGCCGTCGACCGGTTGCCCGTGACAGTCCGCCTGCACGAGCACGGCGGCGTACGCGTGCTCGGCCTGGGCGGTCCGGAGATGGACGTACGTCGACCCGACGAGCTCTTCGCCCGCCTCGGCCGCGACGCCAACGTCGGCTTCGGCGAGGCCCACCTGACCGGCGCGTGGGACGCGCCGGACCTGGCCGGCTTCCTCACGGTGCTGGCTGCCCGGCTCGAGGACCTGGTCCCGCGGCCGCTGCACGCGGCCCGTGCCTTCGTGATGCCGCGGATCGCCCAGCACGACCGGGGCCGCAAGGAGGACACCCGACGCAACATCGCGCGGCACTACGACCTGTCCAACGAGCTCTTCGCGACCTTCCTGGACCCGTCGATGACCTACTCCAGCGCGTGGTTCCGCACCGACGCCTCGGGGGCACCGATCCCCGGCGATGACCTGCCCACCGCCCAGCTGCGCAAGATCGACGCGCTGCTCGACCTGGCCGGCGTGAGCGCGGGCACCCGCGTCCTCGAGATCGGCACCGGCTGGGGTGCGCTGGCGATCCGCGCCGCCGAGCGCGGCGCGACGGTGCGCAGCGTGACGCTGTCCGAGGAGCAGGCCGACCTCGCCCGCGCGCGGGTCGCGGCAGCCGGTCACGCCGACCGCGTGGCGATCGACCTGTGCGACTACCGCGCCGTCGAGGGCGAGTACGACGCCGTCGTCTCGGTCGAGATGATCGAGGCGGTCGGCTGGCGCTACTGGCCGACGTACCTCGCCACCATCGACCGCGTCCTCGCGCCGCGTGGCCGGGTCGCGATCCAGGCGATCACCATGCCCGACCACCGGATGCTCGCCACCCGCGACAACGAGACCTGGATGACGAAGTACATCTTCCCCGGCGGCTTCCTGCCCTCGGTCGAGGCGCTGGCCCGCGCTGCGCGCGCGGCGTCCACGCTGCGGCTGCGGGACGCGACGGGCTTCGGCGCGCACTACGCCGAGACGCTGCGGCAGTGGGACGCCGCCTTCACGGCGCGGGCCGACGAGGTCGAGGCCCTCGGCTTCGACGCGGACTTCCGCCGGATGTGGCACTACTACCTGGAGTACTGCCGCGCCGGCTTCGCCGCCGGCTACATCGACGTCCACCAGCTCCTGTTCACCCGCGAGGCCTGAGCGTGGGCCCGGTGCTGACCGTCGCCCTCTCCGCGGTGCTCGCGGTGGCCGTCGTGATGACCACCGCCGCGCTCTGGTCGCGGCGCCTGAGGAGGTACGCCGTCGTCGACGCCGCCTGGGGAGCGGCCTTCGTGGCGGCGGCCGTCGCGGGCGAGGTCGCCGCCGAGATCAGCGGCGCCGACAGCTCCATCCGCCGCGGGGTCCTGACGCTGCTTCTCGTGGTGTGGGGGCTGCGGCTCACCTGGCACCTCGGCACGCGGGTGCTCGGCTCGCAGCACGACGACCCGCGCTACGAGGACCTGATGGGCGGGCCGTTCGCGGCCGTGCCGTTCCGCCGGATCGTCGTCAAGGTGTTCGTCCTGCAAGGCGCCGCCGTCGCGGTCATCGCTGCGCCGGTCGTCGCCGGCCAGGCACTCGCGCCGGCCGCCGGATGGGCGTGGGCATTCGTGCCGGGCGTCGCGCTGTGGGCGCTCGGGCTGACCTTCGAGGCGGTCGGTGACGCCCAGCTCGCGGCGTACCGCTCCGATCCCGACCGCCCGCCGCTGCTGACCACCGGCCTCTGGGCCTGGACCCGGCACCCGAACTACTTCGGCGATGCCTGCGTCTGGTGGGGCCTCTGGCTGGTCGGCGGCGTCGCGAGCGGTGGCTGGGCCGCCCTCGCCACCCTGCCCGGCCCGATCCTGGTCACCTGGTTCCTCACCCTCGTCTCGGGCGCTCGGCTGGCCGACCGCCGGATGGCGGGCCGCCCCGGCTGGGAGGCGTACGCCGACCGCACCCCGATGTTCGTCCCCCGCCCGCCGCGGCACGGCCGGGCATCGGACTGACGGCCGTCGGTCCGGGCGCCGTCAGGGCGTCGACCGGCGGAGGGCGTCGTACGCCGCCAACGCGGCCACGCGCTCCTCGGCGTGGTCGACGATCGGCAGCGGGTACCCGTTCGGCGGCCCGTCGCTGCGCCGCCACGGCTCGTGGATCTCGCACGGCCCGAGCTCGCGCAGCTCGGGCACCCAGCGCCGGATGTAGTCGCCGGCCGGGTCGAAGCGCCGCGACTGCGCGACCGGGTTGAAGATCCGGAAGTACGGCGCCGCGTCGGTGCCGCAGCCCGCGACCCACTGCCAGCCGTGCTGGTTGCTGGCCAGGTCGCCGTCGACGAGGTGACGCAGGAAGTGCCGCGCGCCCTGCTGCCACTCGACCTTGAGGTCCTTGACCAGGAACGAAGCGACCACCATCCGCACCCGGTTGTGCATCCACGCCTCACCCGCCAGCTGCCGCATCCCGGCGTCGACCAGGGGGTAGCCGGTGCGGCCGGCCGCCCAGGCGTCGAGGCGCTCGGCGAGCACGTCGCCCTCGGCGTACGGCAGCCCGGCGAGCTGCGGGCGGAGGTAGTCGCGCGCGGAGGCCGGGTGGTGGTGGAGCGCGTCGGCGTAGAAGTCGCGCCAGGCGAGCTCGCTGCGGAAGGTGGTGTCCTCCGGGGCCAGGTCGGCGAGCAGGGTGCGCGGGTGGATCGCGCCGACCTTGAGGTACGCCGAGAGTCGGGATGTCGCGTCGAGGTCGGGGCGGTCGCGCTCCTCGGCGTACGCCGGCAGCCGGTCGAGCGCCACGGCCCAGGCCCGGTGCGCCGCCTCCTCCCCGGCTTCCGGCAGGGCGACGTCGCCGAGCGGCGGCTCCGCCGGCAACGAGTCCGACGGCAGCCCGCGCCAGGTCACCGCGGCCGGGTCCGAGGCGGCGGGCGCACGCCAGCCGTGGCGCAGCCAGGCGCGGAAGTACGGCGTGAAGACCTGGTACGGCGTCCCCGCGCCGGTCAGCAGCCGGCCCGGCGCCACGGCGTACGGCGACCCGGTGCGCACCAGCGGCACGCTGCCGAGCGCGGCCTCGACCCGGACGTCCCGGGCGGCGCCGTACGGACCGAGGTCGGCCGACACGTGCACCCCACTCGCCGCGGCCTCGGCCGCGACGGCCGGCACGACGTCCTCGGGCCGTCCGGAGCGCACGACCAGACCCGCGGCGCCGTGCCGGCGCAGGTCGGCGTCCAGCGCACGCAGCGAGCGCAGCAGGAAGGCGACCCGCGGCGCTCCTGAGGGCTCCAGCAGCGCCGGGTCGAGCACGAACAGCGGCACGACGCCCGAGGCCCCGGCGGCATCGGCTGCCGCCATCAACGCGGGGTGGTCGAGCAGCCGCAGGTCGCGGCGGAACCACAGCAGCCGAGCGGTCACGGAGGTGCTTCGGAGGCGCGCCGAGGACGGATGGGTCAGCTGCCCGGGGTCAGGCCCTTGCCGACCGCGACGCCCTTGCGCACGGCGTTCGCCGCCACCGAGCCGGCGGCGGCGCCGGCCGCCTTGAGCTGGTCGCCGAGCAGCTGGGCGCTGCCGAGCGGGCCGAGCAGCAGGTCGGCGCGGGCGAGCAGCCCGTCGGCCTTGTCGACCACGCCGTCGAACTCGCCGACGGTGCCGTTGAAGCCGCGC
Organism: Nocardioides montaniterrae; assembly: GCF_054782655.1. NCBI lineage: Bacteria > Bacillati > Actinomycetota > Actinomycetes > Propionibacteriales > Nocardioidaceae > Nocardioides > Nocardioides montaniterrae. The sequence continues at coordinate 228,424 of NZ_BAAGSB010000004.1, read as the reverse complement.
ACCGAGGTGTTGAACTCGGTCAGCGCCGCGGTGAAGTCGACGAGCAGCGCGCCGAACGTGTCCAGGGTGTCGTTGAGCCGGTCGGTCGTCGCGTCCAGCTTGGCGATCGTCTGGTCGACGTCCAGCACGGTCCGCACCCGCCCGCGCTTGGCGGGCTTGGCGGGCTTGGCGGGTGCCGCCATCGAAGCGGGAGGAGCAGGGGCGACGGCCGGCGTCGCGGCCTCGGTCGCCACCGACTCGGCAGGCTCGGTCTCGGCCGACCGGGCCTCGGCCAGCCAGGCCCGCCCGACCTCGTGCTCCTGGTCGATCCCCGCGCTGGTGAGGTCGCTGATCAGCCGCTCGAGCTTGCCGGAGACGACCGGCACGCTCGCGGACACGTCGAGCTCGTAGCGCACGACGGATCCCTCCCCCTCGGGCACGACCGTGACCGTGCCCTTGATCGAGGTCGGCTTGCCGGGGGTGTCGACGACGTACGTCGCCTGCGGGCCGTCCCACGCCGCGGTGATGATCGCGCGGGTGCTGTCGCCGACGATCCGCTTGGCGAAGGCCGGCACGCCGGCGACCGCCTGCTGCTGGTCGGTGACCACCTCGACCGCACCGCCCTCGCCCGCCACGACCGTGGTCGCACTGGACAGCGCCCGCGTCGCCACCGCCACGCGGTCCCAGAACTCCGGCTCGTGGAGCATCGCGAGGACGGTGGTGACGGGGGCGTCGTAGGCGAGCGAACGCGTGAGCTGCATGCCCGCAAGTCTGCCCGAGATCAGTCCTCGGCGTGAGCGATCGCCGCTGCCACCGCGGTGTGCACGTCGGCGTTGAACACCGTCGGGATGATGTACGACGGGTTGAGCTCGGCGTCGCTGACGACGCCGGCGATCGCCGCGGCGGCGCGCAGCATCATCGTCGTGGTCACCTGCGAGGCGCGCGCGTCGAGCAGGCCGCGGAAGACACCCGGGAACGCCAGCACGTTGTTGATCTGGTTCGGGAAGTCCGAGCGGCCGGAGGCGACGACCGCGGCGTAGCGGGAGGCCTGGACCGGGTCGACCTCCGGGTCGGGGTTGGCCATCGCGAAGACGATCGGGTCGGGCGCCATCTCCGCGATCCACGCCGGCTCGAGGATGCCCGGCGCGGAGACGCCGATGAACGCGTCGGCGCCCTGGAGCGCGGCACGCAGGGTGCCGGTGACCTTGCGCGGGTTGGTCCGGACCGCGAGTGCGGCGTGTGCCTCCGAGAGCCCCGACGCCCCGTCGACCAGGCACCCCGCCCGGTCGTAGACCACGATGTCGGTGGTGCCCGCGGCGAGGAGCAGCCCCACGATCGCCGTACCGGCCGCGCCTGCGCCGGAGACCACCACCCGCGCGTCGGGCAGCGCCTTGCCGACGACCCGCAGGGCGTTGGTGAGGCCGGCCAGCGCGACGATCGCGGTGCCGTGCTGGTCGTCGTGGAAGACCGGGATGTCGAGCCGCTCGCGCAGCCGCGCCTCGATCTCGAAGCAGCGCGGCGCGGCGATGTCCTCGAGGTTGATCCCGCCGAAGCCGGGCGCGATCAGCTCGACCGCGCGCACGATCTCGTCGGTGTCCTGGGTGTCCAGGCAGATCGGCCAGGCGTTGATGCCGCCGAACTTCTTGAAGAGCGCCGCCTTGCCCTCCATCACCGGCAGCGCCGCGCCGGGGCCGAGGTTGCCCAGCCCGAGGACGGCGGAGCCGTCGGTCACCACGGCGACGGAGTTGCCCTTGATGGTGAGCCGGGAGACGTCTTCGGGCCGGTCCGCCAGCGCCTGCGCGATGCGGCCGACACCGGGCGTGTAGGCCAGCGACAGGTCGTCGCGCGTCTTCAGCGGCACCTTGGAGGCGACCTCGATGATCCCGCCGAGGTGGGTGAGGAAGGTCCGGTCCGACACCTTGTGCACCCGTACGCCGGGCACGGCCTCGACCGCGGCCTGGATCTCCGCCGCGTGGTCGGCGTCGGCCGACGAGCAGGTCACGTCGACGACGAGCCGGTCGTGGCTGGAGTCGGCCACGTCGATCGCGGTCACCACACCACCGGCGTCGCCGATCGCCGTGGCCACCGACCCGACGACCCGGTGGTCGGGGTCGGCGTACAGGCGCAGGGTGACGGAGTTGGACGACGCGGTGACGGTGCGGGACATGGTGCGATCATCAGGCCTGCGCGGGGTTACTTGGAAGTACGCCGAGTCCGGCTCGACGAGCGTGCTCACGCGGTCACCAGCGCCGGCTGCGGAGCGGCCGGGACGGCGTCGGGCTTGCCGTCGGGCTGGCCGCTCGTGGTGACGTGCTCGGGGACCGCGGTCTCGTCGTACGGCTCGGCCCCGGAGAGCACCCGGTCGAGGCGGCCGCGGTCCAGGGTGCCGGTCCAGTGGCCGACCAGCACGGTGGCGATCGCGTTGCCCGCGAAGTTGGTGAGGGCGCGGGCCTCGGACATGAAGCGGTCGATGCCGACGATGAGGCCGACGCCGTCGACCAGCTCGGGTCGGTGCGAGCTCAGGCCGCCGGCGAGGGTGGCCATGCCGGCGCCGGTCACGCCGGCCGCGCCCTTGGAGGCGATCATCATGAAGACCAGCAGGGAGAGCTGGGCGCCGATCGAGAGCGGCTGGCCCATCGCCTCGGCGATGAAGAGCGAGGCCATGGTCAGGTAGATCGCGGTGCCGTCGAGGTTGAAGGAGTAGCCCGTCGGCACGACCACGCCCGCGGTGGCGGCGTCGACGCCCGCGTGCTCCATCTTCGCGATCAGCCGCGGCAGCGCCGACTCCGAGGAGGAGGTCGACAGGATCAGCAGGAACTCACGACCGAGGTAGCCGAGCAGGCGCAGCACGTTGATCCGGGTGGTCAGCCACAGCACGGTGCCGAGCACGCCGAAGACGAAGACCGCGCAGGTCAGGTAGAAGCCGACCATCAGCAGCGCGAGGCTCTTCAGCGCGTCCGCGCCGGTGGCGCCGACGACGCCGGCCATGGCGCCGAAGGCACCGATCGGGGCGGCCCACATGATCATGGTCAGCACCCGGAAGACCAGGCGCTGCAGGTGCGCGACCCCGGTCAGGATCGGCTGCCCGGCGGAGCCCATGCCCTGCAGCGCGAAGCCCACCAGCAGGGCGATCAGCAGGGTCTGGAGGACCTCACCGGACGTCAGCGCGGAGCCCAGCGAGGTGGGGATGATGCCGAGCAGGAAGTCCGTCGTACCGCCCTCGCCGGGGGTGACCTGGGCCTGGCCCGCGGTCGCGACGGCGTCCGACATGTGCAGCCCGCTGCCCGGGTGCAGCACGTTGCCGACCACCAGGCCGATCCCGAGCGCCACCGTCGACATCGCGGTGAAGTAGAGGAGCGCGAGGCCGCCGACCTTGCCGACCTTGGCAGCGGACGACACCGACCCGACGCCGAGCACGATCGTGCAGAAGATGACCGGCTGGATCATCATCTTGATCAGGGCCACGAAGCCCTTGCCGAGCGGCGCCAGCTGTACGCCGGTGTCCGGTGCGACCAGGCCGACCACGACGCCCAACGCGACGGCCGCCAGCACGGCGAGGTAGAGATAGCTGGTCCGGTTCCGGGGAGCACTGGTGCTCACGGCGTCCTCCTTGTTCTGGGGCCGGCCCGGTGCCGGCTCTGCGGATCACCTTCGGACGGCATGTGACCGCAGTCACCCTTGTGTTCGTTGTGTTCGCGCCGTCGGTGGAAGACTCCGGCTCATGGCCCGCGCCTCCGATCCCGGACGTACCCCGCGGGCGGAGCCGTCCCTGGCGCGCCAGATGCTGGTGCTGCAGGTCCTGGTGGTGCTCCTGCTCGGAGCGGCGGCGATCGGGCTGGCGGCGTACGACGCCCATCGCGACGCGCGCAACGACGCGACCCACCGGGTGGTCGCGGTGGCGACGACGTTCGCCGACTCCCCGGACCTGGTCGCCGCGGTGCAGACGGCGCGGCCCAGCGCGAAGGTCCAACCCCTGGCCGAGGCCGTACGCCGGTCGGCGGGCGTCGACTTCGTGACGGTGATGTCGCTCGGGCTGATCCGCTACAGCCACCCCAACCCGGCCGAGATCGGCAGGCGCTTCGTGGGCGACGTCGGCTCGGCGCCCGAGGGCCGGGTCTTCACCGAGCAGTACACCGGCACGCTCGGTCCGTCCGTGCGCGCCGTCGCCCCCATCCGCGACGGCCACGGCAAGGTCGTCGCGCTCGTCGCGGTCGGCATCAAGGTCGCCACCATCGACCGCCGGCTGGCCCGCTCGCTCGTCCTGATCGTCGGTGCGGCGGCCGCGGTGCTCCTCCTCGGCCTGCTCGGCACCTGGTTGGTGGCGCGGCGTCTGCGCCGCCAGACCCATGGCCTGGGCGCCCACGAGCTCGGCCGGATGTACGAGTTCTACGCGGCCGTCCTCGGCGCGATGCGCGAAGGGTTGGTGCTCCTCGACGACGAGGGCCGGGTGCAGCTCGCCAACGACGAGGCGCACCGCCTGCTCACCCTGCCCACCGACGCCGTCGGGCGACGGTTCGCCGACCTGGGCCTGGCTCCCGGCCTCGTCGCCGCCGCCACCGGCACGACGGCGAGCAGCGACCACCTCTACGCCGCCGGCGAGCGCCTCGTCCTGGTCAGCTCCGCACCCGCGAGCTGGGCGGGCCGGGAGGTCGGCGCGGTCGTCACCCTGCGCGACCAGACCGAGCTGCGCGCCGCGACGGGTGAGCTCGAGCTGGTCCGCGGGCTGACCGACTCGCTGCACGCGCTCAACCACGAGGCCGCCAACCGGCTGCACGCGGTCGTCTCGCTCATCGAGCTCGGGCGGCCGGACGACGCCCTCGAGTTCGCGACGACCGAGCTGCAGCTCGCGCAATCGCTCACCGACCGCCTGGTGGCCGCCGCCGGCGACCCGGCGCTGACGGCCCTGCTCGTCGGCAAGAGCGCCGAGGCGGCCGAGCGCGGGATCGAGCTGACCGTCGAGGGCGAGCTGCCCCAGCTCGCCGCGGTCGCCAGCCGCGACCTCATCACCGTCGTCGGCAACCTCGTCGACAACGTCTTCGAGGCGGTCGCCGACGCAGCGCATCGCCGCGTGCTCGTGCGGTTCGGCCAGGTCGACGACACGGCGACCGTGCTGGTCGAGGACAGCGGACCGGGGCTGAGTCCCGAGCAGTCGGCGCTGGTGCTGACGCGCGGCTGGTCGAGCAAGGCCGAGGCGGGCCACGGCCTCGGCCTGGCGCTCGTGGCCGGCGTCGCCCGCCGCCACGGCGGACAGGTCACCATCGGGCGCGCCGACCTGGGCGGCGCGTCCTTCCTCGTGACGCTGTCGCTGCGATCCGCCGGGGAGGATTCGTGAGCCCAGCGCTGCCGCCGATCCGGGTGCTGGTCGTCGAGGACGACCCGATCGCAGCCGAGGCGCATGCGGCGTACGTCGAGCGCCTCGACCGGTTCGCCCTCGCCGGCGTCGCGCACAGCACCGCCGAGGCCCTGCGCCTGCTGCGGCGCGTCCCTGTCGACCTCGTGCTGCTCGACCTCAACCTGCCCGACGGCCACGGGCTGGCGCTGCTCCAGCGCTTCCGCGCCGACGGCGTCCTCGCCGACGTGATCGCGGTGACCTCCGCGCGCGACCGCGAGGTCGTCCGCCGCGCGGCGACCCAGGGTGTCGCGCACTACCTGCTCAAGCCGTTCACGTTCGCGGGCTTCCGCGCCAAGCTCGAGCAGTACGCGACGTACCGCATGCAGCTCGCCGCGACCGCCGACTCGGTCGTGCAGGGCGAGGTGGACGCGATGTTCGGCGCGCTGCACCGGCCGGCGACCCCGCTGCCGAAGGGCATGAGCGAGGAAACGCTGTCCGCGGTGCTGGCCGGCCTGCGTGACGGCGACGGCGGGATGTCCGCCTCCGAGGTGGCCGCGCGCACGGGGACCTCCCGCGTCACCGCCCGGCGGTACCTCGAGCACCTGGCCGACAGCGGCGAGGTCGTCCGGGGACACCGGTACGGCGCCGGGCGACCCGAGGTCGAGTACCGCCTCCGCTCCGCGCCATGACCCGGCGCGCGTCCGCGCTGGTCGACCCCTAGGCCATGGTTCGATGGCGCGGTGCCTGCCCGGGTCGCCGTCGAGTCGGTCCACCTGCACCCGGTGCTGGGTTCGCGCAGATCCTGAGCGAGGCTCACCCCGGGCCGCCGGGGTGGGTCAGGTCGTAGGCACGCGCGCACTTCTGCGGCACCACCATCCGCCAGGCATCGACGACCAGCTCGCGCGCCTCGGCGGGGTCGAGCGCCGCCAGGTCGGCGTGGACCCAGTTGAAGCGCAGGTCCGAGGGACGCGGCAGGGAGAACCGCGGGTCACCACCGACCAGCGCGTCCCGCTCCTCCTTGGGGAACGCGAACCCCATGACGCGCTCGTCCGGCGAGAAGCCGACGTACACGATCTGCCCGACCCGGAACCGGAGCGCACCGCGGACGTACGCGATGTAGGACCGCTCGAGCTCGGAGCCCAGCGGTCGTACGTCGTCCACCACCGCCATGCCAGCACACTAGGCGCGTGCGCCGACATCAGCGGGCGCTGGCCTCGGCGAGGTCCTTCAGGTTCAACAGCTGGCGCCGAGCCATGACGAGGTCACCGACCGACAGGGCCGTCGCCACGATCCGCGGGAAGTCACCGACGATCTTGAGGACGAGCCTCGTCCGGCGATCACCGACCGGGTGGAGCCGGTAGGTCATCACGGCTCCCATGATCCGGGCGGTGAGGTGGTCCCCGTGCCGGACGTCGACGACGCGGCCGAGTGGCCGGCCGGCCGAGGAGCTGAACGCGTCGCCGATGTCCGGGTCGTCGAGGTGCAGGAGCTCGCGTGGCGAGCGGCGACCGAGGTTGTCGATCCTGTCGTAGGAGTACGGCGCCAGCCGCAGCTGCACGATCCACGGCCACACGACGCTCGGCGGCGCGTCGATCGTCACTCCCCGCCATGCCTGCAGCGATGCGCCCGGGACGTGGTCGTCGCAGGGATAGGACGCGCGGGTCTCCTCGGTCGTGACACCCCACCGATCGCCGATCACGTGCCGCTCCGATCGTGCGGCGGCACGATGCGGGTGGCGCGGTACGTCGGTGCGACCGGGCCGAGCTGACGGGCGAGGAAGCCGTTGAAGGCGCGCAGCCGTGTCTCGTCGTCTCCCGGCATGGCCGCGACCAGCCGAGTCAGGCCGCGGTCCACCCAGGTGACCGTGGCTGCCGCACGGTCCGCGCGCGGCAACTCCTCGAGCCCGAGCGCGGCCGGGACGTCTCGGCCGGGCAGCGTCTGCACCATGTCCTCGGACAGGAGGTCGCGCACCAGGGAGGCGTGGACACGGCGAGAGACCGGGAAGATCCGTTTCATGGTCGCCAGCCCGTCGATCATCGCCGCGGTCGCGACGCGCGAGTCCTCCGTCGGCCGGTAGAGGTGGTCGCTGATCCGGGTCGCCAGCTGGAGCTGCTCGGCGTCGGTCGTGCCGAGCAGCTCGGCGCTGGCGCCCTCGATGCGTGCGATCCAGCGCCACATCAGCTTGAAGCCGGCGGCCTCATCGGGTGTCGGTCGGGCACCGAAGTGCTCCATGAGCTTGATCCGGTAGGCGCCGAAGATGTGCCCGCCGACGGCAGTGGCGGCCTGGCTGATCGGCATGCTCACCGACGTGTCCCAGCGCCCCGAGCGGAGGATGCCCAGGCGGATCTGGGTGTGCAGCAGCCGGATCCGCACCCACTCCTCCCACCGCGGGCCGCCAGGCCTCATCGCGTCGACGTCGAGAGCGCCCACGAAGCCCGACGCGGACTCCCAGAACCGTCGCCGGAAGTCCGCTCCTGGCTTGGTCATCCGCCCGGTGCTCGCCATGACCCGCGCGGTGCCGCCGTCGACGTAGGTGAAGGGCAGTGCACCGTGCAGGCTGAGCACCATCCCGAGCGGGTGGCGCAGACCGAACGAGGCTCCGGGGCGCATCGCGTCGAAGTCCGCCCATTCCGGCAGGTGCTCGACGTCGGCCAGGAACGCCTCCGCGATCGGGTCGCCTTCCCTCCTCAGCCGCCGGGTGGTGGCGAGGATGTCTCCGCCCATCAGCTTGCGGTCGCGCAGGCGTCCGATGAGCGCCTCGGCGAGCGGGTCACCGACGTGGTCCCAGGCCTCGACGTCGACCTGCTCCGGCGGTCGATGAGCCGTGCAGCCGGGCGTGGCAGCGCGTTCACGGACCGCCTCGATGCGCTCGGCCAGGTCGGTGTACGAGGGTGTCGCTGCTCTGTGCTCCATGGCGGCCTCCGCAAATCAATCTTGACAACGACTAGATTCGTCGGACCGGTCGAACTTGTCAATGGCTAGTTCTCGGTAGGCTGCCGCCATGACGAAGAAGCCGTACCACCACGGTTCGCTGCGCGAGGCAGTGATCGCCGCCGCCGTGGCCGAGGTCGAGGCGGTCGGCGCAGCCAGCGTCAGCCTCCGCGAGATCGCGCGGCGCGCGGGCGTCTCCCACGCTGCACCGGTGCACCACTTCGGCGACAAGACCGGCCTCTTCACCGCCATCGCCACCGAAGGTTTCCGGCTGACGACCGAGGCCGTCGCACCGGTCGCGGTGGGGCCCTACGGGTTCCTCGACGGCGGAGCGGCGTACGTGCAGTTCGCGATCACCCACCCCGGCTACTTCGAGGTGATGTACCGCCCGAGGCTCTACCGCACCGATGACCCGGAGCTCGTCGAGGCCAGGGAGACCGCCTTCGCCGTGCTCGACGGCAGCGGCGCTGCCCTCGCCGAACGATGGGACGTCGACGACGCTCCCGGCCTGGTCCTCACCGGCTGGTCGATGGCGCACGGCCTGGCCACGCTCTACCTGGCCGGCAACCTCGAGGACCGCCTCGGCGCCGACCTGACCAGCATCAGCCAGCACCTGAGCGCCGGGATCATCGCGCTGGGCAAGGTCACGGAGCACCGCGCCCAAGGGAGCTGAGGGCGACGTCCGCACCCCATGCCGACGCGCGTACCGGCGTCAGTGAGCCATGTCGACGAAGCGGGAGTAGTGACCCTGGAAGGCCACGACGATGTCGCGGGTGGCGCCGTTGCGGTGCTTGGCGACGATCAGGTCGGCCTCGCCGGGGCGGGTCGACTCCTTCTCGTAGACGTCGTCGCGGTGCAGCAGGATCACCATGTCGGCGTCCTGCTCGATCGAGCCGGACTCACGCAGGTCGGACATCGCGGGGCGCTTGTCGGCGCGCTGCTCGGGACCACGGTTGAGCTGCGAGAGCGCGATGATCGGGACCTCGAGCTCCTTGGCGAGCAGCTTGATCTGGCGCGAGAACTCCGAGACCTCGAGCTGACGGGACTCGACCTTCTTGCCCGAGCTCATCAGCTGGAGGTAGTCGATGACCACGAGCTTGAGGTCGTGCTTCTGCTTGAGCCGGCGGGCCTTGGCCCGGATCTCGGTCATCGTCATGTTGGGCGAGTCGTCGATGAACATCGGCGAGGAGGACACCCGCGAGACGTTGCGCGCGAGCCGCTCCCACTCCTCGGTCGACATCTTGCCGTTGCGGATGTGGTTGAGCGCGACCTTCGCCTCGGCCGAGAGCAGACGCATGACGATCTCGGCGCGCGTCATCTCCAGGCTGAAGAAGACGCTGGTCAGGCCGTTGCCGATCGAGGCCGCACGGCAGAAGTCCAGCGCGAGGGTGCTCTTGCCCATGGCGGGTCGCGCCGCCACGACGATCATCTGGCCGGAGTGCAGACCGTTGGTCAGGTCGTCGAAGTCGGCGAAGCCGGTGGGTACGCCGTACACCCCCGCGTCCCGGTTCTCGATCGCCTCGATCTCGTCCAGGACGCTGTCCATGATGTCGCTGAGCGGGACGTAGTCCTCGGACTTGCTGCGGTTGGTGACCTTGTAGATCTCCGCCTGGGCCTCGTTGACGATCCCGTCGACCTCGCCCTCCTCGGCGTAGCCGATCTGGACGATGCGGGTGCCCGCGTCGACGAGCCGGCGCAGGATCGCCTTCTCGTAGACGATCTCGGCGTAGAAGCCGGCGTTGGCCGCGATCGGGACGTTGGCCGCGAGCGTGTGGAGGTACGCCGCCCCGCCGATCTTGGACAGCTCGCCGCGCCGCTGCAGCTCGGCGGCCACGGTCACCATGTCGACCGGCTCGTTGCGGCCGTAGAGGTCGAGGATCACCTCGTGGATCGACTCGTGCGCGGGGCGGTAGTAGTCGTTGCCCCGGATCTGCTCGATGACGTCGGCGATGGCGTCCTTGGAGATCATCATCGCGCCGAGCACCGACTGCTCGGCGGCCATGTCCTGCGGCGGCGTACGGCCGATGGGACCGCTCGACGGAGCGTTTCCGGGCTCGTAGGCGGCCGGACCGTCACCCCACTGCTCGGGCTCCCACTCCTCGGCCGCGCTCACCGCCACACTCCCCCTCGCCCCCGGCCAGACGGCCGGATCGAAACTCGCTGCTCACGATAGGTTCGAGCACCGACAGGGTCGGCAACAAGCCCTGACGGGCCCGTTGTCCACAGGGCCTGTGTATAACCCGGCCGGCCCCGTGGACGACACGCACGAACGGTGTGCACGGACTGGGGAGAAGGGTGTGGACAGGATGCCGCTGATGCCGACCACATGCCCCCTGACCTGGGGTTTTGTCGATCCACAGCTGTGGAAGGCAAATAGTCGGGGCCGGTTCGGGTTCACCGGGACGTCACCGCACGCTCGCCGTGAGGTCGCCGTACCGGCCTACCACGGGTACCGGACATACCCCCGGTATCCACAGGGTCACCCCAGTTATCCACCGGTGTCATGAGGGTCCTCTCACGTCTCCGCCCGCTGCCGAGCGGTGAGGACCGCGAGATGCTGCGGCTGGCGGTGCCGGCCTTCCTCGCCCTCATCGCCGAACCGCTCTTCCTGCTCGGCGACGCCGCCGTCGTCGGTCACCTCGGCACTCGCGAGCTGGCCGGCTTCGGCCTGGCCGGCACCGTCCTGCAGACCGCCGTCGGGCTCTGCGTCTTCCTGGCCTACGGCACCACGGCCGCGGTCGCCCGCCGGGTCGGCGCCGGCTACCGCCGGGCCGCGCTCCACCAGGGCGTCGACGGCCTGTGGCTCGCCGTCCTCATCGGCGTGCCGACCAGCATCGCCGTCGCCCTCGCCGCCCACCCCCTGGTCGCGCTCTTCGGCGCGCACGCCGCGATCGCGGACGCCGGTACGACGTACCTCCGCATCGCAGCCGGCGGCATCACCCCGCTCCTGGTCGCCCTCGCCGCGACCGGCGTGCTGCGAGGCCTGCAGGACACCCGTACGCCGCTCCTCGTCGCGGTCGTCGCGAACGTCGCCAACATCGCCCTCAACGTCGTCCTCGTCTTCGGGCTCGGCCCGATCCACCGGTTCGGCCTGGCCGGCTCGGCGCTCGGCTCGGTCATCGCCCAGCTCGGAGCGGCAGCCGTCCTCGCCGCGGTCGTCGCCCGCGCCGCACGGTCCGAGGGCGCCCGCCTGCGCCCCGACCGGAGCGGGATCCTCCGGGCCGCCCGCGCCGGCGTACCCCTGCTGGTGCGGACCCTCACGCTGCGCGCCTCGCTGCTGGTCACGACGTACGCCGTCGTCCTGGCCGCCCACGGCGGCGACGGACCCATCGCCACCCACCAGCTCGCGACCACGATCTGGGGCTTCCTGGCGTTCTCGCTCGACGCGATCGCGATCGCCGCCCAGGCCATCATCGGGCGCCACCTGGGCAGCGGCGACGTAGCCGCGACCCGCAGCGCCACCGACCGGATGATCCGTTGGGGCGCCGGCTCCGGGGTCGTCACCGGGCTGTTGCTGGCGGCCAGCGCCCCCTGGCTCGGCGCGCTGTTCACCAGCGACGCGAGCGTGCGCGCGGCACTGGTGCCGGTGCTGCTGGTCGCCGCGCTGCTGCAACCGGTCGCCGGCGTCGTCTTCGTCCTCGACGGCGTGCTCATCGGCGCCGGCGACGGCCGCTACCTGGCCCGCGCCGGCCTGATCGTGCTCGGCGGCTACGCTCCGCTGGTGCTGTTGGCCGGTTCCCTGTCGCTCGCCCTCGCCTGGATCTGGCTGGTCTTCGGGACCCTCTTCATGGGCGGCCGCCTGGTCACGCTCGTACGCCGGGCACGGGACGACGCCTGGCTGGTCACCGGGATCGCCCGATGAAGCCGCTGCAGTGGATCGGCTTCGGCCTGCTGATCGTCGGCGCCAAGGCGACCCTCCACGGCGGCTACGACCTGCTCGTCGACCCGGTCGGCTGGCTCCTGGTCCTCGTCGGCGTACGTCGCTTCGCCTCGGTGACGACGCCGCGCCAGGCCCGCCTGCTCGTGGCGATCGCCGTCGTCGCGCTGCTCTGCTCCGGGCCCTTGTGGTGGCCCGACACCCGGCACGCGCTCGAGGACGCCGATCCGGCCGTCCTGTGGAGCGTCAGCCTGGCCGAGCTCGCCTTCCAGCTGCTGCTCTGCCACGTCCTGGCCAGGCGGGCGTGGGCGGCCCACGACGAGGGGCCCTCGATGGGCCTGCGGCTCTGCGAGGTCGGCCTCGCCGGCGGCATCATCGCGCCGATCGTCTACTACACCGCCGAGCAGGGCTGGCTCAACGGCGTCGCCGCGCTCGGCCAGATCGTCCAGCTGGCCGTGATCGTGCTGTGCTTCGTGTTCTCGGGGCGGACTTGGGCGGGTGCAGGTTCCCCAAGGGATGCAGCCGAACCTCCGCTTCCCTAGCGTTGCAACCACTGGGAAGCGCCGGTTTCCCTGCATCCCTTGGGAAACCTGCAGCACCAGCCGACCCCCGAGAACGCCGAAGCGGCCGGCCCCCGAGGGGACCGGCCGCCTACGCGGTGATCAGTTGATCAGGCCGAGACGACGCTCAGCGCGACGGAGGCCGAGACCTCGTCGTGCAGCTTGACCGACACGGCGTGGTTGCCCAGCGCCTTGATCGGGGAAGCCAGCGCGATGGTGCGCTTGTCGATCGGCTCGCCAGCGGCCTCGCCGAGGGCGGAGGCGATGTCGGCAACGGTGACGGCGCCGAACAGGCGGCCTTCCTTGCCGGCCTTGACCTTGACCTTGACGGCCGAGCCCTCGAGCTTGGCCTTCAGCTCCTGCGCGTGCGCCACGTCGCGGACCGAACGGGCCGCGCGGGCGGCCTTGATCGAGTCGGCCTGGGACTGGGCGCCACGGGTCCAACGGATGGCGAGGCCCTGCGGGACGAGGTAGTTACGGCCGTAGCCGTCCTTGACCTCGATCACGTCACCGGCGCCACCGAGGCCGTCGACCTCCTGGGTCAGGATGATCTTCATATCTGCTCTCTCCTCTTTCCGGTGTCGCTCAGCGACCCGCGCCGGTGTACGGCAGCAGGGCGACCTCGCGGGCGTTCTTCACAGCCATCGCGATGTCGCGCTGGTGCTGGACGCAGTTGCCGGTCACGCGACGCGCGCGGATCTTGCCGCGGTCGGAGATGAACTTGCGGAGGAGAGCGGTGTCCTTGTAGTCGACACCGGTCGCCTTCTCCTTGCAGAACTGGCAAACCTTCTTCTTGGGCTTGCGAACGACTGCCTTAGCCATTGTGGTGCTCCTCCTTCAGAGCCCGGCGGTCCCAGTCACGGACCGCCGGAATGGTAGGTGAAATGAGTTGGATCAGAACGGGGGCTCGGAGTCAGCCACACCAGGCGCGGCCCACGGGTCGTTGGCGGGAGCACCGCCACCGAAGCCGCCACCGGACTGAGCCGGAGCAGCGCCCCACGGGTCGTTGCCACCAGCAGGCGCGCCGCCGCCGGACGGGGCGCCGCCGTACTGCTGGCCACCACCCTGTCCACCGGAGGAACGACCAGCACGCGCGACCTTCGCCGTCGCGTAGCGCAGGGACGGACCGACCTCTTCGACGTCGATCTCGAACACGGTGCGCTTCTCACCCTCGCGGGTCTCGTACTGCCGCGACTTCAGACGACCCTGAACGACGACCCGCATGCCCTTCTGGAGGGACTCGGCCACGTTCTCGGCCATCTGCCGCCACACCGAGCAGGACAGGAACAGCGCGTCGCCGTCCTTCCACTCGTTGCTCTGGCGGTCGAAGGTGCGCGGCGTCGACGCGATCCGGAAGTTCGCCACGGCCGCACCCGAGGGGGTGAAGCGCAGCTCCGGGTCGTCGACGAGGTTGCCGACGACGGTGATGGTGGTCTCGCCTGCCATGGATGTCTCCTGAGATTCCGTTCGAGTGATCGAGCTGCCTTGATCGTGTCCTACGCCACCGACAATAGGTAGGCGCTGTCCACAGGCTCCCGATCATGGGAACCGCGAACTGACCAGAGGTCAGTTGGCGGCGCGCAGCACCTTGGTGCGAAGAACGGCCTCGTTCAGACCGAGCTGACGGTCGAACTCGTCGACGGTCGCCGGCTCAGCCGTGATGTTGAGGATCGCGTAGATGCCTTCGGCGTTCTTGTTGATCTCGTACGCGAGACGACGGCGACCCCAGATGTCCACGTTGTCGACGGTGCCACCGTCGCCACGGACAACATTGAGGTACTTGTCGAGCGACGGCTGAACCGTCCGCTCGTCGAGGCTGGGGTCGAGGATGACCACGACTTCATACTTGCGCAAAGCGGTCTCCACCTCCTCTGGACTTGGCGGCCACGGACTTTCCGCGGCAGGAGGGCTTCGCGGCGCACCCCTCCAGGAAGGAGGAGGTGAACCGTCCGGGGTCCGCACCCACCATTCGGGTACGTAAATCCGGACAGGGCAGGCTAACAGCGGCCGGGACGGCGTACCGAATCAACGGGTCCCGGCGCCGCCAGCGGTCACTGGAAGGTGCCCGCACCCGTCGCCACCGGGCGCCCGGCGACGGTGACCGTCGCCGTGGCGGAGGCCGGCGGATCCCCCTTGAACGTCAAGGAGAGGTAGATGCAGGTCTTGCCGGAGCCGAGGCCCCACGGCTTGGTGCCGCCCGCCAGCTGGTTGCCGGCGTCGTCGACGGCGGTGATGGACACGTCGGTGCCGTCGGCCATGCCGGTCACGGTGAACTGCATGTAGACGGTGTCGCCTGCGTGGACGCCATACAGCTGCGAGGGGCTGCTCGGGCTGCTCGTGCCGGCGCAGTGGGTCTGGCTGGTCGCCCACTCGTTGGCGACCACGCTCGCGCTGGAGCTCGGCGGGGTCGAGGGGCTCGGCGAGGACGGGCTGGAGGGCGAGCCCTCGTAGTACGGCGAGACGTACGACGGGTCGCCACCCTTCTTGGCCAGGTCCAGGATCGCCTTGGCCAGGGCGACGGGTCGGATCAGCGCCGATCCGCCGGTGAACTCGCCCGCGTGGCCCTGGGCCGTGGTCGCGGTGATGACCGCGTCGTTGACGCCGATCAGCTCACCCTTGTCGTCGATCGAGGCTCCGCCGGAGTTGCCCGAGCCGATCCGGACGTCGCTGTCGATCCAGGCGCGCTGGGTGTCGAGCTTCGGGTCGGGCTCGAAGGTCGCCACGACACCCTTGGTGACGGTGAGCGAGGGCTTGAGCCGATCGCCGTCGGAGCCGAGGCTCGCCAGCGCCGGGAAGCCGAGCGCGGTGATCTCGTCGCCGGTGGACAGGTCGTTGCTGTTGCCGATCGGGATCGGCTCGGGGAGCTTGCCGCGCAGGTCGCCGGGCTTGATCGGGTTGCCGTCGGCGTCGGAGGTGATCTGCAGGACCGACATGTCCAGGACGCCGTCGGTCACGACCGGCTTCGCGCGGTACGCCGCCTCGACGGGCTTGTCGTCCTCGGGCGAGGTCAGCGCGATCAGCAGGTGGTCGGGTGCGGGCTCTCCCGTCTGCTGGCCCTGGGCCTCCGGGTCGCCGACGTGGGCCGCGGTGAGGATCAGGCCGGTGTCGCTGATGATCGCGCCCGAGCCGGTGTACTCCGGGGTGTCGTCGGCATCGGCGCCGATGATGAAGACGCTGGCGCGCTTGGCGCGCTCGAGCCCGCTGCTGTGGTTGCTGTCGCCACCGCCGCTGAGGGCGGCGGTCAGGCCGATGCCGCCGCCGACCAGCACCAGGCCGGCCAGCACGGCCGACCCGACCAGCAGCCCCTTCTTGCGGCGCTTGCGGGCGAACCCCCGCTGCGCCGTCGCGGCGTCGACGGCCGGGATGACCTCGATCTCGTAGCCCGCGGTCGGGTGGCCGAGGGTCAGGGTGGTCGGCTCGGTGATCCGCTTGTTGGTGACGCGGTCGCCGTCGACGTCGTACGTCCCGCCGGTGGAGCGGTCGGAGTACCACCAGCCGTCCGGACGCGGCTCGATGACGGCGTGCTGGCGCGAGACCGCCTCGTCCTCGATCGTCATCTCCAGGCCGGGCTCGCGGCCGATCCGCACGGGGCGGCCGGGCGGGAAGCGCAGCTGCTGGTTGTTGTCGCGGATCATCAGGCCGGGGCCTCCGCCGTACCCCTCCCGACCGGGCTGGCCCGCCGACGGGACCCGGGTGACGTCCAGGCCCGGCGCCGGCAGGTTCGGGATCGCGGAGATCGGGCGGGCCGAGGAGACCGGTGCGGGCGGTGCCTGCGGCGCGGGCGGGGTGACCCCGACCAGGCTCAGGCCGATCGTCTCGCCGCTGTGGTCGTCGCCCAGGCGCAGCGCGACCGGGGCGCCGAGCAGGAACGACTGGACGCGGCGGTCGCCGACCCAGGTCCCGGCGCTGCTGCCGACGTCGACGACCTCCCAGCCGCTGCCCTGCGAGCGCACCTCGAGGTGGCGGCGCGAGACCGACTGGCGGTCGACGACGACATCCGAGCCGGCGTCGCGGCCGATCCGCACCACCGCCGGCTCCTCGAACGTCCAGCTCTGCCCGGACATGGCGATGCGCAGGGTCGTCATGAGCGCATCATTGCCCGTCCCGTCGGTGGCCGAAACTAGGCTGGCCGCATGAGCGAGCTGCGCATCGGTGCCCACGTCGACCAGACCGACCCCGTGGCCGAGGCCGCCGCCCGCAACGCGCCGCTCGTCCAGTTCTTCCTCGGCAACCCCCAGTCCTACAAGGGCCCCGTGATCTCGTACGCCGACGGCGCGACCGCGCTGCGTTCGGCGGCCGAGGCGGCGGGCGTCGACCTGTACGTCCATGCGCCGTACCTCATCAACGTCGCGACCACGAACAACCGCCAGCGGATCCCCAGCCGCAAGCTGCTCCAGCAGCACATGGACGCCGCCGCCGAGCTCGGCGCGAAGGGCCTGATCGTGCACGGCGGTCACGTCCAGGACGACGACGACCCCGCCAAGGGCTTCGACAACTGGCGCAAGGCGATCGAGGCGACCGACCTCAAGATCCCGCTGCTGATCGAGAACACGGCCGGCGGGACCAACGCGATGACCCGCTACCTCGACCGGATCAAGGGCGTGTGGGACGCGATCTCCTCGGCGGAGGGTGCCGACATGGTCGGCTTCTGCCTGGACACCTGCCACGCCCACGCGGGCGGCAACAAGCTGGAGACGATCGTCGACGACGTCCGCGCGATCACCGGCCGGATCGACCTGGTCCACGCCAACGACAGCCGCGACGACTTCGACTCCGGAGCCGACCGGCACGCCAACTTCGGCGCCGGGATGATCGAGCCCGACCTGCTCGCCCACGTGATCCGCGAGGCCGGTGCACCGGTCATCTGCGAGACGCCCGGTGGCGCCGACCAGCACGTCACCGACTTCGGCTGGCTGCGCGAGCGGCTCTGAGCCGCGCCTGAGTCGTGTGCGGCGGGGGCTCACCCCCGAGATGGGGAGCCCCCGCCGCTGGTCGTGGGGTCAGCCCGCCCTCGTCGCGAAGACGACCGCGTTGCCGATCGGGTCACCGCGGTGGAGCGGTCCGCCGACGCTGACCAGCCGCAGCTCCGGGCGGCCGACCGAGGCGAAGACCTGCGTCGCCGGCAGCTTGCCGCGCGGGTAGAACGCGATCTTGGTGACGCGGTACCGCACCGCGGCACCGTCGCGCCGGCGTACGACGATCCGATCCCCCGCGCCGAGGCGGTGCAGCTGCTCGAGCGCACCGGGCTCCCCGACCCGGCGCTCGATGAAGCCCGCCACCACGGAGACGCCGGCCTCGCCGGGGGTCACCGAGGTGGCATCCCAGCCGGCCGCTCGCAGCGGTGGAAGGGCGAGGTCATGGCCGCCGGCCGCCGCGCCGAGCCGCACGACCCGGACGTCGAGGTGCAGGCGCGGGATCCTCAGCCGGGTCGGCGGCGAGGCCGGCAGCGGCGCCGACGAGCTGGGCGCTGCCGACCCGGTCGGCTCCGGGGCAGGCTCCGCCTCAGCGGGGCGCGAGCCCTTGGCCCCGTTGATCAACCCGGCGACGAGCATCAGCGCCAGGCACGCCAGGAATCCGTACGCCGCGATGCGGTGCGTGCGTGAGTACGACGAGCTCATCTGCCCTCCCGAGGGGTTCTCTCCAGCCGATCAAGGTGCGCGAAGACGACGACGTTGGACTGGTAGCCGCCGTTGTCCCGCTCGTAGGTGCCGCCGCAGGTGATCAGCCGCAGCTCGGCATCACGGGTCTCGCCGTACACGGCGCGGGTGGGGAACGTCCTCTTCGCGTACGCCGCGACGCGGTCGACCGAGAACACGGCCGTCCTGCGGTCGCTGCGATCGACCTCCACCGTGTCGCCGCGGTGGAGCGCCGAGAGCGCGTAGAACACCGCCGGACCGGTCTCGGAGTCGACGTGGCCGGCGAGCACGGCCGGACCGACCTGCCCGGGCACCGGGCCGAGGTCGTACCAGCCGGCCGTGTCCGCCTGGGACAGCGGCGGGACCTCGAGCTCACGCTCGCTCGTCAGGCCGAGCCCCATCAGCCGGGTCCGTACGTCGATCCGCGGGATCGCCAGGCGGACCGGACGAACCTTCGGGCCGGCGCCAGCCCGGGGCGCGAGCCCTGCCTGCGCCGCCGTGTCCTTCGGCGGGGTCGGGACGGCCGGACCGCCCCGACCGTCCAGCAGGACCGCGACCACGACCAGCACCAGGAGGACAGCGCCCACCCAGCAGCCGGTGCCGGGCAGCCGGCGTACGGCGAGGTCGCGGTGCGCGGTCGTCATCTCAGCCCCTCATCGCCGTCGTGGTGACCGAGACCGCGTGGGCGAAGACGATGACGTTGCGCCCGGTCGCGGTGTCGTAGCTGATCAGGCGGGCCAGCGGCTTGAGCGAGCGGCCGTAGACCCGGCGCGTCGGGAACTGCGCGGGCGCCACCCGGTCGACCTCGTCCACGACGAAGGTGACCTTGCTGCCGTCGGCCCGTGTGGTGCTGAACCGCTGCCCGGCCTGCGCGGAGCCCAGCTTCGCGAAGACCCCCTTGGCATCGCCGATGAAGACGGCCGGTCCCCGCTGGCCGGGCGCGGCTCCCTGGGCGAACCACGCGGCGTGCTCGCCACGCGGGGTGCCGAGCGTGCCCTGGTTGGTCATCCGGACCTGGGCCGGCGCGTCGTCGACACCGACCGCCGCGAAGGACAGCCCGGTCGGCGTGACCCGCTGCCTGGTGTCCCAGGTCCGCGCACCGGCGACCGTCGCCAGGTGCGGTTGCGGCATCTCGGCGTCGTGTGCCACCGGGGTCTCACGGGCCGGTCGCTCGTGCGGTCCCACCAGCGGCGCGAGCAGCACCACCGCGGCGACCATCGCGGCGAAGCCGCCGAGGACCACGAGCTGCTGGCGGCTGGGTCGCGGCAGGCTCGGCGTACGACGGACGCGCGGAGCGCGTGCGACACCGGACCCGGGGCTCGCGGGCACGACCCGCAGCCCGCGGTGCTGCCAGCCGGGCAGGAACACCGCGAGCGGACCGCGACCGACCAGCCACGGCACGCCCCACGCCATCGCGAACAGCGCGCAGTAGTGCCCGAAGCCGATCCCGATGCCCAGCAGGTGCACGACCGGGTTGTCGATCAGGCCCTCGACCACGCCTGCCCCCAGGGCGAGCGGGGCGGGCCAGTCGCCCTCCCAGCGCCGCTGCTGGAGGGCGTGGTCCACGCACTCCCACCCGACACCGAGCACGGTCACGACACCGAGCACGAGCACCGCGGTGATGGCACCCAGCCCACCGAGCACGAGGCTCGCGAGCAGGGCCATGGGCAGGCCCACCACCACGGCGAGCAGCAGGCGGGTCTGCAGGCGACCCGCGAACGTGGGGGTCACAGCTCCCGCCCTCCCATCCAGCCGAGCCAGCCTCTGAGCGAGCGCAGCGGCCCGAGGCGTCGGCCGATCCCGGCCGCCGCCAGCTGATCGGCGATCGTGAGGGCGGCGTACTGCATGCCGGCGAAGGAGTCGACCGGCCCGTAGTGGCCGCCGCGCGCGGTGGCCCCGCTCGCGAACATGCGGCCCTCGCCGCTGGTGCCGCCGGTGACACCGAAGACCTCGTCCACGCGCAGGCCGCCGAGGCGGTTGAGGCTCACGTCGTTGAACCGGAGCAGGTCGGCGACGAGGCCGTGATGGTCGGCGCGCCGCTCCAGGCCGGTGGCGTCCAGGACGTGGTCGGCGGCGAGCGCCATCTCCTCGCCGTTCTCGAGCCGGACCGAGGCGACGACCTTGGCCCCGCGCGGCATGAACGACTCGACCTGGCCGACCACGGCGTCGTACCAACCCTCGTGCCGACCGCTCGCCAGGACCCGTTCGGTCTCTCCGTGGAACGGGGACGTGGTGGCCCCGAGCTGCTCGATGAGGCGGATCCGCTCGTCCTCGTCCTCGGTGGCACGGATGCGGTCGCCGAGCTCGCCGCCGTACGCCGACCGTGGGAAGTCGAGGTCCTGGCGGACGAACCCGAGGCCGACCGAGTCCTCCGGACGGATGTCGTCGGCGACCGGCCAGCGGCGCATCAGGTGCCAGACGTGGATGTCGGCACCGTTGACCTCGCGGGCCGCGCCGATGCGTCGCAGCAGGTTGGCGGCGGAGGTGCCGGCGCCGCGGACGACGACCGATCCGCCGGACGCCGCGAGGCTCTCGATGACGTCCTCGTGCTCCTCGTAGACGTGCCGCACCCGGCCGTCCTCGTCGCCGGTGCGGAACTCGTCGGCCTCCGGGGTGATCGTCGGGCCGGGGGCTCCGAGCGCGAGATGCACGTGGTCGCATTGCAGCGCGGCGAGGCGCCCGTCCTTGCGGCAGATGACGAAGTAGCCGCCGCCGGCGCGCTTGAACAGGTACTCGGCCTGGGCGACGACCGTCATCCGCGACCAGCCGATGCGGTGGCCCTCGCGGGTGACGGCGCTGTTCATCCGGCGCACGGTCGGCGTGTAGGGCTGCTTCGCGAGCGGTCGGCCGATCGCGCCCAGCAGCGGCTTCACCGAGCGGCTCGACCAGGCCTCGCCGGCGGCGTACCCCGGGAAGCCCCAGGGGTTGTCGATCCGCGCCCGCGAGTCCGAGCGGAGACGGTCGTCGAGGAAGAGGCCCGACGACGTGCTGCGCTCCAGGAACGCGCCGACGGGTTGGCGGTGCGCGCTGACGACGGCGATGTCGCCGGCCGGTACGCCGCCGATGCGGAGCCGGTCGACCAGGGCGAACGAGCCGAGGCCGCCGCCGATGCTGACGACCTTGACCTGGGTGACGGGGATCTTCTGCGCGGCGAGCTGCTCCTCGCTCACGAGGCGTTCGGCCGGGTCGCCGTTGCCCACATCCGTGGTTTCCAACGTGGTGCTCAAAGGACTGCCTTTCGGTGGCAGGAGAGGAAGGTCGGTGTGGTGCGGCGGCGCCGACCGCCGCACCACACCGACCTGCGCTCAGCGACGTACGCGCTGACGGGACCGCGCGATGGCGACGGACGCACCACCGGCGAGGAGGAGACTCCAGACCCACGGCGACTCGTCGGAGCCCCCGTCGTCCTGCGCCTTGTCGGCCATGCCGCCGCCACCGGCGGCAACTGCGCCGGCCGGCATCGGGAAGGCACCCAGCGACGGGTTCACGAACTGCGAGATCGGGCCGGGTACGCCGGAGCTCACCGGACCGACCTCCCCCGCCAGACCGCTGACGTCACCCAGCGCGACGGTGCCAGGGGCAGGCGCCCCCGCACCCACCGCGCTGATCACGCCACCGGGGCTCTGCGCCGGGGCCGTGCCCTGGACGCGGAGGGTCTGGTGGCTGACCGTGCGCGACCCATCGGGCTGCACCGCGGACACGACGATCGGGCTGGCCTGCACACCCCGCTCCGGCGTGAAGCGACCCATGCAGGTCGCGCTCTCGCCGGGCGCGAGCTCGGTGCTCGAGCAGGACGTCGACTCCCCGGCCGCCGTGCCGCTGACACCGGTGACCGTCCGGTCGCTGGTGTTCGTGACCGTGAAGGAGACCGTCTGCGGACGGTGCGCCGCGACCTGCACCGCGCCGTTCGAGGCCGACTGGCCGTTGACCTCCGCCGTGCTGATCTTCAGCACCGGAGAGGCCGAGTCGCCGCTCCCGGCGGTCGGACCGTCGGTGGTGCTGCCAGGCGTCGTCGTGACCGGGATGTTCTGGCCACCGATCGTGACCGTCCCGTCCGGGTTCACCGGGTACGTCGTCCCGCCGACCGTGACCGTCCCATCCGGGTTCACCGGATACGACGTCCCCCCGACCGTCACCGAACCGGGCGTCGTCGAACCAGGCGTCGTCGAGCCAGGCGTGGTCGAACCAGGCGTGGTCGAACCAGGCGTGGTCGAACCAGGCGTGGTCGATCCGGGCGTGGTCGATCCGGGCGTGGTCGATCCGGGCGTGGTCGAGCCAGGCGTAGTCGAGCCAGGCGTGACCGGGATGTTCTGGCCACCGATCGTGACCGTCCCGTCCGGGTTCACCGGGTACGTCGTCCCGCCGACCGTGACCGTCCCGTCCGGGTTCACCGGATACGACGTCCCCCCGACCGTCACCGAGCCAGGCGTCGTCGAGCCAGGCGTGGTCGAACCAGGCGTGGTCGAACCAGGCGTGGTCGAACCAGGGGTCGTCGAACCAGGCGTGGTCGAACCAGGCGTCACCGGAATGTTCTGGCCACCGATCGTGACCGTCCCATCCGGGTTCACCGGGTACGACGTCCCGCCGATCGTGACCGAGCCACCCGACACCGGGTACTCGACGCCACCGACCGTCACCGAACCCGACGGCGTCGAGCCAGGCGTGGTCGAACCAGGCGTGGTCGAACCAGGCGTGACCGGGATGTTCTGGCCACCGATCGTGACCGTCCCATCCGGGTTCACGGGGTACGACGTCCCGCCGATCATGACCGAGCCACCCGACACCGGGTACTCAACGCCACCGACCGTCACCGAACCCGACGGCGTCGAGCCAGGCGTGGTCGAGCCAGGCGTGGTCGAGCCAGGCGTGGTCGAGCCAGGCGTGGTCGAACCAGGCGTCGTCGAACCAGGCGTCGTCGAACCAGGCGTCGTCGAACCAGGCGTCGTCGAACCAGGCGTCACCGGAATGTTCTGGCCACCGATCGTGACCGTCCCATCCGAGTTCACCGGGTACGACGTCCCGCCGACCGTGACCGAGCCACCCGACACCGGGTACTCAACGCCACCAACCGTCACCGAACCCGACGGAGCCGAGCCAGGCGTGGTCGAACCCGGCGTGGTCGAACCGGGCGTCGTCGAACCAGGCGTCGTCGAACCAGGCGTGGTCGCACCCGGGGTCGTCGAACCCGGCGTTGTCGAACCAGGCGTGGTCGAACCCGGCGTGGTCGAACCCGGCGTGGTCGAACCCGGCGTGGACGAACCAGGCGTAGACGAACCCGACGTCGTCGAACCGGAGGGCATCTGGGCCGTGCAGCCGCCGGGCGGCGTACCGGGGGTCCATGCGCTGACCGGGTAGGTCATGTCACCGATGGTGACCGTGCCGTCCGGGTTCACCGGGTAGCTCACCCCGTCGACCATGGCCGACGTACCGCTCACCGGGAAGTTCGCCCCGTTGACCGAGATCGAGCCGGTCGGCGTCGGCGCCGTGGCATCCGGCGTCTGGGAGACCGGCGTCGTCGAACCCGGTGAGGTCGAACCCGGTGAGGTCGAACCCGGCGAGGTCGAACCCGGCGTCGACGGCGTGACCGAGTAGGTCATGTCGCCGATCGTGACCGTGCCGTCCGGGTTCACCGGGTAGCTCACCCCGTCGACCAGGGCCGAGGTACCCATCACCGGGTAGCTCCCACCGTTGACCGAGATCGACCCGGTCGGAACCGACGAGGAGCCGACCGGCGTGGTCGAACCCTGCGTGGTCGAACCCTGCGTGGTCGAACCAGGCGTGGTCGAACCAGGCGTGGTCGAACCAGGCGTCGTCGAACCAGGCGTCGTCGAACCAGGCGTCGTCGAACCAGGCGTCGTCGAACCAGGCGTCGTCGAACCAGGCGTCGTCGAACCACTGACACCGGTCACGTAGCCGTAGCCCGTGGTCGACTTGATGCCGGCGGGCGTCGTACCGGAGACCGTGATCGGGACGACCTGGTCACCGGCGTCCGGCGTGAACGGTTCGGAGCAGACCGTGGAACCACCGGGTGCCAGCGCGGTCTCGTCGCACGTCATCGATCCCTGGGGCGTGTGCGCCTGCAGGTCCGCGACGTTCGCGGTCCCGGTGTTGGTCACCGGCACCGAGAGACTGCCCGACTGCCCGGCCGGCGCCTGCGCCGTCTGCGGAGCACCCGCGGCCATCCCGTCGAAGATGGGAGTACCGCTGGTCACGACGCAGTCGCACGCGTTCGAGAGCGCGTCGGCGGGCTGAGCACCCGGAACGGCGTCCGGACCGACCGGGTCGGGCCCGGCGGCAGCGGCCGACGTCGTCCCCGTGAGGTACGCCGTACCGCTGGTCCGCGTGGTGCCGTCGGCGTTGATGCCCGACACCGTCACCGGAACGGTCTGGGCTCCGACGACGGGCGTGTAGCTGCCGCTGCACGTGGTGTCGCCGCCGGCGCCCAGCTGGGCGTCGGTGCAGGCCAGCGAACCCTGCGGCGTCGTCGCCGTGAGGTTGCTGATCGTGCCGTCCGAGCTGTTGTAGACCGGGATGGCGAGGTCGGCGGGCTCGCCGGCCGGAGCCGAGGCGACGCCCGGAGCACCCGCCGCCGTCTGGTTGACGGTGGGGGTCTGCGAGGTGATGTCGCACTCGCAGCCCGATCCGCTCGCGCCCGACGACGCGGCGAGCGTCGCGGTGTCCTGCCGTCCCGACTGGATCCCGCTGGGGCGCGGGACCGAGGCCACCGCCGACGCCGCCTGGGCGTCGGCGGCAGGCGCCGGGGCAGCCGGCTCCGCAGGAGCGGGCGCCGGAGCCGCAGGCGCCGGGGCGGCCTGCGCCTGGATCGCCGGCGACACGGAGACCTTCGGGACGGCGTACGTCGGAACCTGCCGGCCGCTGAGGCTGCTGGCGATGCTGTTGACGGTGTCGGACAGGCTTCCGGTTGCGGGCGTGCTCTTCAGCAGCTGCGTGACGGGCTGGAGAAGACTCGGGTCATTGTTCGCGGGCGTGGTGGTCCCGCTGTCGGCGTGGGCGACGCCCACACCGACAGCGAGGAACCCGCCGACGAACAAGCCGGCCTCCACTGACCGCCTCATCCATGGATTCATCTCACTTCACCTTTCCCGAGGTACTCATGCGCCCGGCGCAGCGTCGGAGCCGCCGCAGGTGCAGAGCGTGTAGTCGAGCGACTTCGTGCTGGTCGTGGTGTTGCCGTTGACGTCGACACCGGTGAAATCGACCTTCACCCGGTTCTGGCCCGACTGCGGGGCGATCCCCACGGTGCAGGTCGTGGACTCACCGGGCTGCAGCGAGGACTTCGCGCAGCTGACGGAGCCGTTCGGCGACGTCGCGGTGAGGGTGCGGATCGGCGCGTTGCCGGTGTTGGTCACCTGGAAGGCGACCTTCGCCGGGGCGGTCGAGTGGAACGTGTACCGGACCACCGGGTTGGCCGCCTGGCCGTTCACCGACACCGAGCTGCCGGCCGCGATCTTGCCGGCGGCCGGGGCCTCACCGGTGTACGACGCCGCGCAGGTCTTGGCCATCTGCTGGCCGTTCTCGTTCGACGCGACGATGTTGAACCCGACCGAGTTCAGGCCGGTCCCGGCCGGAACGGTGTAGGTCAGGTACGCCGTCTGACCGGGCTGCACCGCCCCTACCGGCGTGGTCATGTGGCCGCCGTCGGAGGTGATGCCGGACAGGTGCGTCAGCGGCAGGTTGCCCGTGTTGGTGACCGGGACCCTGAACGTCACGCTCGAGCCCTTCTGCACCGAGATGCCGGAGCTGCCGCCGTTGACCGTCGTCTGGCCGATGGTGAAGGCGACCTTGCCCTGCTGCGCAGGCGCCGGGGTGGGCGCCGGGGCAGGAGCCGGCGCGGGCTCCGGTGCCGGAGCCGGGTTGGGCTCGGGTGCCGGGGTCACGGAACCGGGTGTCGTGGTGGACGGAGTGGTCCCGGCCGGGGTGCCGCCCTGCGGGCTGCCCGGCTGCTGGGTGCCCGGCTGCTGGGTGCCCGGCTGCTGGGTGCCCGGCTGCTGGGTGCCCGGCTGCGGAGTAGTCGCCGGAGCCGAGGAACCGCCGAGGACGCTGCCGACGACCGGGAGGCTGCCGAGGGAACCCAGCCCGGGCAGCGAACCGGAGGTCTGGGTGGATCCGCCCGGCGTGGTCGAACCCGGGGTCGTCGAGCCCGGGGTCGTCGAGCCCGGCGTGGTCGAGCCCGGCGTGGTCGAACCCGGGGTCGTCGAACCCGGCGTGGTCGAACCCGGCGTGGTCGAACCCGGCGTGGTCGAACCCGGCGTCGTCGAACCCGGCGTCGTCGAACCCGGCGTCGTCGAACCCGGGGTCGTCGAACCCGGCGTCGTCGAACCCGGCGTGGACGAACCCGGCGTGACGGACTCGACCGGCTGGCCGGTGGCCGAGGAGAGCACGCCGCCCACGACGGGGAGCGAGCTCAGCAGGTCGGCACCCGGGAGCGAGCCGCTGGACGGCAGCAGACCGCCCTGGCTACCACCCGAGATCGGACCGGTCAGCTGGTTCACCGGCAATGCGCTGGTCAGGCCAGAGAGCGGCGAGGACGAGTTCGGGTCACCGGTGGTCGAGCCCAGGATCGGGAGCGAGCTGGTCAGGCTTCCGAGCGGCGACGAGCCCGGCGTGGACGAGCCCGGCGTGGACGAGCCCGGCGTGCTCGAACCCGGCGTCGACGAGCCCGGCGTGGACGAGCCCGGCGTGGACGACGAGGTCGACGTCTTCACTGGGTAGGAGACCCCGTCGATGGTCACCTTGCCGTCGGTGACGGGGTACGGCATGCCGTTGACGGTGACGGTGTCGTTCGGGGCGACCGTGTACTGCTTGCCCTTGATCGTGACGGTCTGGACCGGGACGTTGTTCTGCGCGCCGAGCAGGTCGGCGACGAGCGGGCCCACGGTCGGGATCTGCGAGGTCGGCAGCCCGCTGAAGAGGCCGGCGGTCGGCAGGCCCGCGGTCAGGCCACCCGTGGGGAGGCCACTGGTGAGCGTGCTGCCGCTGGTGCCCGGCAGGCCCGGCAGACCGAGCGACTGCAGGGTCTGCAGGTTGTCGGTGATCTTGAGGACGTCGAGGATCGACACCGGGTCGTTCATCTTCGAGAAGACCGTCGTCGCGAGCGTCCGGAAGACGTCGAAGTTCTTGCCGGCGAACTGCAGGTACTCGTCCGGGGTCATCACGGTGTTGAACCCGAGGCGCTTGGTGACCTCGTCGACGCGGAGCGTGTTGTAGAGGTAGTCCGAACCCAGCAGCTTCGGCAGCGACGGGACGTTCGGCATGACCCGCTGGGCGAGGTTCATGACCTTCTCGGGCGTGGGCAGCCGGTCGAGGTTGAGCCTGCCGGTCTTGACGTCGAT
The DNA here is from genome assembly GCF_054782655.1 of Nocardioides montaniterrae. Classification (NCBI taxonomy): domain Bacteria; kingdom Bacillati; phylum Actinomycetota; class Actinomycetes; order Propionibacteriales; family Nocardioidaceae; genus Nocardioides; species Nocardioides montaniterrae. The sequence continues at coordinate 200,756 of NZ_BAAGSB010000004.1, read as the reverse complement.
CGGCAGACCCATGCCGCCACAGCCGGTGAGGAGGGTGACGTAGTCGGTTCCGTGACCGCGGACGTGGGTCGGGTTGAAGATCGGGATCCAGCCGAGCGGGCCCTGGTAGATGTTCACGACCGGCATCTGCGAGTTGCCGATCGCGCCACTGGCCAGCGACAGCATCAGGTTCTTGTACGACGGATCCGTGTGATAGGTCAGGAAGTGCGACATGCTGCCGAGGACCGGGATGCCGTCCTCGTTCTTCCACATGTGCTGGAGGAAGAAGTCGCACATGTCGCCGCCTCCCTTCTCGGTCTGGTCACCGGTGGAGTGCGGCATCTGGTTCGGGTCGGTCGAGGTCTGCTCGGCCGGAGCGCCGGCGAGCAGTCCGCCGCTGAAGATCATCGGCGCGTTCGCCACGAACTTGCCGATGACCGGGAGGCTGCCGCCCGGCATGGATGCACTGAGACCGGAGAGGCCTCCGAGGCCTCCGGGCGCAGAGGTCGTGGACCCGGTGCTCGCCGGCGTGGTCGTCGGAGAGGTGGTGGTCGACGTCGTGGACGTCGACGTCGTGGTGGGGGCCCCGGTGGTCGAGGCGGAGACGGAGGTGGACGACGCGGTGGCGTCGACGGTGGGCGCCGCCATCAGGCCGCTGGCGGCAGCGGTCGAGGCCACGCCGAGGGTGGCTGCGAGGACCACGCCGGGGGCGATGATCGATCGGGCGGCGCGACGAGCGCGGACGACCGAGATGTCGTGGACGTAGGTCTGCGCCGCCTTCGGCGTCAGTGGGGTGGCGAGCCCGATCGGCTGCCAGTTCGCGGGTGCTTCACCGCGGTCGTACGCGTTCCGAGACGTGATGGACATGTCACTACTCCTGTTTCAGGTATCGCTTCGGAGGAAGTCGGTGCTACGAAGGACGGAGCGAGAGGGCTCCTGCGAATGCCGTCGCCGGGCGCCACCGAGAAGGTGGGCGGAGCGAGGTCGACGGCCCCGCGTCAGGACGACGCGGGTGACGCGGGCTCAGTCAGGTGAGAAGCCCGGGTCGACCAACGGAGTGCCCGGCCGAGGCCCGGCGACGGTGACGGCGGGACTGCCGATCACCATGACTGCACGGAACGCGAAGGTGCCAGCCACCTGGGTGAGCTCGTGCGAGCCGGTGGATCCGCTCGATGCGGGGCCCGGGGTGGAACCCGCAGCGGCACCGACTGCACCCGGCACCGGAACCGCGGAAGCGGTGACGATGCCCGGAGCGGACTGAGCCGCGAGGACGGCGCCGGCGGTCTCCGGCGGCGCAGAAGGTACGCCGGCAGCCGGACCGTCCAGCGCGGCGAAGGCGCCGGGGGAACCGGCGGCGAGACCCGGACGAGCACCGAGGACGAGCAGGTCGCTCAGGTGCGCCGCGGGTGAGTCGACGGAGGAGGTGCCGGCACCGGCCGGCGAGCTCGCACCGGTCGGGGACCCGACGGTCGGCGTACCGGCGCGGCCGCCGGCGAGCGGCGCGAGGACGGTGCCGAGGGCGACGCTCGCCTGACCCAGCGTGGTGTCCAGGCTCGTGCCCAAGGACGAGACCGAGGAGCCGACCGCGTCTACCACCGCGGTGCCCGTGTCGCGCAGGAGCGCGGTCATCGAGCCGACGACCGGCAGCGGGGCGGTCGCGTCGGCGACCATGTCGACGGCACCGTCCGCGGCCTGGGCCGCGGCGCCGAGGACCGGGGCGAGCGCGTCGTGCAGCGAGGGCAACCGGACCGGCTCACCCTGCGAAGGCTGGGCGGCGGCCGGGGTCGTCGTGGCGAGCGTGCTCGCCAGGGGCGCGGTCACGTGATGGGTAAGCGTGGAGGCTGGGCCGTGGGCGGCCGGCACGTGCGGCGTGGGAACCGGAGTCGCCTGGTGGGCGTCGCTCGCGTGGGCGAGCAGCGGGTGCAGCAGCGAGCCGGTCAGGTCGAGCAGACCGTGCACCAGACCGGGCCGGGCGGCCGGGGCCGCCTCACAGCTCGGGCGGTCGCAGTCCTTGGCATTGGCCGAGCTGCCGAGCAGCAGGACCGCGACGAACGACAGGCCGAGCAGCACGAGGAGCCGGCACGCGGTCCGGGCCGTGCGGCCCCCGCGTACGCCGGCCCGACCGCATGATGCGGTCGCCGCGACTGCTCCCATGTCGTCACCGTCCTGATCGGCGACACCCTCCGTGTCGCGTCATTCCCCGAGGAACCTCAGTCGGTGGGATCGGCGCGGGAGGCGCGTGGCCTCCCTCCCCCCGTCACCGCGACCGCGATCCCCCAGGATCCGCGGCATCGGTGACCGGGACTTGGATATTCAACGAATATCCGCGTCCCTGTGAGAATTCTTAGTCCCGAAAATTCGCGGTGTCTAGACCATTTCAGGAATTAATGGGAATTGTTTCCCGTCCGGCCACTTTCACCGCACGGACAGCTCGGCGTCGATCACCGAGGTGAGCCGGCCGACCTCTGGGCCCAGCCCCAGACGGGGCAGCCAGTCCACGACGTTCTCGCGGAACAGCACCCCGTTCGCCACCAGCTCGGCCTCGACGTACCCGGTCACCTCCAGGGTGATGATCCCGATCTGCGAGGCCCCGACGCGGGTGTGCAGCCACTCCAGCTCGGCGGACCAGTCGGCCTCCCGGCGTCCCGACCTACCGCCCGGGGGCGGGCGTCGTACGGCCCCTGCCGGAGCGGGAGGTACGTCGAACCCGCGGTGTGCCCACAGGTCGTGCAGGAGCGTGCCGAGGTAGTTGTCGGAGGCCTCACGCAGGCTCAACGGCTGCTCGCCCCCGCTGCGCGGATGCGCCACCAGCAGGCGGAACTCACCTCCGTGGCGCAGGGCCCACTGCCGGTAGCCCGCCCAGCCGGCGACCCACCGCGCGCCCGGATCGCCGGCCGGGTAGCGCGCGACGTCGGACTCGACCTCGCGCACGGCCTCGGCGTCGACGGTCTCGGCGACCAGGTCGATCAGCTGGCGGCGGCTGGCGACGTACCGGTAGAGGGCCGGCGAGCTCATCCCGATCGCATCGGCGATTCCGCGCAGGGCCAGCTCACGACCTTCGGCCAGCTGGAGCCGCGCCGCGGCCACGATCTCTTCATAGGTGGCTGCCCGACGACGGTCACGCCTGGTTGTCGACAAATTGATCGCCTTTCCGAGAACAAGTGCGATTCACGCTCAAATGCGAGCACCATTAACAGTAGTTATCAAGCGCCCACGCGGTCATTCGATATCTCAGCAGGTGATGACCGGCGCCCGGCACCGCGCCGGGCGTCGAGGCGCGCGGCGGCGACGGCCCGTCACCGTTTAGCCTTGCCCCATGCCTCTCGTGCGCCCGATCTCCCCGACCGAGCACCACGACTACCTGGCGGGCCTGCCGTCGGCGAGCTTCCTCCAGACGCCGGCGTGGGCGAAGGTCAAGAGCGAGTGGCGGGCCGAGTCGCTCGGTTGGTACGACGACGCGGGCACCCAGGTCGGTGCGGCACTGGTCCTCTACCGCCAGCTCCCCAAGCTCCGGCGCTACCTCGCCTACCTGCCCGAGGGCCCGGTCATCGACTGGGACACCGAGGACCTGGCGGCGTACCTCGACCCGATGGTCGCCCACCTCAAGAAGCAGGGTGCCTTCGCGGTCCGGATCGGTCCGCCGGTGGTGACCGCCCGCTGGTCGACCGAGCAGATCAAGCAGGGCATCGCCGACCCCGCGATCGACCTGCTCTCGCAGATCCCGCCGTCCGAGCGCAGCCCGCAGGGCGCCCGCACCGTCTCCCAGCTGGCCCGGCTCGGCTGGCGGCACCAGGGTGTCGACGGCGGCTTCGCCGCGGGCCAGCCGCAGTTCGTCTTCCAGGTCCCGCTCGCGGGCCGCACCGAGGACGACGTGCTCAAGGGCATGAACCAGCTCTGGCGCCGCAACATCAAGAAGGCCGCCAAGGAGGGCGTGGAGACCAGCCGCGGCACGCGCGCCGACCTGCCGGCGTTCCACGAGCTCTACGTCCACACCGCCGAGCGCGACCACTTCACCCCGCGACCGCTGTCCTACTTCGAGAAGATGTACGACGCACTCACGGCCGAGGATCCCGAGCGCTTCGTGCTCCACCTGGCCCGCCACGAGGGCGACCTGGTGGCGAGCACGATCGCGATCCGCGTCGGCCAGCACGCCTGGTACTCCTACGGCGCCTCCTCCACGATCAAGCGCGAGGTGCGCGGCTCCAACGCGATCCAGTGGGCGATGATCCGCGACGCGCTCGCCGCGGGCGCGACCGTCTACGACCTGCGTGGCATCACCGAGACCCTCGACGCCGACGACCCGCACGTCGGCCTGATCCAGTTCAAGGTCGGCACCGGCGGCCAGGCCGTCGAGTACGCCGGTGAGTGGGACCTACCGATCAACCGACCTCTCTACAAGGCCTTCGAGATCTACATGGGGCGTCGCTGAGATGTCCCTGACGCTCACCGTCGACGGCCCCCGCTGGCGCGCGCACCTCGAGCAGGTCGCGGCCGCCAACCCCGGTCTGGTCCCGGTGGCGAAGGGCAACGGCTACGGCCTGACCCTCGCGCGCCTGGCCCGCCGCGCGACCTGGCTGCGCGAGCGCGGCCACGACGTGACCGCCGTCGCCGCCGGGACGTACGCCGAGGTGCCGCAGCTCGCGCTCCGCTGGGACGGCGACATCCTCGTCCTCACGCCGTGGCGTCCCTGGGTCGGCCAGCAGCGCCCCGACCTGATCCACACGATCAGCCGGCTCGAGGACCTCCGCGCGATCCTCACCGCCGACCCCACGGCACGCGTCGTCCTGGAGCGGATGACCAGCATGCGCCGCCACGGCCTGTCCGCCGAGGACCTGTGGGCGGCCGGCGCCCTGCTGCGCGAGCATCCCGGCGCTCGCGTCGAGGGCCTCGCGATCCACCTCCCGCTCGCGGCCGGCGGCCACCTCCCCGAGGTCGACCGGCTGGTCACCGACTACGTCGGCGCCGGCGTGCCCGGTCGTCACGCGCGCACCATCTGGGTCAGCCACCTCACCCCGACCGAGCTCGACACGCTGCGCTCGACGTACGCCGACTTCACCATCCGTCCGCGGATCGGCACCGCGCTCTGGCTCGGTGACCGCGGGGCGCTGTCGGTCACCGCGACCGTGCAGGACGTGCACCCGATCCGGCGAGGCGAGAGCTTCGGCTACCGCGGCCGCACCGCGCCGAGGGCCGGGCACCTGCTCGTCGTCAGCGGCGGCACCGCCAACGGCATCGGCCTGGACGCCCCGACCGGCGACCTGTCGCCGCGCGCCCGGGCGGCCACCGTCGCCAAGGGCGGTCTGGAGGCGATGGGGCGCGCGCGCTCGCCGTACTTCCTGGACGGCCGCCAGCTCGCGTTCGCCGAGCCCCCGCACATGCAGGCGTCGATGTTGTTCCTGCCCGGCGCCGACGTCCCGCAGGTCGGCGACCGGATCGATGTCCGGGTCCGCTACACCGCGACGGAGTTCGACGAGATCGTCATCTCCTGACCCGCCGCGGCCTGACCAGTCGCAGGATCGGCTCGGCGAGGAGCAGGACGGCCCAGAGACCGAGGCCGAGGAAGAGGTCGAGCACCAGCTGCGACCGGTGTGGATCCAGGTCCGCCATTCCGCCTCGATCGAGAGGCGTGCTCAGCAGCAACAGGTAGTCGACCAGGCAGGCCAGCGGCAGCCCGACCAGCCACAGCGCCATCGACCACCACGAGCCACGTCCCGACCACACCCGCACGGCATGGATCACCCACGCGACGATGCCGAATCCGACGATGAGCACCTGTCGCCTGCGGCTACACCGCGACGGGCTGGGACGAGATCGCGATCGACGGCTGCGCCGCCGGGGCCGGCTCCGGCCGGAACATCTCGCGGATGATCATCACCGCGAGGTAGACCTCACCGGCGACGCGGACCACGATGCCGAGCCAGTAGAAGCCGGCGTTGCCACCGCCGTCCGGCGAGAGGTAGCCGCCGAGGAACCACCAGATCGTGCAGAAGTAGTAGACCTCGCATGCCTGCCAGACGATCTGGTCACGCCAGCGCGGGCGTGCGAGCGCCGCCAGCGGCAGCAGCCACAGGACGTACTGCGGCGAGTAGACCTTGTTGACGATCAGGAACCCGGCGACGACCAGGAACCCGAGCTGGGCGAAGGTGACCCGCTTCGCGCGCAGCCCGAGCACCAGCACGACCAGGCACCAGGCGCCGAAGAGCGCCCAGGACCACACGTTGATCGTGTGGGCCGACGTACCGCCGCCGCGCGCCTGGTCCAGGACCTGCCACAGCGAGCCCAGGTCGGCACCGCGGCTCGAGTTGAAGTGCCAGAACACCTTCCACTGGTCCGGTCCCGAGAGGTACGCCGGCGCGTTCGCCACCAGCCACGCGACCGCAGCACCGAGGACCGAGGCGACCAACGCCGCCCAGCGGCGCTGGCGGATGCAGAGCACCAGCAGCCCACCGAGCAGGAACAGCGGATAGAGCTTGGTCGCCGTGCCGAGGCCGATCAGGACGCCGGTCAGCAGCGGCCTGCCGCGCGACCAGCTCCACAGCGCGCCGGCGACCAGGGCGACCGAGATCAGGTCCCAGTTGACCAGCCCGGTGAGGGCCAACGCGGGTGAGAGCGCGAAGATCGCGGCGTCCCAGGGGCGACGGCGGTCGACCTTGGCGAGCAGCCACGCCGCCAGCAGCGCCAGTGCGGCGAAGCCGACCGCGTTGACCAGCGTGAAGATGGTCAGCTCCTTCTGCACCGAAGGATCGCCCCACAGCCGGTCGACCGGTTGGGAGGCGCGTGCGTCGACGTCCGGCGAGCCGTTGAGCCAGTGGGTCACCCAGGCGGTTCCCCAGGCCCAGTAGGAGATCCCGACCGGGTACTCCATGACCTCGTAGCGCGCCCGGGTCTCGGTGTCGCCGGAGTAGGGCCAGGTCAGCTCGGCGAACCCGCGTGGGACGTACAGCGGGCGCAGGTCAGTGTAGCACATGTGGGAGTAGGTCCAGTTCTGGTCGTGACCCTGCGCCAGCGCGCACGGCGCCTTCTGGACCAGTCCCAGGCTGAACACCACCGCGGTCAGCAGCAGCACGACCTTGGTCGGCGTCCACCAGCGGTGGGGACGGGCGTGGTCGCCCATCGGCCCACCCACCACGTCGCTGAGGGCGGCGACGACGCCGTCCTCACGCGTCGGGTGCACCTGCGGACCCGCACCGCTCATGTCAGCCTGCCGGCGGCGGTGGGTTCGCCCCGCCCGGCTTGTTCCCCGGAGGAGCTGTCGTGCAGAGGTTCTTCGGGTCGTTGGGGCACGGGTCGCTCTTGTCCGGGATCCCGTCGCCGTCGCTGTCCTTCGGCGTCGGCGTCGGAGGCGCGCTCGAGGTGGTCGGCGCGGCCGACGAGGTCGCCGCGGACGTCGAGTGCGTCGCGGTCGCCGACTTGGTCGGGGTCGCCTTCGCGGTGCTCTTGGTCTTGGTCGGCTTCGGAGGGACCGGAGCGTGACCGGCGTCAGGCGCCGTGCCGTCGACGAACGCCGGCGGCGGGAAGCTCTCGACCGGCAGGCCCTCCAGCGCCATCCGCATGATCGCGGTCCAGGTGCGGGCCGGGTAGTCGGCGCCGAAGTACGACGGCAGCCAGCCGTCGAGCTGCTCGTTGCCCTGGCCGCGGACGTACATCACGGCCGTCGCGAGCTGCGGCGTGAAGCCGGCGAACCACGCCGAGTCGACCTGGTCCTTGGCGTTGGTCGCCGTGCCGGTCTTGCCGGCGGCGGGACGACCGAGCGCCAGCGCCGCCGTACCGGTGCCGTGCTGGACGACCTGCTGCATCGCGTACGTCGTGTCCGCGTCGATGTCCTCGGGGATGGCCCGGTGGGTGCTGACCTTGTGGTGGTACCGGACGTTGCCGTCGCTGTCGACGACCTTCTCGATGATGTACGGGTCGGCGGCGACACCGTGGTTGGCGATCGTCGCGTAGGCGTTGGCCATGTTGATCGGGCTGACCGTCTGCGAACCCAGCGCGATGCCGGCGTTCGCCTCCTGGCCCGGCGAGTGGTCCGGGAAGCCGTACGGCGGGTGCGCGGGCTCGGCCGGCGGGATGCCCGCGGCGTTGATCAGCGCCTTGATCTTCTCGGGCCCGTCCGGGATCGACATGGTGAGGTCGGCGAACGCGGTGTTGATCGACTCCTCGAGCGCCTTGAGCAACGGGACGTGCGCGCCGTACGGCGTGTGGCCCTCGTTGTTGACCTCGTGGCCGTCCGCGTAGGTGTAGGGGCCGTTGCCCTGGAAGGTGTCCTTGAGCGAGAAGCCCGCCTTGAGGCCGGCCGCCAGCGCGAACGGCTTGATCGTCGAACCGGCCTGGCCGCCGGCGATCGCCCAGTTGAGCTGGGACTGCAGGTAGTCCTGGCCGGCGTACAGGCCCCGTACGGCGCCGGTGCCCGGCTCGACCGAGGCGACACCGATGTGCAGGTGCTTGGGCCCGAAGCCGGCCGGACGCTGCTCCTCGACGCCCTTCTCGTCCGCATCCATCGCGGCCTTGGTGAACGTGGTGGTGACCTGGAGGCCGCCCCCGTCGATCTCCTCCTCGCTGAAGCCGAGCCGCTCCAGCTCGGACTTGACCATCGTGAGGATGTGGCCGCGCTGGCCGCCGTACCGGTCGCTGGTCTTGATCTTGGGGAACTTCGGCAGGTGGTTCTCGGCCTTGTCCGCCTTGGTGGGGTCGGCCGTGCCCATCGCCACCATGGAGCTCAGCACCTTGTTGTAGCGGTCGAGCAGGTTGGCCTTCTCGGTCGCACCCTTGGCCGGGTCCATGTAGTTGGGGTTGTTGATCATCGCCGCGAGCGCTGCGCACTGGCGCAGGTTGAGCTTCTTGGCCTCGGTGTTGAAGTAGGCGTGCGCGGCGGCCTGGATGCCGTAGGCGCCGCGGCCGAAGTACACCGTGTTCAGGTAGCCCTGCAGGATCTCCTGCTTGGACTGCTGCTGCTGGATCTTCAGCGACAGGATCGCTTCCTTGACCTTGCGCTTGATGCTGCGCTCCTGGGTCAGGTACAGCAGCTTCACGTACTGCTGGGTGATCGTGGAGGCACCCTGGGTGGCGTTGCCGGAGGCATTGCTGAACAGCGCCCGGATGATGCCCTTGGGGTCGATGCCCTTGTCGGTCCAGAACGAGCGGTTCTCGATCGCGACGACGCCGTCCTTGATCGCCTGGGGCATCTCCGCGAGCGGGATCGCCGTACGGTCCTGGACGGCGAAGTCACCGAGGTCGGTCTTGCCGTTGGCGTAGTAGACGTGCGTCGTCTGGGTCAGGTACGCGCTGTTCGGGTCGGGGATGTCGATCGACTTGTAGGCGATGATGAAACCGACGATGCCGACCAGGCCCAGACACAGCAGCGGGATGACGATGAAGTAGACGAACGAGACCCACCGAGGGGTGCGCTTCAACCACGACTTCCCACCCTTGCGGGTGGCGCCAGCGCGACCCTTGGCGCGGCTCCCGGCCTGACGACGTACTCCACAAGGTGCAACCACGGCCCTCAGCGTACGCAGGGGCGCCAGGACACGTCTCATCCTCCTCGGGCCACGAGCGGGCCGCGCGCGCCTGCCCGCCACCTCCGGGACACTCCCGATCCATCGAAAGTTCCCGTTTCCCGGATATATCGATACGATAGGTCGCATGGCTAGGCGCGGCGACACCATCGAGCTGGCGGTCCTCGGACTGCTGCACGAGGGACCCATGCATGGCTACGAGCTGCGCAAGCGGCTCAACCTGATGCTGGGCTGGGGTCGACTGCTGTCCTACGGCTCTCTCTACCCGGCGCTGAAGAAGATGCTTCGCAGCAACCTTCTCGAGGAGGTCGGCGCCAGCGCCGTTCCCTCCTCGCGGCGCCAGCGCATCACCTACCAGCTGACCGACTCCGGGCGGGCGGAGTTCTCCCGCCTCATGTCCGAGGTCGGTCCCGCTGCGTGGGAGGACGACAACTTCGACATCCGCTTCCGGTTCTTCTCCTCCACGGACATGGAGATTCGGCTGCGTGTGCTCGAGGGCCGTCGCTCACGCCTCCAGGAGCGTCTCGATCGGGTCCAGCGCGAGCTGGCGATGACGCAGAAGGAGGTCGACCGCTACGCCACCGAGCTGCAGAGGCACGGTGTCGAATCGGTCGAACGCGAGGTCCGCTGGCTCTCTGAGCTGATCAATGCCGAGCGTGGTGCGGGCACCACGTCCGCCACCACCACAGAAAAGTAAGTAAGGAAGGAATCCCCATGGGTTCGGTTCGCGTAGCAATTGCGGGCGTCGGCAACTGCGCCACGTCCCTCATCCAGGGCGTCGAGTACTACAAGGACGCCGACCCCAACGGCACGGTTCCTGGTCTGATGCACGTGCAGATGGGCGACTACCACGTCAGCGACGTGGAGTTCGTCGCCGCGTTCGACGTCGACGACCTGAAGGTCGGCAAGGACCTGTCCGAGGCCATCAACGCCTCCCAGAACAACACCATCGCGATCTGCGAGGTCCCGACCCTGGGTGTGGAGGTCCTGCGTGGACCGACCCTGGACGGTCTGGGCAAGTACTACCGGATGACCATCGACGAGTCGCCCGCCGAGGCGGTCGACGTCGTCCAGGCGCTCAAGGACGCCCAGGTCGACGTCCTCGTCTCCTACCTCCCGGTGGGCTCGGAGGAGGCCGACAAGTTCTACGCCCAGTGCGCGATCGACGCCGGCGTGGCCTTCGTCAACGCCCTCCCCGTCTTCATCGCCTCCGACCCGGTCTGGGCCAAGAAGTTCGAGGACGCCGGCGTCCCGATCGTCGGCGACGACATCAAGTCCCAGGTCGGCGCGACCATCACGCACCGCGTGATGGCCAAGCTGTTCGAGGACCGCGGCGTCATCCTGGACCGCACGTACCAGCTGAACGTCGGCGGCAACATGGACTTCAAGAACATGCTCGAGCGTGAGCGCCTGGAGTCCAAGAAGGTCTCCAAGACCCAGGCCGTCACCTCCAACCTGACCGGCCCGCTGGCCGGCCTGGTCGACAGCAAGAACGTCCACATCGGCCCGTCCGACTACGTCGCGTGGCTCGACGACCGCAAGTGGGCCTACGTCCGCCTCGAGGGTCGCGCCTTCGGTGACGTCCCGCTGAACCTCGAGTACAAGCTCGAGGTGTGGGACTCCCCGAACTCGGCCGGTGTCATCATCGACGCCGTCCGTGCCGCCAAGATCGCCAAGGACCGCGGCCACGGTGGCCCGATCCTGCCCGCGTCGGCGTACCTCATGAAGAGCCCGCCGGTCCAGATCGAGGACACCCTCGGTCGCCAGCAGCTCGAGGCGTTCATCAAGGGCGAGTGATCATCGTCGGTTGAGTAGCCGCGAGCGCTAGCGAGCGGCGTGTCGAAACCGACCGAAGGGCCGGTCTCCCAGCAGGGAGGCCGGCCCTTCGCGCATCCGCTCCACGTCGCTGGGCCGCAGGAGGGTTGACACCGCTCGGAACGGGGCAGTTGAGTGGCTGAATCGCTGTCGAGGGATGGCGACCAACTCTGGGAGCGGATCCACCATGAACAATCCCCTGATCGCACGCTTCGGCGTGATCGGCTCAGCTGCGCTGCTGCTGATCTCGAGCTTCCTGCCGTGGTACCACGCCAGCGCGGACGGCCTCGGTTCGGCCAACCAGAACGGCTGGCACAACTTCGGACCCGTGGTCTTCGTCCTGGCGCTGCTCCTCATCGCCTACCAGGCGGTCCGTGTCGCCGGAGTGCTGCCGCTCGACGACGCCAAGGCCGACCTGATCACCGTCGGCCTCGCGGCCGCCACCCTGCTCTGCGGCGTCCTCTTCGTGATCATGCGGTTCGCCGGTGCCGGCGACCCGCCCGAGGTGTTCGGCATCTCCGCGTCGCCCGGCTGGGGCATGTACATCGGCATCGTCGCCCTCATCGCCCTGGGCGTCACCGCGTTCGCCGCGTTCAAGGCCGGCAACGCGATGGCCGGCCTGAAGAGCCTCCAGGCGCAGGGCGGCAACACCCCGCCGCCCCCGCCGCCGGCCCCGCCGGCCGCTCAGTGAGCTAGCCACGTACGACGAGAGGGTCGGTCTCCCACCGGGAGACCGACCCTCTTGCCGTGTCGGTGGTCGCGGGTCCTACGCCTCGGCCTCGGCCTTGAGGCGGACCAGCGTGGTGCTCATGCCGGCGAGGATCTCCTCGTCGAACTTCTCCTGCCCACCCATGGCGAGCTTCTGGGACCAGGCCGAGATGGGCGAGAGGCCGTCGGGCGCCGTACGCGTGTGGCGGACGTGGGTGCCGCCGTCGGCGGTCGGGCTGAGCTCGAAGGCCCAGTGCAGCCAGTTGTCGGCGACCCGGAAGGCGATCTCCCGCTCCGGCTCGACGACGGTGACCTTGGCGACGGTGGGCCACCGCTTCCAGCCGCTGCGGTTGACGTTGATCATCCGCGCACCGGGCACCACGGCCCCGCCGCGAACGACGGTCTTGACGACCTGCGGGCTCCAGCTCGCCATCCGCGGCAGGTCGGAGACCATGGCCCAGACCTGGGCGGGCGTGGCGGCGATGTCGATCTCAGCTTCGAGGGGCTTGGCGTCGTAGGACATGACGCACACGCTAGCGACGGTCAGCCGCGGCCGGCCCACCACTCCTGGAGGGCGGCGGTGGCGGCGGCCTCGCTCATCGGTCCGTTGTCCAGGCGCAGCTCGAGCAGGAAGCGGTAGGCCTCGCCGACCTCCCGGCCCGGCCCGATGCCGAGGATCGCCATGATCTGGTCGCCGTTGAGGTCCGGGCGGATGGCCGCGAGCTCCTCCTCGCCGGCCAGGCGCTCGATCCGGGCCTCCAGGTCGTCGTACGTCCGGGCCAGGCGCTCGGCCTTGCGCTTGTTGCGGGTCGTGCAGTCGGCCCGGGTGAGGATGTGGAGGCGCTCGAGCTCGTCACCCGCATCACGGACGTAGCGGCGTACGGCGGAGTCGGTCCACTCACCGGTGCCGTAGCCGTGGAAGCGCAGGTGCAGCTCGACGAGGCGGCCGACCTGGTCGACCTGGTCGTTGCTGAACTTCAGCGCCTTCATCCGCTTGCGGGTGATCTTGGCGCCGACCACGTCGTGGTGGTGGAAGCTGACCTTGCCGTCGGCCTCGAAGCGGCGGGTACGCGGCTTGCCGACGTCGTGCATGAGGGCTGCGAACCGGGAGACGAAGTCCGGCTCGTGCCCGCGCTCGCGCTCCAGGTCGATCGCCTGCTCGAGGACGGTCAGGGTGTGGTCGTAGACGTCCTTGTGGGAGTGGTGCTCGTCGCGCTCGAGCTTGAGCGCGGGCAGCTCGGGGAGGACGTGCTCGGCCAGGCCGGTCCCGACCAGGAGCTCCAGGCCCAGCCGCGGGTACGGCGCGCAGATCAGCTTGACCAGCTCGTCGCGCACGCGCTCGGCCGAGATGATCTCGATCCGGCCGGCCATCTCGGTCATGGCACGGACCACGCCCGGGTCGACGGTGAAGCCGAGCTGCGCGGCGAAGCGAGCGGCGCGCATCATCCGCAGCGGGTCGTCGGAGAACGACCGCTCGGCCGTGCCCGGCGTACGGATCACGCGGTGCGCGAGGTCGACGACCCCACCGAACGGGTCGACGATCTCGCGGCCGGGCAGCCGCACGGCCATCGCGTTGACGGAGAAGTCGCGGCGACCGAGGTCACCGGTGAGGCTGTCGCCGTACTCGACCTCGGGCTTGCGGCTGTCGGCGTCGTACGCCTCCGAGCGGTACGTCGTCACCTCGACGACCCACTCGCCCTTGCGGCAGCCGATCGTGCCGAAGTCGCGGCCCATGTCCCACCACGCGTCGCCCCACCTGCGCAGGATCTTGTCGGTGACGTCCGGGCGCGCGGACGTGGTGAAGTCGAGGTCGTTCGAGCGGCGTCCGAGCATCGCGTCCCGGACGGGGCCGCCGACCAGGGCGAGCTCGTGGCCCGCTCGCGCGAACAGCTCGCCGAGCTCGTCGACGACCGGACCGATCCGGTCCAGCTCGGCGGTCACGGCGGCCTGGACGTCGACCAGGCGCAGCGGCTCCCCGGGCACGGGCAGGTCGGCGTCACTCACGGGGCGTGAGTCTAGTAATCGCGCGGTCCGGCACGTCGGGCGCGCTCCCCCGGCCTGCCCTGCAGCTGTTCGCCAGATCACCCGACTACGGTTGGGGGGTGGCTTCAGGCAGGTGGGTGTCGCGCGCCGCGGCCGGCTTGCTCGGTTGCGCCGTGCTGTCCTCGGTGACCCTTCCCGCCGCCCACGCCACCCATCCGCGTCGCGCCCCCGACCCGGACGCCCCGCTCCAGATCGTCATCTCCGACCTGACCCCGGGCGTCCTGCCCCGCAGCGGGCCGATCGTCGTCAGCGGCACGGTCACCAACACCGACTCCGTCCCGTGGACCGACGTCAAGCTCTACCCGTACGTCGACAAGGACAGCTGCGTCGCCGCCTCGACGTGCTCGCCCGAGATGCGCAGCGCCACCGAGCTGGCCGAGGGCGCCAGCGCCGACCCGACCAGCCCGGTCGGCGAGCGCATCACCGACGCCAACGTCCAGCAGACGCTCTCCACCATCGCGCCGGGCCAGACGCTGTCGTTCCAGCTGACCGTCCCCCAGAAGGTCCTGCGCGACAACATCGCCAGCCCGCAGCCGGGCGTGTACTGGTTCGGGGTCCAGGCGATCGGCGCCAGCAGCACCACCGAGCGCGACCTGATCGCCGACGGCCGGGCCCGCACCTACCTCCCCTACATCCCCGCCGGGTACGCCGTGAACGGCCACCGGGCCGTCCTGCCGACCGCGATCGTCGTACCCCTGCGGGCGCAGATCCGGCACTACCGCGACGGGCGCGTGGCCGAACCCCAGACGTGGCTGGCCGCGCTCGGCCCCGACGGCACGCTCAGCAAGACATTGAGCATCGGCCAGGCGGCCGGAGGCCTGCCCATGACCTGGCTGGTGGACCCCGCCGTGCTCGACGTCGTCCACCAGCTCGGTGAGGGGAACCCGACCCGCCTCGTCGCCGCTCCCGGCCAGCAGCCCTCGGCGTCCGCGTCGGCCAGCGCGACGCCGGCGGACGACGACACCACCGACGACCCGGTCGCGGCGGCTGCGAACACCTGGCTCGACGACGCCCACCGCACCCTGTCCGACGGCCGGCTGATGACCCTCCCGTACGGCGACCCGCAGATCCTGGCCTCCGACGACACCGCCCCGCTCTACCGCGCGGCGCGCGCCCAGTCCGGTCTCCTCGACGAGTGGAAGCTGCCGTCGCGGCGCGCGATCGCCGGCCCCGACGGGTACGTCGACCCCGCCGGGCTCGCGACGATCAAGGACCGCAGCGTCGCCCTGCTCGCTGACGACGAGCTGCCCCGCGCGACGAAGCCCGGCACCGTCGGCACGCACCCGCTCGTCCCGACGTCCTCGGGCGCCGCGGCCGGCGGCCCCGAGCCCGGTGACCGCTTCTCCTCGATCGCGGTCCGCCAGCGGATCCTCAGCGAGGCGGCGATCCGGCTGGTCTCCGGCGACACCACGCCGCTCGTCGTCCAGCTGCCCGCACAGATGGGCGCCGGCGGCGCCGACCAGTTCTGGAGCGGCCTGAGCCAGACCTGGCTGCGGCTCACCGACCTGGGCTCGGTCATCGACAGCGCCGGTCCCGCCGTCGACGCCGGCCGGCTCAAGGCCCGGCACGCGAGCGTGGCGGACCAGTACGCCGCCCTCGCCCAGACCGAGGCCAGCCAGCTGATCGACACCGGCGACCTGCTGCAGTCGGTCGTCACCGCCCCCCACTCGGCCGCCGCGAACGCCCACGTGCGGACCGACGTCGTCCGCGAGGCGCTGGCCGGGACGTCGTACTCCCTGCGCACCGACCCCTCCGCCGCGGCACGCCTGACCCGCTCGCGCGCCTGGATCCTCGACACGCTCGGGTCCATCACGCTCAGCGCGCCGCCCGGCGTCACCCTCTCCAGCGCCGAGGGAAGCTTCTCCGTCACCGTCACGAACGACCTCGACGTGCCCGTGACCGTGCACATCGCGGCCGAGGCCGATGGCGCCCGCGTCGAGAAGGTCGATCCCGTCGCGCTCGCCGCCCACTCCCGCGCCTCGGTCCGCCTCGACGTGCACACCTCGCGTGCCGGCGTACGCAACGTGCGCCTCGAGCTCACCGACGGCTCCGGCCGCCCGATCGGCTCCGTCGTGACCGTGCCGATCCGCACCGGCTCGGTCGGCATCGTCATCTGGGCGATCCTCGGGACCGGTGCCGGCATCCTCTTCGCGGCCATCGTGATCCGGCTCCGCCGCCGGCTCGGCAAGCGCTCCGCCGGTGGGGCAGCGTGAGCGCGGAGAGCCTCCCGGAGGCCACCGGCGGGTCGAGCGTGCTCGGGAGCAGCGCGATCATGGCCGCCGGCACCGCCTTCTCGCGCGTGAGCGGCTTCCTGCGCTCGGCCCTCCTCGCCGCGGCGCTCGGCGCCAGCGTGCACGCGGACATCTTCACGGTGGCCAACACCGTGCCGAACATGCTCTACATCCTGCTGGCCGGCGGTGTCTTCAACGCCGTGCTCGTGCCCCAGCTCGTGCGTGCCATGAAGAACGACGCCGACGGCGGTTCGGCGTACGTCGACCGCATCGTCACCCTGGCGATGTGCTTCCTGACCGTCGTCACGGTGCTGCTCGTGGTGGCAGCACCGTTGGTGATGCGGGTGCTGCTCTCGGGTCAGTTCTTCGAGCCCGGCATGGAGGCCGAGCGCGACTCGGCGATCGACTTCGCCCGCTACTGCCTGCCGCAGGTCTTCTTCTACGGCATGTTCGTGCTGGTCGGGCAGATCCTCAACGCGCGCGGCCGGTTCGGGCCGATGATGTGGGCGCCGATCGCCAACAACGTCATCTCGATCGCCGTGCTGGTCGCCTACCTCGCGCACTTCGGCGCCGCCAGCGCCAGCGAGCAGGTCGGCGGCTTCGGCAGCGGCGAGGAGCTGCTGCTCGGCCTCGGCTCGACCCTCGGGATCGTCGCGCAGCTGCTGATCCTGCTGCCCTACCTGCGCAGGGCGGGCGTCCGGATCCGGCCGCGCTTCGACTGGCGCGGGACCGGCCTCGGCCAGACCATGCGCCTGGGCGTGTGGACCGTGCTGTTCGTGATCGTCAACCAGATCGCCTACGTCATCGTGACACGACTGGGCACCGGCGGAACGGCGGCGGCCCACGACGGCACCGGTATCACCATCTACTCCAATGCCTTGCTGATCGTGATGGTCCCCCACTCGATCATCACCGTCTCGCTGGCGACCGCGATCCTGCCGCGGATGTCACGCGCCGCCGAGGCCGGCGACCTGGCCGCCGTCGGCGCCACGCTCGCCTCCACCAAGCGCACCGCTCTCTCCGTGGTCGTCCCGTTCGGACTCTCTCTGCCGATCATCGCGCTGCCGCTGGCCCACGTGATGTGGGGCCACGGCGCCACCGCCGAGGTCTTCCACCGCTACGAGGCTCCGGTCGCCCTCTTCGGCGCCGGCATGCTGTTCATGACGATCCACTACCTCAACCTGCGCGGCTTCTACTCCCTGCAGCGCAACCGGACGGTCTTCTACATCCAGTGCGTCATCGCGGTCGTGAACGTCGCCGTCGCCGTCGCACTCGTCCATCGGGTCGATCCGTGGGACACGGCCCCGGTCCTCGTCCTCGCCTACACCGTCGCGTACGCCGTCGGCTCGGTCGTGTCCGGCGTGGTGCTGCGCCGCGAGCTCGGCGTACGTCGCTCGGCGCGGATGCGCGGCTTCGTCGTACGCCTCGTGGTCGCCACCCTCCTCTCGGTCGGCGTGATGTGGGCGATCGACGGCGTCTTCACGGACACCGTCGCCGAGATCACCGCCCACCCCGGCTGGGAGTGGGCCGCGGTCGAGCTGCTGGTCGACGGGCTCGCGCTCGGCGTGATGCTGCTGTGGCTGGCTCGTCCGTTCCGGCTGACCGAGATCACCGATGTCGCCGAGCAGGTCGGCCGCCGGCTCGCGCGCTGACGCGGTCGGCGGGACGCCACCTGCATAGGATGGGCCCGTGGCGCTGTCGACCCGGCCCGGGGAGGTCCTCGCCGGTCGCTATCGCTTGATCGATCTCCTCAGCGAGAGTGGCGGCGGGCGGTTCTGGCGTGCCCACGACCGCGTGCTCGAGCGGTACGTCGCCCTGCACGTCATCGCCGAGGACGACCCGCGCGCCCCCGGGCTGATCGATGCCGCCCGTGCCTCGGCGATGGTGCTCGACCCGCGGATCCTGCGCGTGCTCGACGCCGAGACCGAGGACGGCAAGTGCTACGTCGTCAACGAGTGGGGCACCGGTACCTCCCTCGACCTGCTGCTGGCCAACCACGGCCCCCTCGGACCGCGCCGCAGCGCGTGGCTCGTCGCCGACGTCGCCGGGGCCGTCCAGCAGGCGCACACCGTCGGGGTGGCCCACGGCCGGCTCAACCCGGAGAACGTGCTCATCGACCGGTTCGGGTCGGTCCGGCTGATCGGTCTCTGCGTCGACGCCGCCCTCCACGGCCTGCCCGGCGATCGCTTCACCACCGACCTCGGTGATCTCGGCGGCCTGCTGCACGCCTCGCTGACGGGCGCCTGGCCCGGACCGTCGAGCTCGCTGGTCCCGGCCGCTCCCCGCACCCCGGAGGGCATGATGCTCTCGCCGCGGCAGGTGCGCGCCGGCGTACCCAAGCAGCTCGACGACCTCTGGCGGGCGATCTCCGAGGCGACCGACCCGGCGCGCCACCGGCGGCGCGGGTTGCTGCGCTCACCCCTGACCACCCAGATCGACGTCGCCAACGCCCACGCCATCAGCACGGCGCTGCTGGACTTCGTCGGTGACCCGAGCGGCCTGCCGGCGGCCCTCGCCGCCTCCGTGCTGCCGATCAACCAGATCCGGCCCGTCGACCTCCCGGCCGTCTCCGATCCGATGGTCCACGACGTCGACCCCGATCCCGAGCCGCCGGTGGTCGAGCCCGAGCCCGACCCTGACCCCGAGCCCGCGGCCGCCGACGAGGCTGCGCCCGAGACCCGCGAGCCCGACGACTCCATCCCCCTGGTGACCGAGCTGCCCACGGAGGCCGGCCTCCCGGTGTTCGGGGACGACGGCGACGTCGAGTGGCTGCGAGCGCGCAGCACCCCGCCACCGCCGCCGCCCCCGTTCGAGGAGCCGCCGGAGCGGCCCCTGTTCGCGCCCGACCCGCCGGACGGCGCCCCCGTACGCCGGCCTCGGACCGACGTACCCACGCCCACGACCGTCGGCCTGGCCGATCGGGACCACCCGCTGGACCGGTCGTTCCCGACCGGTGAGATCACCGGGTTCTGGCCCTGGGACCACGACGCCGAGCTCGCGCGCGCCGAGTCCGCGGACGCCGACGAGGTGCCGGGACGCAGCTGGCTGCGGCTCGCGATGAGCGTGCTGGTCGCCATGCTCCTGCTGTTCGCGATCGTGATCGCCTTCAACCTCGGTCGTGGGCGCACGCCGCTGGGCAGCGTGCCCGACCACAAGCCGAAGGCGACCCACTCCGCCGCCGCCGGCACCGTGACCGGCCTGAAGGCGACCTCCTTCGACCCGCTCGGTGACGGCGAGGAGAACCCCGAGGACGTCGCCGCACTGCTCGACGGCAACCGCGCGACCACGTGGAACACCTCGACGTACGCCCAGCAGCTCGGCCCGCACGGCCTCAAGACGGGGGTCGGGATCCTGCTCGACCTCGGCTCGACGCGGACCGTCGCCGACGTGCAGGTCCAGCTGATCGGCGACCCGACCGCGGCCTCGCTCTACCTCAGCGCCGAGAAGCCGACGGGCGCGCCGACCGGAGCGCCGGCCGCCCACGCGACCTCCTCGGGCGGCACCCTCCGGCTCACCCCGGCCACCGACAGCTCCAGCACTACCGGTCGCTACGCCCTGATCTGGCTGACCGGGCTGCCGCACGTCTCGGACGGCTTCCGCGCCACCCTCACCGAGGTCACCGTCCATGCGCGATGACGCGGAGCTGCTCGCCGCCCACGTCGCCGGCGACCCCGAGGCCTTCGGCGAGCTCTTCGCACGCCACCGCGATCGGCTCTGGGCCCTCGCTCTCCGCACCACCGGCGACGCCGAGGTAGCCGCCGACGGCCTCCAGGACGCCATGATCGCCGCGTTCCGCCGGGCCGCATCCTTCCGCGGCGACGCCCAGGTCACCACCTGGCTGCACCGGGTCGTCGTCAACGCATGCCTGGACCAGCTGCGCCGGCGCGCGAGCCGGCGTACCGACGCCCTGCCCGACGACGTCGACGAGACCGACCGCCGCACCCTGCGCACCGACGAGGCCGCCGACCCCGCCGAGCTGAACGTACGCCGGGAGCGGGCGGCCGCCGTGATGACCGCGCTCCAGCGGCTCCCGGCCGAGCAACGGGCCGCCGTGGTGCTGGTCGACATGGAGGGCTACCCGGTCGCCGAGGTGGCCGAGATGCTCGACTGCGCGGTCGGGACGGTGAAGAGCCGGTGCTCGCGAGGCCGCGCGCGGCTCGCGGTGCTGCTCCGGGACCTGCTCGACGTCGACGAGGCCGCCCCCGTCGGCGAACCGCACGGGAACCCGTCGAACCCGCCTGACGTCGGATCAGGGAGCCCGCGCGGCCCACCCGCCACGCCGCTCGTCCCCGACTGACCCGACCCCTGCCCGAAGGCATCCCGTGACCGACTCACCGCTCTCCCCCGACCACGAGGCCGCCGTACGCCGTCTCCTGGCGTCGGTGGACGCACCCGAGCTGCCCGCCGACGTGGCCGGCCGGCTCGACGCGACGCTGGCAGACCTCGTCGCGGAGCGCTCGTCGGCCGACCCCGCGGTCGAGCCTGCTCCGGTGGTCGAGCCTGCTCCGGTGGTCGAGCCTGTCGAGACCCCGGTCGACCTCGCCGCGCGGCGGCGCCGGCGCGCGATCTCCACCCTGTTCGTGGCGGCCGCTGCCGTGGCCGCGCTCGCGGTCGGCGTACCCCTCCTCGGCCACGACCCCGACCAACCCAGCGCCGGCGCGCCTGCCGACCGGACCAGCGCAACGACTGCCGGACCCCAGGTCAGCAGCGTCCAGCAACCGGGGGCGACCACCCTCGGCTCCGGCAGGGCCGAGGACGACATGGCCGCCCGCGGCGTTCCCGTCCTGGGCCGGCGCGACCTGCGCAGCGGCCTGCTCGACCTGCGGCGCCGGCTCGGCCCCGCGGCGCGCTACGACACCGCCCGCCTGCGGGCGCCGCGTGGCTTCACGTGTGCGCCGGCGGCGTACGGCAAGGGCCAGCTCCTCGCCGTGAGGTACGCCGGAGCACCGGCCGTGGCCGCCTTCCGGGCACCCACCGCCTCCACCCAGGTCGCCGAGGTGCTGCAGTGCGGGACGGGCCAGGTCCTCGGCTCGGTCACCCTCCCGCCGCCCCACTGAGACCAGCACCGGCAGCCACACTGAGACCCTCCGCACCCCGGGGAATGCGGCGACCTACGATCGTCGTTGTTGCCATGACCTGCCGCCCGAGATCGATGCGGCGCACCTGACACGGAGGACCCGATGACCGACCAGCAGACCCGCGAAGTGATCGTGATCGGCTCGGGCCCGTCCGGCTACACCGCCGCCATCTACGCCGCTCGCGCCCAGCTCAACCCGCTGGTCTTCGAGGGCTCGGTCACCGCCGGCGGCGCGCTCATGCAGACCACCGAGGTCGAGAACTTCCCGGGCTTCCGCGACGGCATCCAGGGCCCGGCCCTGATGGACGAGATGCGCGCCCAGGCCGAGCGCTTCGGCGCCGAGCTGATCGCCGACGACGTGGTCGAGGTCGACCTGACCGGCGACGTCAAGGTCGTCAAGACCGCCGAGGGCACCTTCACCGCCAAGGCCGTCATCCTCGCCACCGGCTCGGGCTACAAGAAGCTCGACCTCCCCAACGAGGAGAAGCTCTCCGGACGCGGCGTCTCCTACTGCGCCACCTGCGACGGCTTCTTCTTCCGCGAGCAGCACATCGCGGTCGTCGGCGGTGGCGACTCCGCCGTCGAGGAGGCCACCTTCCTCTCGCGCTTCGGCACCAAGGTCTCCCTCATCGTGCGTCGTGACGAGCTGCGCGCCTCCAAGATCATGCAGGAGCGCGCGTTCGCCGACCCGAAGATCGAGATCGAGTGGAACTCCGTGGTCGAGTCGATCAACGGCGAGGAGTCCCTCGAGGGCATCACGCTGAAGGACACCGTCACCGGCGAGACCCGCGAGATCCCCTCGACCGGCCTGTTCATCGCCATCGGCCACGAGCCGCGCTCGGAGCTCCTGGTCGGCCAGGTCGACCTCGACGACGACGGCTACGTCCTGGTCCAGGGCGGCTCCACGGCGACCAACATCCCCGGCGTCTTCGCGGCCGGTGACCTGGTCGACCACCGCTACCGCCAGGCCATCACGGCCGCCGGCAGCGGCTGCGCCGCCGCGCTCGACGCCGAGCGCTACCTGGGCGAGCTCGCCCACACCACCGCGGCCGCCGGGAATGTCCCGGCCTCCGCGTAGGTTCAACACACCAGACGTTCCGTTCACCTCCCTCTGGAAGGAAGCCACCATGGCTGACAACATCTCCGCCGTGACCGACGCCGAGTTCGACGCGACGGTCATCAAGTCCGACAAGCCCGTCCTCGTGGACTTCTGGGCCGAGTGGTGCGGCCCGTGCCGCCAGGTCGCCCCGATCCTGGACGAGATCGCCGGACAGCACGGCGACAAGGTCACCTTCCTCAAGATGAACGTCGACGAGAACCCGGTGACCCCGGCCTCCTACCGCGTGACCGGCATCCCGACGATCAACGTCTACTCCGGTGGCGAGGTCGTCAAGACCATCGTCGGTGCCCGCCCGAAGGCCGCGATCCTCAAGGAGCTCGAGGAGTTCATCGCCTGACACCAGGCTCGGTGCTCCCGGCGCCCGCTCATCGTTCGCGATGGGCGGGCGTCGGCGCTTTTGCGCCCACCGGCCGTACGACGTGCACCAGCCGCTCCCATGCCGCACCGAGCTCGTCGCGCCAGGTCAGCACCGACCGCAGGTCCATCCGCATCCGCGGGTTGGTGGGGTGCGGGCGGTGGGTCTTGAAGCCGACCCGCGCGAGGAACTCCATGGGCAGCGCGCAGCCACCGCTGCGCCGACCGGCCCGCGCGAAGGCCTCGACCGCGCGGATGCTCGGATCCCCCCGGCCGATCAGGTCGCGCGCCATCCCCTGCACGAGCAGGCGACCCATGCCGACGCCGTCGTACGCCGGATCGACCCATGCGGTCGTGAGCAGCACGGCGTCCTGGGACACGGGCGCGGTCGGGAAGGCGCCCGCGCCCGGGACGTACGCCGCCGGCGCGTAGACGATGTAGCCGCGCGGCTCGCCGTCGATCATCAGGACCCGCCCGCACGAGCCCCACTCCCGCAGGACCTCGGAGATCCACGCCTCCTTCTCGGGCGTCGCCTCGGTCGCCTCGAGCCGCTCCCGGCGTACCGGGTCGAGCTCCCAGAAGACGCACGAGCGGCAGGGCGGATCGAGGCGCGCGAAGAGATCGAGCGTCAGCGGGACCGTCGTACGGGCCATAACTGGATCGTAGGCCTCGCGCGCAGGTGCGAGAATGGCTTGTGCGCAAGATCCGACAGAGCAAGAAGCTGGCCAACGTCCGGTACGACGTCCGGGGACCCATCCTCGAAGAGGCCCAGAAGCTCGAGGCCGAGGGTCACAAGATCCTCAAGCTCAACATCGGCAACACCGCACCCTTCGGCTTCGAGGCCCCCGAGGCCGTGCTGGCCGACATGATCCACCACCTGCCGAACGCCCAGGGCTACTCCGACTCCCGCGGCATCTACTCCGCCCGCACCGCGGTCGCGCAGTACTACCAGTCCCGCGGCCTGATCCGCACCGACGTCGACGACGTCTTCATCGGCAACGGCGTCAGCGAGCTCATCTCGATGGTGCTCCAGGCGTTCGTCGACGACGGCAACGAGATCCTCGTGCCCGCGCCGGACTACCCGCTGTGGACGGGCGCGATCTCGCTGTCCGGCGGTACGCCCGTGCACTACCGCTGCGACGAGGAGAACGGCTGGATGCCGGACCTCGAGGACATCGAGGCCAAGATCACCGAGAACACGCACGCCCTGGTGATCATCAACCCGAACAA
The DNA here is from genome assembly GCF_054782655.1 of Nocardioides montaniterrae. Classification (NCBI taxonomy): domain Bacteria; kingdom Bacillati; phylum Actinomycetota; class Actinomycetes; order Propionibacteriales; family Nocardioidaceae; genus Nocardioides; species Nocardioides montaniterrae. The sequence continues at coordinate 176,687 of NZ_BAAGSB010000004.1, read as the reverse complement.
CCCGACCGGTGCCGTCTACTCCAAGGAGATGGTCACCAAGCTGGTCGACATCGCGCGGCGTCACGACCTCGTCGTGATGGCCGACGAGATCTACGAGAAGATCATCTTCGACGACGCGGTGCACCACCACGCGGCGGCCGCCGCGGGCGACGACGTGCTCTGCCTGACGTTCTCCGGGCTGTCCAAGGCCTACCGCGTCTGCGGCTACCGCGCCGGCTGGGTGATGATCTCGGGTCCCAAGGAGCTCGCGACCGACTTCCTCGAGGGCCTGACCCTCATCGCCAACATGCGCATGTGCGCCAACGTGCCCGCCCAGCACGCGATCCAGACCGCGCTCGGCGGCTACCAGTCGATCAACGAGCTGATCGTGCCCGGCGGCCGGTTCTACGAGCAGATCATGCTCGCCGACAAGCTGCTCAACGAGATCCCCGGCGTCTCCTCGGTCCGCCCGCAGGGTGCGCTCTACTGCTTCCCGCGCCTGGACCCCGAGGTCTACCAGATCGACGACGACCAGCAGTTCGTCATCGACCTGCTGCGCGCCAAGAAGATCCTGGTCACCCACGGCACCGGCTTCAACTGGTTCGCCCCCGACCACTTCCGGCTGGTCACGCTGCCCGACGTGGACATGCTCGAGGAGGGCATCGGCCGGATCGCCGACTTCCTCGCCACCCGGCGCTGAGGTATTTGTTCGTCCCGAACAATCCCGACCGCTGAAACTACGGCGCCCGCCGTCGCGTTCCTCGCCGCAGCCTGTCAGGCTCTGCCCCATGGCCGACCTGACGTACCCGATCACCATCGCCGCCGCGAAGACCTGGTTCCGCATCTCGAACTTCGACGTCCAGGTGGAGGGTGCTGAGAACATCCCCCGCACCGGTGGCGCCGTCCTCGCGTGCAACCACAACTCCTACCTCGACTTCGTGATGGCCGGCTACCCCGGTGAGAAGCAGAAGCGCTACACCCGCTTCATGGCCAAGCGCGAGGTGTTCGACCACCCGGTCGGCGGACCGCTGATGCGCAGCTTCCACCACATCAGCGTCGACCGCTCGTCGGGTGCCGCCTCCCTCGAGGCCGCCGCGGACGCCTGCCGTCGCGGCGAGATCGTCGGCATCTACCCCGAGGCCACCATCTCCCGCTCCTTCCAGATCAAGGAGCTCAAGACCGGCGCGGTGCGCATCGCGGCCATGGCCGGCGTACCCCTGCTGCCGACGGTGCACTTCGGCGCCCACCGGATCCAGACCAAGGGCCACCCGCGCGACCTGTCCCGCGGCAAGACCGTGCTGATCAAGACCGGGGAGCCGATGTACCCCACCGGCGAGGACCCGGTGGCCGAGACGGCCGAGCTGCACCGGCGGATGACCGAGCTGCTCGACCGCTGCATCACGGAGTACCCCGAGGACGAGAAGCCCGCGGGCGCCTGGTGGCTCCCCGCGACGTACGGCGGCTCCGCCCCCTCCCTCGAGGAGGCCGAGCGTCTCGACGTCGAGGAGAAGGCCGCCCGGGCCGCCCGCAAGGCCGAGAAGGCTGCGGCGAAGGCAGCGGAGAGCAAGAAGTAGCCACCTCGACAAGGCGATACGTCGCTTTGTCGACAAAGAGACGCCGGGTCAGCGCAGCTCCTGCGTGAGCCGGTGGGTCGTGCCTTGGATCGTCAGCGTCGCGAGAGCTCCGTTGACGAGCGGCAGGTGCGGGGGCACGTGCCCGATCTCCACATCGAGCACGATCGGCAGACCGAGCCGACTCAGGGCGTCGAGGACCGCCTCCACCTGGGACATCCGCGGGTTGTCGGCAGCCCTCGTCCGACCGATCACGATCGCGGCCGCGTCCTCGAACCAGCCGGCCAGCCGGAGGCCGTGGAGGTGGCGACAGATCGTCGCCGCCTCGTCCTCGGCGGCCTCGAGGTAGACGATCAGCCCCTCCGCAGCGTGCTTCTCGCCGAAGGCCGCCACGTCGCCGTACGCCGTGCCCGCCAGGTTCGCCAGCGTCTCGATGCAGCCGCCGATCAGCCGACCGGTCACGTGGACGTCCTCGGCTCCGTGAAGGCGCCACCCACCTCGACCGACCTCACGCCACTCGGTCGCCCGCGGATCGTCCTCGAAGCGCCACCAGTCGGCGACGACTCCTGAGTCGCTCTGGACGTGCGGTCCTGGGTCACTGACGACATCGAGCCACGCCAGCAGCCCGGTCGGAGGCCGGTAGGGCGTGTCCGCGAGGTTGTCCCCGTGCATCGTGGCCCACCCCAGCCGGGTGGTGAGCGGGACCAGCAGGGTGGAGATGTCGGAGTAGCCCACCAGCCAGGTCGGCTCGGCCTCGGCGAGGCGGTCCCAGTCGAGCAGGTCCACCACGTCGATCGCCGTCTCCCCGCCCCACGGCGGCACCACGCAGCGGATCGACGGGTCGCAGAGCATCGCGGTCAGCTCGGCCGCCCGCCGGGCCGCCGGTGCCGACGTGATGCCCGCGCCGTCCATGCACTCGCCGACCACCACGTCGTACCCCCGCTGGCGCAGCCACTGGACGCAGAACGCGACGCGCTCGGCGGCGGGACCGGTGACGCCCGACGCCGGGGAGGTCACCCCGATCGTGTCGCCCGGTCGCAGGGCTGACGGGAAACGGATCATGGGCCCGATCCTGCCACCACCCATGAACCATCGCTTTGACGATCTGTCGCTTTGTCGACATTCGCATCGTCCCAGGTCAGCGCTGGGAAATGCCGAAGGGCGCCGCGGGTGCGGCGCCCTTCTGCGTTGCTCGGTCGGCCGGAGCCGGCCGTTCAGATCACGCGGTCGTGCCGGTTGCGGGGATCGATCAGGTCGACGATGCGCTGGAGGTCGCCGGTGTTCGCGAACTCGATGGTGACCCGGCCCTTGGCCTTGCCGAGATCGATCTTCACACGCGTCTCGAGCCGATCGGCCAGGCGCTCGGAGAGGTCGGCCAGACCGGGAGCCTTCGGCTTGGCCGTGCGAGCGCGCTGCGGCTTCGCGTCGCCCTGGCCGACAGCGATGATCTCCTCGAGCGCGCGCACGCTGATGCCTTCGGCAACGACCCGCTGGGCGAGCTTGTCCTGGGCGTCGGAGTCGGCGACACCGAGCAGGGCCCGGGCGTGGCCGGCCGACAGCACGCCGGCAGCCACGCGACGCTGCACGGCCGGCGTCAGCTTGAGCAGTCGCAGCGTGTTGCTGATCTGCGGGCGCGAGCGGCCGATGCGCTGAGCGAGCTCGTCGTGGGTGCAGGCGAAGTCCTCGAGCAGCTGGTTGTACGCCGCCGCCTCTTCGAGCGGGTTGAGGTTGCTGCGGTGCAGGTTCTCCAGCAGCGCGTCGCGCAGCATGTCGGTGTCGTCGGTCTCGCGGACGATCGCCGGGATCGTGGCGAGGCCGGCCTGCTGGGTGGCGCGCCAACGGCGCTCGCCCATGACCAGCTCGTAGGACTTCTCGCCCGTCTTGCGGACGACGACGGGCTGCAGGAGCCCGACTTCCTTGATCGAGTGGACCAGCTCGGCCATCGCCTCCTCGTCGAAGACGCTCCGAGGGTTCACCGCGTTGGGCTGGATGTCCCCGACGGGCAGCTCGGCGAAGTAGGCCCCATCGACGGCCGTCAGACCCGAATCTGCGCTCTGAGCGCCGATCGCGGCGCCGGTGGACCCCAGGTCCACCGATGCGCTGGAAGGCGCTCTGGCGGCAATGTCCGCATCCCGGTCGTCAAGCTTGACAGCGGGCGTCTCGGCGTCCGCGGGCGGACCGCTCGGGATGAGCGAGCCCAGACCACGGCCCAGACCACGTCGCTGCGCGTTGTTGCTCATCAGTTCTCCACCTTCGCGCGGCCCACGATCTCTCGCGCAGCCTCCAGATAGGACAGTGCACCGGGGGATGCCGGGTCATAGGTGATGACCGTCTGACCGTACGACGGCGCCTCCGAGACGCGCACGGAACGCGGGATGTTGGTCTTGAGGACCTGGTCCCCGAAGTGCTCGCGCACCTCCTCGGCGACACCGGCGGCGAGGCGGGTGCGGGCGTCGTACATCGTCATCAGGATGGTCGACACGACCAGCTCGGGGTTGAGGTGCTGCTTGACCATCTCGACCGTGTTGAGCAGCTGGCCCAGGCCCTCCAGGGCGTAGTACTCCGCCTGGATCGGGATGAGCATCTCCGCGGCCGCGCAGAGCGCGTTGAGCGTGAGCAGGCCCAGCGACGGCGGGCAGTCGATAAGGACGTAGTCGAACCGGTCCTCCCCCGCCGTGGCGGCGTCGCCGACCCGCGGGTGGCCGAGGATCGCCTTCTTCAGGCGGTTCTCACGGGCGACCACGCTGACGAGCTCGATCTCCGCGCCGGCCAGGTCGATGGTCGCGGGGACGACGTACATGCCGGCGATGTCCGGGCATGGCTGCGCGATCTCGACGAGCGGCGTGCCGTCGACGAGGGCGTCGTACGTCGACGCGACGCCGCGGTGGTGCTCGACGTTGAGCGCCGTCGAGGCATTGCCCTGCGGGTCGAGGTCGATCACCAGGACACGCTGGCCGAGGTTCGTCAGCGCGGCCGCCAGGTTGACCGTGGAGGTCGTCTTGCCGACGCCGCCCTTCTGGTTCGCCACCACGAACAAACGGGTGGTGACCGGGCGGGGAAGCTGCTCGGACGGAATGCCCTGACGCACCATCACCGACTGCTGAGCAGCGCGGGCCAGGGGAGTGAGGTCGTCCTCGAAGGCAGCCGCGGCAGCGGCGATCTCGGCGGCGGTGCGCACCTTCGGCATGCCCGAGACCGCCTCTGTTTCACGTGAAACATCACCGGCGGTGCTGGACGGGGTCACGACGCTCTCCTGTGGAAAACTTGGGTCAACCTGTGGATGCTCACGCTCAGCACGGTCCTCGACATCGGTGGAAAACTCCGGGGATCCCGGGGCTTCGGTCACGACTTCCTCCTCGACTTGCCACGCTGATGGGTGCGCTGACCCGTTGCCCGACGACGACCGTCCCGGGCCGACTTGCGCCTGCCGACGGGCGGCCACGATACCCGCGCCGGATCGGCCGCGGTAACCCTCACGACGCGAGCGGGGACGACCGAGTCGTCCTCGTCGGCGTACACGTTGACGATCGGTTCGGCACAGCCCCAGCGCTCCAGCAGAGCGGTCGCGGACTCGATCTCCGCGGTCGCGCTCTCACCCTTGAGCAGAGACAGGGCGCCGGCGGGTTCGGTGAGGGGCAGGCACCACTCCAGCAGGTTGTCGAGGGCCGAGACCGCGCGGGCGGTGACCACGTCGAAGCGCTCCTTGCCGTGCAGCGCGTCGGCCCGTCCACGGACGACCCGCACGTTCACCAGCTCGAGCTCGGCGGCAACCTCTTCGAGGAACGTCGTACGCCGCAGCAGCGGCTCGACCAGCGTCACCGAGACGTCGGGGCGGGCGATGGCCAGCACCAGGCCCGGCAGCCCGGCGCCGGTGCCGATGTCGGCCAACGTGCAGTCGGCCGGAAGCTCGGGGGACATCAGCACGGAGTTGAGGATGTGCCGGTCCCAGATCCGCGGGGCCTCGCGTGGACCGATCAAGCCGCGCACGACGCCCTCGGTGCAGAGGAGCTCGGCATAACGATCGATCAGCGGCAGCCGCTCAGCGGGGAAATGCCGCGCGGCGGCGGGGTGCCGGTCAGGCACACCCACCGCCGCGTCGTTGTCTTGTTTCACGTGAAACGTCGTACGTCAGTCAGCCGGGAGGACGACGACGTAGCGACGGGGCTCGACACCCTCGGACTCCGAGCGCAGACCGGCGGCCGCGACGGCGTCGTGCACGATCTTGCGCTCGAAGGGCGACATCGGGTCGAGCCGGGCCGGCTCGCCGGACTCGATGACGGCAGCCGCCGTCTCCGCACCCAGCTTGGTCAGACGCGATCGCTTGTCGGCACGGAACCCGGAGATGTCCAGCATCAGGCGGGAACGCTCGCCGGTCTCGCGGTAGACCGCGAGGCGGGTCAGCTCCTGGAGAGCCTCGAGCACCTTGCCGTCGTGGCCGACGAGCTGGGACAGGTCGGCACCGACGATGGAGACCGACGCCCGGTCGATCTCGACGTCCATGTCGAGGTCTCCGTCGAGGTCGGCGATGTCGAGGAGCTCCTCGAGGTAGTCCGCGGCGATGTCACCCTCACGCTCGAGGGCCTCGACGCGGGACCCGGCAGGAGCCTCGGTGGCCTCGTCGGCCGGGGTCTCGATCTCGGTGCTCATTCGGAGTCTCCCTTGTCCTGGTTCTGGTTCTGGTTGGGGTGGCTACCGCCACCTGAGGTCTTCCGCTGCGAGCGGGTCTGGCGCTTCGGCTGCTGGCGTACGGCGGGGCGCACGTCGGTGCCCGGCTCGGCGACCTCGCCGCCCTCGGCGATCGCCGCGTCGCCGGCGTACTTCTCCGGGTGCTTGGCGGCCTTGGCCTTGTCGCGCTCCTGCTTGGCCTTGAAGGCCGGCGTGCCGGGAACCGGGTTGTTGCGGATCACGTAGAACTGCTGGCCCATCGTCCACAGGTTCGAGGTGGTCCAGTACAGGACGACACCGATCGGGAAGGCGACACCGGTGATCGCGAACACGAAGGGGAGGACGTAGAGCAGCATCTTCTGCTGCTGGGCGTACGGGCCGGACAGGGCGTCGGCCGGCATGTTCTTGGTCATCAGCTGGCGCTGGGTGGTGAAGGTGGTCGCGATCATGCAGACGAAGAGGACCAGCGCCACGATCATGACCGAGCTGTCCGGGGTCGGACCCCAGGTCCGCGCGCCCCAGAACGACTCGGTCACGGGAATCTTGCCGAAGACCTCCGAGCCCTTGAACTGGTTCGCCAGGTGGTCGGTCAGGAAGCCGTTGCCGGTACCGGACTTGGCCGCGTGGTCGACCAGGCGGAAGAGCGCGAAGAACACCGGCATCTGCAGCAGCAGCGGCAGGCAGGAGGCGAACGGGTTGGTGCCCGTCTCCTTGTAGAGCTTCATCGACTCCTCAGCGAGACGCTGACGGTCGTGACCGTACTTCTTCTGCAGCTCCTTCATCTTCGGCTGCAGCAGCTGCATGTTGCGGCTGGATTTGATCTGCTTGACGAAGAGAGGGATGAGCGCTGCACGGATCGTGATGGTCAGGCCGATGATGGCCAGTGCCCACGAGAGGCCGCCGGACGGGTCGAGCACCAGGCTGAGCAGCCAGTGCCAACCGACCAGGACGGCCGAGACGATGTAGTACAGCGGCACCATGATGAAGTGGCCGATGTCGCCGATGAAACCCACTAAAGGCTCCTAGTTGTTTGATGACGGGGCGGGACGTGATCGACCCCGCCCGGGGTCCAGGGGTGGCAGCGGGCGATGCGCTTGATCGCCAACCAGCTGCCTGTGAGCGAGCCGTGCACGGTGATCGCCTCGACGGCGTACGACGAGCACGACGGGTAGAACCTGCAGGTCTGTCCGAGCATCGGGCTGATCGCGAACTTGTAGGCGCGAAGGACCGCGATGAGGACGTGCTTCACGGAAGGATCCGGGCCAGACAGCGGTCGAGGTCGGCTCCGAGCTCGGCGTACGACGCCCGGGCGGCTGCCGTGTTGGCGCGCACCACCACGGAGCTGGTCGGCGGCAGTGTCGAGAGCCGGTCGGCGACCAAGTGCCGAAGTCGGCGCTTGACCTTCGAACGTACGACCGATCCGCCCACGGCCTTGCTCACCACGAAGCCGACCCGGGTTGCGGGTACGCCGACGTGCCCGCCGACTGGGTCGACGAGCACGTGAGTGACCAGGGTGGTTGAGCCGGCACGGCGGCCGCTTCGGGTGGTGGCCCGGAACGACTCGGCGTCCCGCATCCGGTGGATGGCGGGAAGCACGCTCAGCCCTGGCGCGGCCGCAGGCTGCGCATCAGAGGCGAAGGTGCCTCAGACCGCGAGGTCCTTGCGGCCCTTCCGGCGACGGTTCGCCAGGATGGCGCGACCCGCACGGGTCCGCATCCGAAGGCGGAAACCGTGCGTCTTGTGACGACGGCGGTTGTTCGGCTGGTACGTCCGCTTGCTCACGTCTGACCTCTCGAAGGTGATTCTGGGAAGGGCCATCCGGGCGGCACGTCTGTGTGACGCGACCTGTCGGCCGCCACCGCGCAGCCACGAACAATCCGGATGGTTTGCTCGTGGACATGCGGCGAACGGTCGACACCGAACGACCGGCCAACGGTACGCGCGGAGCGAAGACAGGGTCAAACTGACGGACCCGTTCCGAATTGTCGACAAAACCTGTGGATAGCGGGTTGATCCGGCCCCGTGCCGGTAGGTAGGTTCGATCAATCCGGGTTTCCCCTCCGGTCCGATCCCCGCCGATCGCGCGCAGTCCCGTGCTGGTCCCGAACCAGGCGAAAAATCCGGTTCTGACCTGCGGAAATGCAACAATCGGCCCGGGGCACGGCCCGGTCTCGGCGGTGCCGATCCGACGGGGGCGAGGCACAGTCCACAGCCTGTGGACAATGTTGTGGAGGGTGAGAGGGATCAAGTGACCGGGACGTACGACGACGGCAGCCAGGACGACCCGACCAACGAGGTCGCAGCGGCCGAGGACCGACTCGAGACCGAGTGGCGTGCGGTCATCGGCGACCTCCAGGTCCACCAGAGCGCGTGGTTGCGGTCGAGCAAGGCGGTGACGCTGCACGGCACCACCGCGATCGTCGCGGTTCCTGACGACTTCACGCGCAAGCGGCTCGAGGGCCGGCTCCGAGGCGAGCTCGAGGGCGCGCTGAGCGACCGCTTCGGCCACGACATCCAGCTGGCGGTCACCGTGGACGCCACGCTCCAGCACCCGCTCGACACCGACGACGGATCGTCGTACGCCGCTCCCGAGCCGGCTCCGGCCGCCGCGACGTCGATCCCGGACGGTCGGATCCCCGACGGTCGATACGACGACATGTCGACAAAGCAACATGGCGACAAGTCGACGTCGATGATCGGCGACGACACCTCCCTCCAGGCCTCGACCCCGCAGCAGGGCGAGACCCGGCTCAACCCGAAGTACACCTTCGAGACCTTCGTCATCGGCTCGTCCAACCGCTTCCCGCACGCAGCGGCCGTCGCGGTCTCGGAGGCGCCGGGCCGCAGCTACAACCCGCTGCTGGTCTACGGCGAGTCCGGTCTGGGCAAGACCCACCTGCTGCACGCGATCGGCCACTACGTCCGCACCATCTACGCCGGCTCCAAGGTGCGCTACGTCAGCTCCGAGGAGTTCACCAACGAGTTCATCAACTCGATCCGCGACGACCGGTCCGACCGGTTCAAGCGCAAGTACCGCGACGTCGACGTGCTGCTGATCGACGACATCCAGTTCTTGGAGGGCAAGGAGCAGACGCAGGAGGAGTTCTTCCACACCTTCAACGCGCTGCACAACGCCAACAAGCAGATCGTGCTCACCTCCGACCGCAGCCCCAAGCGCCTCGAGGCGCTCGAGGACCGGCTGCGCAACCGGTTCGAGTGGGGCCTGATCACCGACGTCCAGCCGCCGGACCTGGAGACCCGCATCGCGATCCTGCGCAAGAAGGCCGCGATGGACCGGCTGACGGCTCCCTCCGACGTGCTCGAGTTCATCGCGAGCAAGATCCAGACCAACATCCGCGAGCTCGAGGGCGCGCTGATCCGGGTCACCGCGTTCGCGAACCTCAATCGCCAGGAGGTCGACATGACCCTGGCCGAGATCGTGCTCAAGGACCTGATCCCCGAGGGTGGGGAGCCGGAGATCACCGCCGGCCTGATCATCGCCCAGACCGCGAACTACTTCGGGCTCTCCATCGAGGAGATCACCGGGCCGAGCCGTGGCCGCCACCTGGTGATGGCACGTCAGATCGCGATGCACCTGTGCCGCGAGCTGACCAACGACTCGCTGCCGCGCATCGGCAAGCACTTCGGCGGCCGCGACCACACCACGGTCATGTACGCCGAGCGCAAGATCAACCAGCTCCTCGGCGAGCGGCGCGCGGTCTTCAACCAGGTCAGCGAGCTGACCAACCGGATCAAGATGCAGGCCCGCCAGGCTTGATCACCCGAAGGCTCCTGCCTGTGGACAACGCACCGAAAACGGTCCGAACTACACGGGGAGGATTCCGTGGAGGCACGGGGCGCTCCGTCCCCAGGGAGCCGTTCCTCCACATGCAGGCCTGGTGCGACCCGCGGCAGTCCACATCGAACTACACCTGCAAAGACCGCTCTGACCAGCACGAACAACAGTTCTCCACAGAGTGCACAGGACCTATGAACACTACCTACCTACCTATGCATCCAGATTTCCGTGGAACTTCTCCTGCGCTCCTGCCTGTGCATGAACCCCACGATTCAGCGCGGCGTGGCAGGATGCATTCCCCTACAGCTTTGTCATTCACCAGCCCACACGGCCGTCTCGTCGTACCGGCTCCTGCGGAGGTAGACCACCAGTGAAGTTCCGAGTCGACCGCGATGTCCTCGCGGACGCTGTCGCATGGGCCGCACGCACCCTGCCGGTGAAGCCGAGCATCCCGGTGCTCGCCAGCCTGCTGATCGAGGCGAGCGACGACGGCCTGGTGCTGTCGACCTTCGACTACGAGACCTCCGCCCGGGCGACGTTGTCCGCAGAGGTCGCCGACGAGGGCAAGGCACTGGTGAGCGGCCGCCTGCTCGCCGACATCTGCCGCAGCCTGCCGAACAAGCCGGTCGAGCTGGTCCTGGACGGCGCTCGCGTCGCGCTGACCTGTGGTTCCTCGCGCTTCTCGTTGCAGACCCTGCCGGTCGAGGACTACCCGTCGATCCCGGAGATGCCGACGTCGAGCGGCACCGTCGCCAGCGACGCCTTCGCCCACGCGGTCGCGCAGGCCGTGACCGCTGCCGGTCGCGACGAGATGCTTCCGGTCCTCACCGGCGTACGCGTCGAGATCGAGGGTGACTCGATCTCGCTGCTGGCCACCGACCGGTTCCGCCTCTCGCACCGCGAGCTCCAGTGGAACCCCGGTACGCCGGACGCGTCCTTGGCCGCACTGGTTCCGGCCAAGGTCCTGGCGGACACCGCCAAGTCGCTGACCGCCGGACCCGAGATCACCATCGCGCTCTCCGGCGGTGGCTCGGGAGACGGCCTGATCGGCTTCGAGGGCACCGGTCCCGGCGGCACCCGCAGCACCACCACCCGCCTGCTCGACGGCGAGTTCCCGAAGGTCCGCGGCCTGTTCCCGAGCGAGAAGCTCACGGTCGCCAAGATCGACAAGGCCGCGCTCATCGAGTCGGTCAAGCGCGTCGCGCTCGTGGCCGAGCGCAACGCCGCCGTACAGCTGGCCTTCCAGGACGGCGTGCTGACCCTGGATGCCGGCAGCGGCGACCAGGCGCAGGCCTCCGAGTCGGTGCCGGCCGACATCGAGGGCGACGACCTCACCACGGGCTTCAGCCCGCAGTACCTGCTCGACGGCCTCACCGCCATCGACCAGGGCGTCGTCGAGCTGGCCTTCACCCAGTCCTCCAAGCCGGTCGTCATCAGCGGCACCGAGCAGGAGTCCGACGACGGTGGCAGCTTCCGCTACCTGCTCATGCCGCGTCGTCTGCTTTCCTGAAGGAAGCAACGCCACCACCTTCTCGACGCTCAAGGAGTCGCTGTGCCCACTCTCGGTCTGATCGGTCTCGGCAAGATGGGCGGCAACATGCGCACCCGCATGCGCGACGCCGGCCTGGAGGTCGTGGGGTACGACCGCAACCCGGAGCTCTCCGACGTGGCGAGCCTCCAGGAGCTGGTCGAGGCACTGCCCTCGCCCAAGCTGGTCTGGGTGATGGTGCCGGCCGGCGACCCGACCCGGTCGACCATCGCCGAGCTCAAGGAGCTGCTCAGCGAGGGTGACCTGGTCGTCGACGGCGGCAACTCCAAGTACACCGACGACGCCGAGAACGCTGCCTCGCTGGCCGAGAAGGGCATCGGCTTCGTCGACTGCGGCGTCTCCGGCGGTGTGTGGGGGCTCAAGAACGGCTACGCCCTGATGTACGGCGGCAAGACCTCCGACGCCGAGAAGGTCATGCCGTTCCTGCAGGCGCTCAAGCCCTCCGACACCGAGGACGGCCTGGTCCACTGCGGCGAGACGCCGGGTGCCGGTCACTTCTCCAAGATGGTTCACAACGGCATCGAGTACGCCATGATGCAGGCGTACGCCGAGGGCTGGGAGCTGCTCGACAAGGTCGACATCGTCGACAACGTGCCCGAGATCTTCGCCTCCTGGCGCACCGGCACCGTGGTCCGCTCCTGGCTGCTGGACCTGCTGGTCGACCAGCTGCGTGCCGACGAGCACCTGAGCAAGATCAAGGGCTACGCCGAGGACTCCGGCGAGGGCCGGTGGACCGTCGAGGCGGCCATCGAGAACGCCGTCCCCATGCCGGCGATCTCCGCGTCGCTCTTCGCGCGGTTCACCTCGCGCCAGGAGGACGACGTGGCGATGAAAGCGATCGCGGCCATGCGCAACGGTTTCGGCGGGCACGCGGTCCAGAAGGAAGCATGATCGGGGGATGAGCGTTCCCGAGCCTCCCGGCGGTCAGCCGCAACAGCCCCGCCGATGAGCGGGGCCGTGCCGGCGGTGCGGTCTGGGAGGATGGTCGGGTGCACGTCGCGCACCTGACCCTCCACAACTTCCGGTCGTACGCCGACCTGGAGCTCTCGCTCGACCCCGGGGTCACCGCGTTCGTCGGTCGCAACGGCCAGGGCAAGACCAACCTGGTCGAGGCGATCGACTACCTCTCCCGCCTGGGCTCGCACCGCGTCGCCAGCGACGCACCGTTGATCCGGGCCGGCGCTGCCCAGTCCGTCGTACGGGCCTCGGTGGTGAAGGACGGCCGGACCGCGATCCTCGAGGTCGAGCTCAACCCGGGCCGGGCCAACCGGGCGCGGATCAACCGCAACCAGCTGACCCGGGCGCGCGACATCATCGGCATCGTCCGCACGGTCGTGTTCAGCCCCGACGACCTGGCCCTGGTCAAGGGTGACCCGTCCGATCGGCGCCGCTTCCTTGACGACCTGCTGGTGCTGCGCTCACCGCGTCTCGCGGGCACGAAGGCCGACTACGACCGTGTCCTCAAGCAGCGCAACAGCCTGCTCAAGACGCTCTACGCGGCTCGCGGGGCCTCGCGTGACGCCGCGCTGGCCACCCTCGCCGTCTGGGACGACCAGCTCGTGGCCGTCGGCTCGGAGCTGCTCGAGGCTCGACTGGGCCTGACCCACGAGCTGGCGCCGTACCTCGGCAAGGCCTACGAGGCGGTCGCTCGCGGCGCCTCGCGCGACGACGCGCGGATCTCCTACCGGTCCAGCGTCCCCGGTCTCGAGACCGTTGCTGCGCAACCTGCTCGACCCACGATCCAAGCGGCGTACGTCGAGGAGCTGGCCGAGCGCCAACGTGAGGAGATCGACCGCGGGCTGACGCTGGTGGGGCCGCACCGCGACGAGCTCGAGCTCAGCCTGGGGCCGGGCGACGACGCCCGGCTGCCGGTGAAGGGCTACGCCAGCCATGGGGAGTCCTGGTCGTTCGCGCTGGCGCTGCGGCTGGCGGCGTACGACCTGCTGCGTGCCGACGGGGACGACCCGATCCTGGTCCTCGACGACGTCTTCGCCGAGCTCGACTCCGACCGGCGCGCCCAGCTCGCCAGCCTCGTCGCGGGCGCCGAGCAGGTGCTGGTCACAGCCGCGGTCGGGGCCGACGTACCTCCCGAGCTCAGCGGTGTCACCTACCGCGTCGCCGACGGGGAGGTCACCCGTGAGTGACGTCGAGGAGCCCGAGGAGCAGGAGCCGCACCGCAGCGACGGCCTGGACCTCGCGCGCTCGCTGCTGCGCGGCGCGATGGGCGCAGCCGCGCCGTCGGAGCGGCCGCGGCGCAAGCGCACGGGGGAGTACGGCGAGCGCAAGGACCGCCCCCGCCGGCTGCGGACGGGCGAGGCCCAGCTGAGCGGCGCGCACCCCGACGGCCGCGACCCGCAGATGCTGTCGGCCGAGATGGATCGCATCATCGGCGACCGCGGCTGGGGCCTGGACCTGCAGATCCGCGGCGTCTTCGCGCGCTGGGCCGAGCTGGTCGGGTCCGAGATCGGCGAGCACTCCACGCCCGAGCGGTTGGTCGACGGCGTGCTCGTCGTACGCGCCCACTCGACGGCCTGGGCGACCCAGCTGAAGATGCTCGCGAGCACCGTCGTACGTCGCCTCAACGAGGAGCTCGGCGAGGGAACGGTGACCGTCGTGGAGGTGCTCGGACCCAACGCGCCGAGCTGGAAGCACGGCCTCAAGAGCGTCAAGGGGCGCGGGCCGCGCGACACCTACGGGTAAGCCGGCGCCGTACGCCTCGAAATGCGGCCCCAGGAGGCTCGAGGCCGATACCCGCCCTCATCGACCCCCCTGATCGGGCCTGCTGTGGGCGGTTCTGAGCCGCTGAAGGGGCCTTTGTCCACAGCGACACCCCCCGCTGTGGACTGCGCACCGTGTTCTCGCCCACTCAGGGGCTAATATGGAGGTCGAGGCCGGGCCTGCGCCGCCCGGGGAGACCCAGGGCGCATGCTGCGGCCTTCGTCATGCCACCAGCAGCAAGGGGTCCAGGTGTCCGAGGAGCAGAAGTCGACCGTGGTCGAGGGGTCGTACGACGCCTCCGCGATCCAGGTGCTCGAGGGGCTCGAGGCGGTGCGCAAGCGCCCGGGCATGTACATCGGGTCGACCGGTGAGCGCGGCCTGCACCACCTGATCTGGGAGATCGTGGACAACGCGGTCGACGAGTCGCTCGCGGGTCACTGCGACGAGATCAACGTCGTGCTCAACGCCGACGGCTCGGTCAGCGTCAGCGACAACGGCCGTGGCATCCCCACCGACACCGCACCCAGCCAGGACATCCCGGCGGCGACGCTCGCGCTGACCGTCCTGCACGCCGGCGGCAAGTTCGGCGGCGGTGGCTACAAGGTCTCCGGTGGTCTGCACGGCGTCGGCTCCTCGGTGGTCAACGCGCTGTCGACCACGCTCAAGCTCGAGATCAAGAACCGTGGGCACCTCTGGGAGCAGGAGTTCGACCTCGGCGTCCCGCGCTACCCGCTGCGCCAGGTGCGCGCGCTCGAGGACGGCGAGGAGACCGGCACCAAGGTCACCTGGATGGCGTCGGCGGAGATCTTCGAGACCACGACGTACTCCCTCGAGACGATCACCGCCCGCTTCCGCGAGATGGCGTTCCTCAACAAGGGCCTGCGCATCGTGCTGCGCGACGAGCGTCCCGACGCCGGCGAGCTCGCCGAGGCGATCGAGGACAGCACCATCGAGCACGACACCGACAAGGCCGGCGACCTGCACGCCGCGCAGAGCGAGGACGGCCAGGTCGCGGTCGAGTCGGTCTTCCAGTACGCCAACGGCCTGGCCGACTACGTCGACTTCATCAACCGGCGCAAGCAGACGGTCAGCTCCATCGTCGCCTTCGAGGCCGAGACCAGCGATACCGTCCCGAACCCGATGAGCCTCGAGATCGCGATGCAGTGGCAGGTCTCGTCGTACAACGAGAGCGTCCACACCTTCGCCAACACGATCAACACCCCCGAGGGCGGCACGCACGAGGAGGGCTTCCGTGCGGCGCTCACCTCGCTGATGAACAAGGCCGGCGAGGACTGGGGCCTGATCAAGAAGAAGGAGGACCGACTCACGGGTGACGACATCCGTGAGGGTCTGACCGCGATCATCAGCCTCAAGATCTCCAACCCGCAGTTCGAGGGACAGACCAAGGCCAAGCTCGGCAACACCGAGGCCAAGGGCTTCGTCCAGGGCGTCGTGCACGAGCAGCTCGGCGACTGGCTGGAGAAGAACCCGAACGAGGGCAAGGAGATCATCCGCAAGGCGCAGGCCGCCGCGACGGCGCGGATCGCGGCCCGCAAGGCCCGCGACCTCGCCCGCAACCGCAAGGGCCTCCTGGGTGGCGGTGGACTTCCGGGCAAGCTCTCGGACTGCCAGTCGACCAACCCGGAGGAGTGCGAGGTCTTCATCGTCGAGGGTGACTCCGCCGGTGGCTCGGCCCGCCAGGGTCGTGACCCGCGGATCCAGGCGATCCTCCCGATCCGCGGAAAGATCCTGAACGTCGAGAAGGCGCGCATCGACAAGGCGCTCGGCAACGCCGAGGTCCAGTCGATCATCTCCGCCCTCGGCACCGGCGTGCACGAGGAGTTCAACCTCGAGAAGCTGCGCTACCACAAGGTCGTGCTGATGGCCGACGCCGACGTCGACGGCCACCACATCAACACGCTCCTGCTCACCCTGCTGTTCCGCTTCATGCGGCCGCTGATCGAGCACGGCTACGTCTACATGGCGCAGCCGCCGCTCTACCGCCTGCGCTGGAACAAGCCGCACGAGCACGAGTTCGTCTACTCCGACTCCGAGCGCGACGCGCTGATGAGGGCCGGCCTCGAGGGCGGCAAGAAGCTGCCCAAGGAGAACCCGGTCCAGCGCTACAAGGGTCTGGGCGAGATGAACGCCAAGGAGCTGTGGGAGACCACGATGGACCCCGACCAGCGGCTGATGCTGCAGGTCACGCTGGACGACGCCGCCCAGGCCGACGAGATCTTCTCGATCCTGATGGGCGAGGACGTCGAGGAGCGCCGCTCCTTCATCCAGCGCAACGCCAAGGACGTCCGATTCCTCGATATCTAAGTATCTAGTACTGATCTTAGATTTCGATAGAACGAGCCAGAGAGAGCAATCGTGACTGAGACCCCGAGCAACCTCGCCGGAGCGGGTGGCGGCGGACGGATCGAGCCCATCGAGCTGCAGACCTCGATGCAGCGCGCCTACATCGACTACGCGATGGCGGTCATCGTCGGCCGCGCGCTGCCCGACGTGCGCGACGGCCTCAAGCCGGTGCACCGCCGCGTCCTCTACGCGATGTACGACGGCGGCTACCGCCCCGATCGCGGCTTCTCCAAGTGCTCGCGCGTCGTCGGTGACGTCATGGGTCAGTACCACCCCCACGGCGACACGGCGATCTACGACACCCTCGTGCGCCTGGCGCAGCCCTGGGTGATGCGCGCACCCCTCGTGCAGGGTCAGGGCAACTTCGGCTCGCCGGGCAACGACTCCGCGGCCGCCATGCGTTACACCGAGTGCCGGATGGCGCCGCTGGCCATGGAGATGGTGCGCGACATCGAGAAGGAGACCGTCGACTTCCAGCCGAACTACGACGGTCGCTCCGAGGAGCCCACGGTCCTGCCGGCGCGGTTCCCGAACCTGCTCGTCAACGGGTCGGCCGGCATCGCGGTCGGCATGGCCACCAGCATCCCGCCGCACAACCTGCGCGAGGTCGCCGAGGGCGCGAAGTGGGCGCTGGAGCACCCGGACGCCACGCGCGAGGAGCTGCAGGACGCGCTCATCGAGCTCGTCAAGGGCCCCGACTTCCCCAACGGCGCGCTGATCGTCGGGCGCGAGGGCATCGAGCAGGCCTACCGCACGGGTCGTGGATCGGTCACCCAGCGTGCGGTGATCGAGGTCGACGAGGACAACAAGGGCCGCACCTGCCTGGTGATCACCGAGCTGCCCTACATGGTCAACCCCGACAACCTCGCGCTGAAGATCGCCGAGCTCGCCGACTCCGGCAAGGTCCAGGGCATCGCCGACGTGCGCGACGACACCTCCGACCGCACCGGCCAGCGCCTGGTGATCGTGCTCAAGCGCGACGCGGTCGCCCGCGTCGTGCTCAACAACCTGCTCAAGCACACCGAGCTGCAGACCAACTTCAGCGCCAACATGCTGGCGCTGGTCGACGGCGTCCCGCGCACGCTCAGCATCGACCAGTTCATCAGCAACTGGGTCGAGCACCAGGTCGAGGTCATCCGCCGCAGGACCGAGTACCTCCTGCGCGAGGCCGAGAAGCGGGCCCACATCCTGCGAGGCCTGGTCAAGGCGCTCGACATGCTCGACGAGGTCATCGCGCTCATCCGTCGCTCGCCGGACGCGAACGAGGCCCGCGAGGGCCTGATCGCCCTGCTCGACATCGACGAGCTCCAGGCGACCGCGATCCTCGACATGCAGCTGCGCTCGCTCGCAGCCCTGCAGCGCCAGCAGATCATCGACAACCTGGCCAAGATCGAGCTGGAGATCGCCGACTACCGCGACATCCTCGCCAACGTCACCCGCCAGCGGGCGATCGTCGCCGAGGAGCTCGCCGAGATCGTGGAGAAGTACGGCAACGACCGGCGTACGCAGATCATCGCGGCCGACGGCGACCTGTCCATGGAGGACCTGATCCCCGACGACGACCACGTCGTCTCGATCACCCGCGGCGGCTACGCCAAGCGCACCCGCGCCGACCAGTACCGCACCCAGAAGCGGGGCGGCAAGGGCGTGCGCGGTGCCTCGCTGCGCGGCGACGACGTCGTGGAGCACTTCATCGCGACGACCTCGCACCACTGGCTGCTGTTCTTCACCACGGCCGGCCGCGTCTACCGCACCAAGGTCTACAACCTGCCCGAGGCCGGTCGCGACGCCAAGGGCGGTCACGTCGCCGGACTGCTGTCCTTCCAGCCCGACGAGCAGATCGCCCAGGTGCTGGCGATCCGTGACTACGAGCAGGCGCCGTACCTCGTCCTGGCCACCAAGACCGGTCTGGTGAAGAAGACCAAGCTCGGCGACTACAACAGCCCACGTCAGGCCGGCGTCATCGCGATCAACTTCAAGCGCGACGACGACGAGCTGATCGGTGCCGAGCTGGTCAACGAGGACGACCACATCCTGCTGGTCTCCCGCAAGGGCCAGGCGATCCGCTTCCCGGCCGACGGCGGCCAGCTCCGTCCGATGGGCCGGGCGACCGCGGGTGTCACCGGCATGAAGTTCCGCGAGGGCGACTCGATGCTGTCGATGTCGGTGATCCGCGCGGCCGACGTCGCGATGGAGGAGGCCCAGGCCGAGGCGGAGGGCGTCACGCAGTACGTCTTCACGATCACCGACGCCGGCAAGGCCAAGCGGACCCGGATCGCCGACTACCGCGTCCAGTCGCGCGGTGGCCTCGGCATCAAGGCCATGCAGCTCGCCGACGAGACCCGCGGGTCCCTGGTGGGCGCGTTCATCGTGGTCGACGGTGACGAGATCCTCTCGATCACCGCCTCCGGACAGGTCGTCCGCTCGCCCATCAACGACGACTTCCGCCCGACCGGTCGATCGACCCAGGGGGTCAACTTCGTGACGCCGAAGAAGGGTGACTCCGTCGCGGTCGTCGCTCGCTCGGTCGAGTCGAAGGTCGACGAGGACGAGGCCGAGGACGGAGCGGTCGAATCGCCGGAGGTTGCCGCGGGTGACACAATCAGTGACGCCGTGGCGCCGGAGGGTGCAGGCGAGACCGACACCGTGGAGGATGGCGACTGATGACCCAGAGCGTGGAAGACACCGCGATCCGGCCTCCCGTCGGTTCGGGCCGGGGCCCGCGCCGGGCTCACCTTCGGCTCACCCGGATCGACCCGTGGTCGGTCATGAAGACCTCGTTCCTGCTCTCGATCGCGTTCGCGGTCGTGACCGTGGTCGCGGTCGGCATGGTCTGGCAGGTGCTCGGCTTCGCTGGTGTCTGGGACTCCATCAACAGCACGGTCGACACGGCCGGCAGCGGCGCGACCTCGACGTTCCACGTGCAGGACTTCATCGGCACCGGCCGCGTCCTGGGCTTCACCGTCCTGGTCTCCGCGGTCGACGTCATCCTGATCACCGCGGCGTCGACGCTCTTCGCGTTCCTCTACAACATGGCCGCAGCGCTGTGGGGCGGCGTCGAGGTGACGCTGTCCGAGGACGCCGCCTGAGCGTTCGGCGTACGCCGTTTTGTGGGGGCTGACACCGCTCCGGTAACGTTCAGCCTCGGTTCAGGCCGCGGGGGCTTCCACCCCAGAGCCTGCACCACCTGCGCCTATAGCTCAGACGGTTAGAGCACCACACTGATAATGTGGGGGTCGGAGGTTCAAGTCCTCCTAGGCGCACGAGACGAGCCCTGGACGCAGTCACTGCGGCCGGGGCTCTTCACGTTCCCGAGCTCGTCCATGGAAGGATCGGTCGCATGATCAAGAAGCTGCTGCTCGCCGCACTGGCCACCGCCGGTGCGGTCGTCGCCCGCCAGAAGCTCCAGGAGAGCAACGCCGAGAAGGCGCTCTGGGCGCAGGCCACCGACACGATCTGATCCACCCTGCGGGGCCTTGGCGCAATTGGTAGCGCACCTGCTTTGCAAGCAGGGGGTTAGGGGTTCGAGTCCCCTAGGCTCCACCACTCGATGCGATGGCCCGGCAACCGCCGGGCCATCGTCGTCGCTTCGGACCACCCGCATGGCAAGATCAGCCGCGTGAGACTCGTAGGCTTCGGGGCGGTGCTGGTGGCGCTGTCGGTGCTGACGGCCTGCGGCTCCGATCCCGCGCCGGTCTACCAGCAGGTGGGTGGCACCGCCCCGACCGTCGAGACGTACGACGGTACCCTGGACCCCTCCAAGGCCGTGCTGCCGCTCGTACCGGGTGCGGCCACCACCCTGAAGGTCACCGACTTCACCCAGGTGCGGCTCACGCTCGGCTTCGGCGACCTCGACGGCACCGCACCGAAGGCCGACCGGGCGCGCTTCTGGCGGGAGCTGCCGCAGACGGCTTCGCTGTCGTCGGGCCTGCTCAAGCCGGTCGACGACCGCCTGCGTGCCCGCTTCGGGTTCGGCGCCGACGACGTCGACTGGGAGGCGTCGTACGCCGGCGGCGGGACCGACGGCTGGGTGCTGGCCTTCCGCGAGGGCCTGGCCATGGGCGGCGTCGAGCGCGCGGTCCGCGCCGGTGTCGGACCGCTCAAGGGGGCGGTCGTCGATGCCGCCGAGCACCTGGTGACCTCGGCCGCGCCGCCGGACGGCTCGGAGTCCTGGGGTCACGACGCCCACCTCGTCGCGCTGGTGGGCCGGCCCGCGGAGGCGACGTACGTCCAGCGCGGGTGCCTGGACCTCGACGGCGTCTTCGGCGCCGGGAAGGCCGAGCAGCTGGCGCCAGGCCCGCAGAACGTCGTCGACTCGCTCGAGCCGCTCGACGGCTACGCGATCACCTTCGGCGGCGAGCTCGCGACCGCCCAGCTCGGAGCCGACCGCGACGACCTGTTCGAGCGGCTCCGGCTCGCGGGGGTCATGCCGGCGACCAAGCCGGACTTCGGGACGGTCTTCGCGCGGGGTGTCGCCGACCCGTCGACGGGCCGGCTGGGGTTCCAGCTGATGAAGCCCGCGGCCGGCGTACGGCTCGTCGTGGGCGGGCATCTGCCGTTCGCGGTCTGCGCCGCCGGGTGAGATGTAACTACGTGTCCAGTGCACTACCAGGGTGAAGGACCACCCGGGTAGTGGTCACAACACGTAGTTACACGTGAGCCAAGCGGTCGAACGAGGCCTTGTCGTGGGCGCAGAAGACGGTGACCTCGGGGTGGCCCTGCGCGAGCTCGTGCAGGCGCTCGAGGTTGGCGCGGCGCTGCTGGTTGTCGACGGCCATGACGACCTGGAACGCCGTCAACGCCTTCGGGCAGCTGGGGGAGGGGTCCATCTGGTGCCCGCCGAAGTAGGCGTCGCCGGCGTGCAGGAGCCAGGTGCCGTCCTCGCGGCGTACGGCGATGCCGCTGTGGCCGCGGGTGTGGCCGGGCAGCGGGATCATCACCACGTCCTCGCCGAGGACCGTCGCGGAGGCGAAGCCGAACCAGCCCTGGCCGTCCGGGTCGCCCTCGCGGTGCTCGACCCAGAGCGGGTGGTGGGCCCACTGGGCCTGGATGTAGCGGGCCTTCTCGCGGAGGGTCGGGTGCTTGGCGGCGGCGAGCTCCTTGGCGTGGACGTGCACGCGGGCGTTCGGGAAGTCGCCGAGCCCGCCGGCGTGGTCGAGGTCGAGGTGGGTCACCGCGATGTCGGTGACGTCGGCGGCGGAGTAGCCGCGGGCCGCCAGCTGCACGACCGCGGGCTCGCTCGGGTCGAGCGCGGCGCCGGTGGCCAGGACGAACGGCCTGCCCAGGCGTCGGGGATCGGCCACGTCCGCCGTACCGATGCCGGTGTCGACCAGCAGCAGCCCTTCGGGACGCTCGACGAGGAGCACGTGGGCGACGAGGGGCGGCGCGAGGCGCGGGCGCATGGTGGCGCAGTTGAGGTGGTGGATCGGCACGCCTCTAGTCTGGTGGCGTGGTCAAGTGGTGGAGTCCGACGCTGTGGGGCGCCCACCTGCTGGCCGTCGTGGCGTTCGCGGCACCGGCCGCCCTCGGCTACTGGCAGTACGACGTGTGGCACGACCACCGCATCGCCGAGCAGCACGACCTGACCGGTGCTCCGCCCGTCCCGCTCGACGAGGTGATGGGTCACGACGAGGCGTTCCCCGGGGACGGCGTGGGTCAGCCGGTCGAGCTGCGCGGTAGCTGGCTGACCGGTGCGACCGTCCTCGTCGAGGACCGACGTGACGACGCGGGTCACCGCGGCCGCTGGGTGGTCACCCCGCTCACGGTCGGAGGCCCTGACGCGCCCGCCATCCCGGTGGTGCGGGGGTGGGTGCCGGAGAGCACCGGCCCGTCCGGCGTACCCAAGCCGCCGTCCCCGACGGCCGACGTGACGGGCTGGTTGCAGCCGCCCGAGGGCCAGGGTGCGGCCGACGACAACCCGAGCGACGCGATCCTCCCGTCGCTCCAGGTCTCCGCCTTCGCCCAGCGCGTCAAGCAGGACCTGTACGGCGGGTTCGTGGTCGCCAAGCACCCCGACGCCGGCCTCGCGCCGGCCACCCTCAGCCAGCTGCCGGCGGTCGGCGCCGGCACCTCGCTGCGCAACATCCTCTACGCGTTCGAGTGGTGGTTCTTCGCGGCCTTCGTGGTGTTCATGTGGTGGCGCCATGTGCGCGACGCCACGACGGAACGACCTGTGGGGGACGCCTCCGCCGACGGGGTAACCGATGACCCCGTAGCCTCTGGCTCGTGATCAAGCTCTTCGCCGCGTACCGGATCTTGGCGATCGTCGTCGGCATCTTCCTGCTGGTCGACTTCGTGTGGACGTGCGCCATGATGAAGTCGTTCAGCATCGCTGCCTTCCAGACCGCGGGAGACCCCATCTGGTTCCTGTGGATGCTCCACGGCTACTTCTACATCGCCTACATCGCGGTGGTCCTGGTGTTCGTGCGGCGGGCGGGCTATTCGCCGCTCACCTTCGTCCTGATGATCCTCGGTGGCCTGGTGCCGCTCCTGATGTTCTACGTCGAGCACCGGGTCAACCTGCGCTTCAAGGCCGAGCACCCCGAGCTGTTCGCGGCTCCGGTCGCCGCCTGACCGATCTCCCCCGGTCCCACGCAGTGCGTGGGGCCGAGAGACAGCGGTCAGTCCTGGTCGCCCGGCAGCGGGTCGGTCAGCGGGTCGACCTCGGTCTTGGCCGGCGGGATGTCGACCGGCGGCGGCGGCACCTCGCCGGTGACGACCGGAGTCTCGGCGGTGTCGTCGGAGAACGGGGCGGCCTCGCCGGTCACGTCGGCCGCCGACTCGTCGGAGGGCGCGGCAGCCGGCTCGGCAGGGGCGGCGGGGGTCTCGGCAGGCTCGGTCGTGGCGTCGGGCTCGACCACCGGCTCGGCCTCCGTCGGCGCGGGAGCGGCCGGCTCGTCGTACGACGACTGCCACCCACCTGTGGCCGCGGTGGCGCCGCCACCCTGCAGCTTCTTGGCCACGGCTGCGCCGGCTACACCGAGCAGCACGAGGAACAGCAACTTCTTCAGCATCGGACGTCCTTCCTCAGGTGTCGCTCGACCTCCGAGACGGGCCGAGCGACAAGTCGTCGTACGCCTTCATCCCATCATGTGCCTCGTCACGGGGCCACCGTAGGATCGGATCGGCCCGACATCCGGGCACCTACCCGAGACGTGAGGACGACTCCCGATGGCTGCGCAGCAGGCGATCTTCAAGACCAACAAGGGCGACATCACCGTCAACCTGTTCCCCGACCACGCCCCGAACACCGTGGCCAGCTTCGTCGGGCTGGCGACCGGCAACCCGGTGACCGTCACCCCCGAGGGCCCGTTCTTCCCCTCCCCGCGCGAGGGTTCGGTCGGCGACGGCCCGTTCTACGACGGCCTGACCTTCCACCGGATCATCCCCGGCTTCATGATCCAGGGCGGCTGCCCGCAGGGCATGGGCATCGGTGGCCCGGGCTACAACTTCAACGACGAGGTCCAGAACGACCTCGCCTTCGACAAGCCCTACCTGTTCGCCATGGCCAACGCCGGCACCCAGGGCGGCCGTGGCACCAACGGCTCGCAGTTCTTCATCACCGTCGCCCCGACCCAGTGGCTGACCGGCAAGCACACGATCTTCGGTGAGGTCGCCGACCAGGCCGGTCGCGACGTCGTCGACGCCATCGCCGCCGTCCGCACCGGGGCCAACGACAAGCCGGTCGAGCCGGTCGTCATCGAGTCGGTCGAGATCGTCTGAGCATCGGCGGGCTGGTTCCGTGAATTCTGAGTCTCCGGCCGGGGTGCCGACCTGCTACCGGCATCCCGGTCGCGAGACCCACATCCGCTGCCAGCGCTGCGAGCGGGCGATCTGCCCCGACTGCATGCGCGACGCGGCGGTGGGCTTCCAGTGCCCGAGCTGCGTGGCCTCGGGCCGCAAGGAGACCCGGGTGGGACGTACGCCGTACGGCGGGCTGGTCCCCGACAAGCCCGGTGCGATCACCTCGGTCCTGATCGGCATCAACGCCGTCATCTGGGTCGTCATCATGGCGACCGGTCGCTACGGCAGCGCGCTCTACCAGCACCTCGCGCTCTCTCCGCTCGGCAGCTGTGCCTCCGCGCATCTCCCCGACCGCGTCTACCCGACGGTCCACAGCCAGGTGGTCTGCACGACGCAGGTCCAGGGTGGCGACGGCAACTGGATCCACGGCGTCGCCGACGGCGCCCCGTGGCAGCTGCTGACCAGCACCTTCACCCACGTCGAGGTCTGGCACATCGCGTTCAACATGTACGCCCTGTGGATCCTCGGCCCGCAGCTCGAGCTGGTCCTTGGTCGCGTCCGGTTCATCGCGCTGTACCTGCTGGCCGGTCTCGCCGGCTCGGTCTGCGTGCTGTGGCTGGCATCCACCGACACCCCCACCATCGGCGCCTCCGGTGCGATCTTCGGGTTGATGGGCGCTCAGCTCGTCATCGGCCACAAGGTCGGCGCCGACCTCTCCTCGCTGTGGGTCCTGCTCGCCGTCAACGCGGTGCTCAGCTTCACCATCCCGCACGTGTCCTGGCAGGGCCACCTCGGTGGCCTGGTCGGCGGCGCGCTCGTCGCCGCGATCATCGCCTACGCACCGCGTGAGCGCCGCACCTTGGTCCAGTACGCCGGCATGGGAGCCGTGCTGCTCGCTCTCGCGGGTGCCGCGGTCGCTCGGATCGGCATGCTGGCCTGATCGACAGCCTTGCTCGAACCGTCCCGGGAGTCCCCGGGGCGGTTCGTGGTTTTCCACAGGGTTCTCCACCGATGGGGATAAACCACACCCATGTAATTCATCCACATCCGTGGATAACCCTGGGGACAACTGTGGGTGCGTGGTGGGTGGTTCGGTGGGTCCCGGCCGTCGTCGGGCACCCGCCCGCGGGCGTGGAGCCCGCGGGCGGGTGCCCGCCTAGGCCGGGACCCACCGAACCACCCACCACGCACCCAAAGGGGCACACCGGGTCTCGAGAGGGCCGCAGCGTCCCTTCTCGACCTACGAAGGGGTCACTCCCAGCGCGTGGCGAAGGTGAAGCCGACGGCCATGAAGCAGATGCCGACGAACAGGTTCTTCTGGGCCAGGTCGTTGAAGATCGGCAGATCCTTCGGGTTGTTGCCCGTCAGGAAGATGTAGTATAGGCAGATCCAGATCAGGCCGAGGATGAAGCAGCCGAGCATGCCGACCACGACGCCGCGACCGCGGCCGAGCGGCGTCTTGGGGTGGGCGGAGAAGGCGAGCCCGACGAAGAATAGGGCGAAGCCGATCAGGTAGTTCCACTTCTCCAGGTCGCCCATGAAGGAGGGGCCACCGGCCGGCAGCGGGACACCCTTGGCGTTGGTGGCGCCCCAGCCGCCTTCAGGGCGGACGCCCCAGTAGGTGAACACGACCCAGGCGATACCGAGGGCGATGAGCGCCAGCGCGATCACGAACCGGACCGTCAGGACGGGTCCGCGGTCGGGGTTGGCGAAGGGGTTCGGGCCCTTGCTCTTCGGCAGGCGGGGCAGCTTGGCCACGTTCGGTGCTCCTCGATGGTTCCCGGTCGCGGTGATCGGGTCGGCGACTAACCTAGCCAGTATGACGGAGGCGGGTGGCCCCAGACGCGGCCGGGCGGTCTGGCGCATCGGTACGCCGGTGGTCGTGCTGCTCTGCGGCGCGCTGTTCGTCACCTCGGCGATCGACAGTGACGGGACGGACCTGCGTCCGGGGCGCTACTCGGACCTCGCCAGTGTCTACGCAGCGGAGAAGGCGGACGTCGCACGCTTGGACCAGCGCCGCCAGCGGCTGGTCCAAGAGGTCGACCAGCTGACGTCCGAGGTGGGCAGCCAGGGCGTCCACCGCGCTCGCCACCAGATCCGCCGGCTGGAGGACCCCGCCGGCCGGACGGCTCGCTCCGGCCCGGGTCTCTCGATCACGCTCTCCGACGCTCCTGAGGACGTCCTCGAGAAGGCCCGCAAGGCCGATGATCCCGGCCTCGACCTGAACCGGCTCGTGGTCCACCAGCAGGACATCCAGGCCGTCGTCAACGCGCTGTGGACCGGGGGAGCGGCGGCTGTCACGATCGCCGGCCAACGCGTCGTCTCGACCACGGGCATCAAGTGCGAGGGCAACGCCGTCCAGCTGCAGGGTCAGCCCTACCCGCAGCCCTACGTCATCCAGGCCGTCGGGGACCCGGCCCGGCTGCAGGCCGCGATCGACGCCGATCCGTTGGTGACCGGCTTCCGCGTCGACGCCTCCAACCCGAAGATCGCCGTCGGGTGGGCGATGCAGACCGAGTCGGAGGTCGTCGCGCCGGCGTACACCGGGCTCTTCGACATGCACTACGCGAAGCCGCTGGCTCCGAAGTAGTCGCTACGGCGTCGGAGGCGTCGTCGGCTTGCTCGCGGGGTCGTTCGGGTCGGTGCCCGCGGTGACCTCCTGGCTGTCGGTGTAGCCGTCGCCGTCGGTGTCGGCCACCAACGGGTTGGTGTGGGTCGAGTTGACCTCGCGGCCGTCACCGAGCCCGTCGCCGTCGGTGTCCCGGTTGTGCGGATCGGTGCCCTTCTGCGCCTCGACCTGGTCGGAGAGACCGTCGCCGTCGGAGTCCGGCGGCGGGACATAGGTCGAGACCCAGATGTAGACCTGCTGACCCTGCTTGAGCGTGTGGCCCTTGTCGGGCGCCTGGTCGACGACGGTGCCCTTGGGGTGCTTGGCGTCGCCCGGGTCGTCGTTGACCTTGACCGTGAAGCCGGCCTGCACGATGGCGTGGATCGCGTCCTTGTCGCTCATGCCGACGACATTCGGCACGCCGTGCGGGCCGCGCGACAGGCACAGCTTGACGGCGACGTCGGTGCGGACCGGCGTGTTCGGGACCGGCGTCTGGGAGACGACCGAGCCCTTCGGCTCGTCGGAGTCGCACTGCTTGAACGTGATGTTCTTGCGGCTGACGTGCTGGGCGACCAGCGTGCTGATCGCGAGCCTGCGCGAGGACAGCGTGGTGACGTCGGGCATCGGGAACTCGCAGGGTCCGCGCGAGAGCCACAGCTGGACGCTGGTGGTGCCGGGGTAGTAGCCGTCGGCCTCGGGCTGCTGGCGCGTCACCGTGAACGGCGTCGGATAGCGGTCCGAGCACTCGGTCAGCGAGTCGTCGATGTTGCCGAAGTCGGCGTTCCCGAGCGCCTCGTTGGCCTGCTCCTGGCTCATCCCCACCACGGAGGGCAGCTTGGAGTCGGACGGACCGCTGGGGAACAGCTTGGGCCACACCACGAACGCGGTCAGCAGGATGACGCCTAGCAGCAGGAGCAGCAGGAGGAGCAGCGGCCACTTGCCGCTGCGGCGCCTGCCGCGGCCACCGCGACCGTCGAGCGGAGGTACGGCGGCCCCGCGCACGGAGGTCTCGCTGGGCCGGTCGGCGGCGGGCACCGTCGTCATGCGGGTGGAGGTCGAGGCGAGCGGGACCGGGCCGGGCTCCTGGACCGGGGCGACCGCCTGCACGGGCCTGCCGGCGAGGTAGCGCTCGATGTCGGTGCGCATGGCCGCGGCCGACTGGTAGCGGTCCTCGACGCGCTTGGCCAGGGACTTCATCACGATCGCGTCGATCTCGGGCGTGAGGTCCGCGTCGAAGTGGGACGGGGGTACGGCGGGCTCACGGACGTGCTGGTAGGCGACCGCCACGGGGGAGTCGCCGATGAACGGCGGCCGGCCGGTGAGGAGCTCGTAGAGCAGGCAGCCGGCGGAGTAGACGTCGGAGCGCGAGTCGACGTTCTCGCCTCGGGCCTGCTCGGGGGAGAGGTACTGGGCGGTGCCGACCACGGCCGCGGTCTGGGTCATCGAGGAGGCGGCGTCGCTCATCGCGCGGGCGATGCCGAAGTCCATCACCTTGACGTCGCCGGACGGCGTGAGCATGACGTTGCCGGGCTTGATGTCGCGGTGGATGATCCCGGCGCGGTGGCTGTAGTCGAGCGCCGAGAGCACGCCGGAGGTGATCTCCAGGGCCCGCTCGGGAAGGATCTTGCGGCCCTCGCGCAGGATGTCGCGCAGGGTGCGGCCCGCGACGAACTCCATGACGATGTAGGGCTGCAGCGCGCCGTCGGTCGTGGGCTCCTCGCCCGTGTCGTAGACCGCGACGATCGCGGGGTGGTTCAACGAGGCCGAGGACTGCGCCTCGCGGCGGAACCGGGCCTGGAACGTGGCGTCGCTGGCCAGGTCGGTGCGCAGGCGCTTGACCGCGACCACGCGGCCGAGCCGCGAGTCGGTGCCCTTGCGGACCTCGGCCATGCCACCGCGGCCGAGGAGCTCGCCGAGCTCGTACCGGTCGCCGATCAGCGCACGCTGACCGCCGCCACCGCCCGAGTCGATGCGTCCCGTGCTCATCAGGGCGTGCCTCCGGTGAGGGGTGTGAGGGGGTTGCCGCCCGCGGCCGGCGAGGAGCTCGACGGGGGCGCGGAGCTCGTGGGAGCAGCGCTGGTCGTCGGTGGGGCGGAGGTGGTCGGCGCGGCCGAGGAGGTCGCGGGGGCGGGGCCGTAGTACTGGACCGTGACCAGGGAGCCCACGGGGACCTTCCCGGAGGGGTTGACCCCGGAGACCAGGTCGGCCGTGTGGGTCCCGTCGTTGTCGACCTGGTCGAGGGTCACGTCCAGGCCCAGCCCGGTCAGGTCGTCGTACACGTCGTGGAAGTCGCGGCCGATGTAGGCGTTCGGGTCGACCGTGACCGTGGTGGCCGCCGAGGAGCTCGGCGCCGTCGGCTTCGTGTGGTGGGTCCTGGCCGGCGGGCTGCTGGTGTACGTCGTCGGGGTGTTGTCGCCGCCACCGCGCAGCAGCAGCCACGCGATGAGCAGGGCGATCACGACGAGGACCAGGACCAGACCGACGGCCGGCCAGGGGCTGCCGCCACGACGCTCGTCGCCGGCGTACGCCGCAGCGGCGTCGAGCCGCTCCATCGGCGGAGCAGGCGTCGGGGTGACGGCAGTGGCCGGGAGCACGGCGGTGGCCGGCCCGGTGTCGGCTGCCGGCACCGGGACCGGCGCGACCACGGGCGCGGCCTTGACGCCCGAGGGGTTGCGCAGGGCTGCGGCGAACGCGGCGCCGTCGGCGAACCGGTCGGCCGGCTCCTTGGCCAGGGCGCGGGTGACGACGCGGGCGATGTCGCCGGGGATGGCGGGCGGCAGCTGCGGGACCGGCTGCTGGATGTGGGCGAGCAGGGTGGCGACGGGGGTGTCGGCCTCGAAGGGGCGCTTGTTGGCCAGGCACTCGAACGCGACGCAGCCGAGCGAGTAGACGTCGGAGGCCGGCGAGGACGGGTTGCCCCGGGCCTGCTCGGGCGAGAGGTACTGGGGGGTGCCCATCACCGCGCCGGTGCGCGTGATCGCGGTGGCGTCGCCGGCGCGGGCGATGCCGAAGTCGGTGACCTTGACCTGGCGGTCGGGGGTGATCAGCAGGTTGGCGGGCTTGACGTCGCGGTGCACGATCCCGGCCGCGTGGGCGACGGCCAGCGCGTCGGCGGTCTGGGCCATCAGGTCGCGGACGACCTCGGGGTCCATCGCCCTGCCGGACTCCTTGGCGGCGGAGAGCAGCATGGACAGCGGCTGCCCGTCGACGTGCTCCATGACCAGGAACGGCGCGCCGCCCTCGGGTGCGTCGGCGCTGTAGTCGAAGACGCCGGCGATGCCGGGGTGGTGCAGCGCGGCGGCATGCCGGGCCTCGGTCTCGAAGCGGGTGCGGAACGTGGCGTCGTCGGCGTACTCGTGCTTGAGCACCTTGACGGCGACCACGCGGTTCAGACGGGTGTCGGTGGCCTTCCAGACCACGCCCATTCCGCCCGTCGCGATGCGCTCGTCGAGGCGGTAGCGGCGGTTCGCGTCGGCGTACCGGGGCTCGCTCGCGGGGGTGCTCACTTGTTCATCACCGCTTCCATGACGGCCTTGGCGACCGGGCCGCCGAGGGTGCCGCCGGCGATCTCGCCGCGGCCGGTGCCCGGCGCGGACTGGATCATGACGGCGACGGCGACCTCGGCGTCCTTGGCGGGCGCGAACGAGGTGAACCAGGCGTACGGCGGCTTGTCGGTGCCGGTCTGTGCGGTGCCGGTCTTGCCGGCCACCTGGACGCCCGGGATCGCGGCGGGGTACGCCGTACCGCTGTCGACCGTGTCGATCATCAGCTGGGTGACCTCGTCGGCGGTCTGCGGCGAGATCGCCTGGCGCAGCTCGTCGGGCTGGGTGGTCTCGAGGGTCTGGTAGTCGGCCGACTGGATCTGGTCGACGAGGTAGGGGCGCATCAGCTTGCCGTGGTTGCCGATCGCGGCGGCGACCATCGCCATCTGCAGCGGCGTCGCCTGGACCTCGAACTGGCCGAAGCCGGTACGGGCGGTCTCGGCGTCGTTGAGCTCGCGCGGCGAGCTCGCTCCCGGATCGGTGACGTCCTTGGGATAGACCGACTGCGCCTGGGGGCTGTAGTCCTGCAGGTAGTCGCTGTTGAAGCCGAACGCCTCGGCCTGCGCGCGCATCTTCTCGGGGCCCAGGGCGACCGCCATCCGCGCGAACGCCGTGTTGCAGGAGTCCTCCATCGCCACGGCGAAGGAGATCATCTGCGCGTCGCAGCCGGTGCGGCCCTCGTTGTCGACGACGTTCTGCGAGCCGTGCGTGCCGGGCAGCTGGTAGCCCGAGCCCGAGGGGACCATGTCGTCGAGGTGGTAGAGCCCGTTCTCGATGGCCGCCGCGGCGGTCACCACCTTGAACGTCGAGCCGGGGAACAGCCGGAGGTACGTCGCGCGGTTGAGCAGCGGCTGGAGCCCGTTGTGGTCGAGCCGGTCGTAGGTCTTGGTGCGCACCGTGCCGTCGTGGCTGGCCAGCTTGTTCGGGTCGTAGGACGGGAGCGAGACCATCGCCAGGATCTTGCCCGTGCGGGGCTGGATGGCGACCACGGAGCCTTCGCCGTGGGGGCCGATCGTGCGGAGCAGGGAGTCGTACGCCGCCTGCTGCGCCGCGGGGTCGATCGTGGTGATGACGTTGCCGCCCTGGTTGGTGTCGCCCTGCAGCATGTCGACCAGCCGGTGCACGAACAGGCGCGGGTCCTGGCCGGAGAGCACGTCGTTCTGGGTGTGCTCCAGGCCGGTCTGCACGCCGAGCTGGAGGTAGCCGGTGATCGGGGCGAAGACCGGGCCCTTCGGGTAGACGCGGAGGTACTTGAACCGGTCGTCGCTGGCCTTGCTGCGCGCGATCGGCTGCTTGCCGGCCAGGATCAGGCCGCGTTCGCGGCTGTAGGCCTGCTCGGCCTCCCGGGTGTTGCCCGCCTTGCTGTTGTAGTCGTCGGCCTTGACGAACTGCAGGTAGGTCACGTTGAGCATCAGCGCCAGGAACAGCACCATGCAGAAGATCGAGACGGAGCGGATCGGCTTGTTCATGCGTCGACCACCTTCACCATCTGGGTCATCTCCATGTCGGGGTCGCTCTCGGCCTCGTCGAGGTTGGGGAGCGGGCGCCTGGCCTGGTCGGAGATGCGCAGGAGGATCGCGACGATCACCCAGTTGGCGATCAGCGAGGAGCCGCCGTACGACAGGAACGGGGTGGTCAGGCCGGTCAGCGGGATCAGCCGGGTGACGCCGCCGATGACGACGAAGACCTGGATGGCGAGGACCGAGCCGAGGCCGGCGGCGACGAGCTTGCCGAAGCCGTCGCGGGCGATCAGGGCGGCACGCAGCGCCCGCTCGACGATGATGCCGTAGAGCAGCAGGATGGCGATGACGGCGGTCAGGCCGAGCTCCTCGCCGACCAGCGCCATGATGAAGTCGTTGTGCTCCTCGGGCACCCGCAGGTGCAGGTTGTCACCGCTGCCGAGGGTGAGCATCCCCTGGCCCAGGCCGCGTCCGATCAGGCCGCCCCAGGAGAAGGAGTAGATGCTCTGGACGAGCTGGTAGCCGCTGCCGCTGGCGTCCTGGAACGGGTGCAGCCAGATGTCGACGCGCTCGGTGACGTGACCGACCAGCTTGTACGCCGCCAGCGCGCCGGCCAGGAACATCGCACCACCGACCACGAGCCAGCCCGAGCGCTCGGTGGCGACGTACAGCATGACCAGGAAGATGCCGAAGAACAGCAGGCTGGAGCCGAGGTCCTTCTGCAGCACCAGGATGCACATGCTGACGGCCCACATCGCCAGGATCGGCCCGAGGTCGCGGCCCCGCGGCAGGTCGATGCGCAGCACCCGGCGACCGGCCAGGGCGAGGGCGTCGCGGTGGCCGACGAGGTAGCCGGCGAAGGCCATGACCAGCAGCACCTTCGCGATCTCACCGGGCTGCAGGGTGAAGCCGCCGACGCCGATCCAGATGCGCGCGCCGTTCACCTCCTTGCCGATCACCGGGAGCATCGGCAGGATCAGCAGCACGATCGCGGCCAGCCCGAAGGTGTAGGTGTAGCGGCCGAGCACGCGGTGGTCGCTGACGAAGTAGAGGGTCGCCACGAACAGCCCGACGCCGAGCGTCATCCACATCAGCTGCTTGCTGGCGTTGCTGGTGTCGATGGCCAGGTCGATGCGGTGGATGAGGGCCAGGCCGAGGCCGTTGAGGGCCGCGACCACGGGCAGCAGCACCGGATCGGCGTACGGCGCCACGAGGCGGACCGTGACGTGCGCGGCGACGATCAGCGCGGTCAGCCAGCCGCCGTAGGCGATCAGGTTGGCCGGGACCTGGCCGTTCACGCCGAGGCCGACGGCGACGTACGCGCCGATGCCGGCGACGAGCGCGATGATCAGCAGGAAGAGCTCGGCGCCGCGGCGTTGGCGGTGGACGAAGCCCATCAGTGGTGAGCCCGCCATCAGCCGACCCCCAGCTTGCCGAGGTGCTCGACGATGGCGCGCGCGGAGGCCAGGCCGTCGGCGGACTTGCCGTCCTTGACGTCGGACTGGGCCTCGGGCGGCAGGTCGGCCAGCGAGAGGCTGCTGTCCTGGTAGACCTCGGAGAGCCCCAGGCCCTCGACGCCGCGGAAGATCGCGACATGGCCGTTGTGGTCGGCGACGTAGTACTGCTGCTGGGTCCACCAGTACGCCGAGGCGCCGGCGGTCCACAGCAGGCCCAGGCCGATCAGGGCGACCATCACCCGCCGCGTCCAGTTGAAGCGGCGCGGCGCGCGCGGGGCGTAGCGGTAGGCCTCGGGGTCGAACGGAGGATCGGCCCGGATCGCGTGGGGCGCCTCCTCGGGCAGCGGCGCAAGCTCGGCGTCGACCGGCTCGAGCTCGCCGGTGTCGCCCGAGCGATGCCCGCGGAAGCGACCGCGCGGCAGCTTGCGGCGCAGCTCGGCGGCCGCGCCGACGACCTGGGGCTCGGTGCTGTCCGTGGTCGAGCCGGTGGTCGAGGCTGCCGGGACCACGTCGGCGACGACGCAGGTGACGTTGTCGGAGCTGCCGGCGTCGAGGCTGGCGCGCACCAGCTCGATCGCTGCGAACTCGGGGGTGCCATCGGCCAACAGCTCGGCGATGCGTGCGTTGTCGAGCACGCCGCAGGCGCCGTCGCTGCAGAGGAAGAGCCGGTCGCCCGCCTCGGCCTCTACCCGGAACAGGTCCGGGTCGACGTCGTGCAGGCCGTCGAGCGCCTTGAGGATCAGGTTGCGGTGCGGGTGGACCCGCGCCTCCTCCTCGGTGATCCGGCCCTCGTCGATGAGGCTCTGCACGAAGGTGTGGTCGGTGGTCAGCTGCTGCAGCTTGCCCTCGCGCAGCAGGTACGCCCTCGAGTCGCCGATGTGGCCGAAGCCGAACGTCGTGCCGTCGAACAGCGCGATGACCGCGGTCGTGCTGGTGCCGTTGAGGGCGGGGTCGAGGTCGACCTGGTGGCCGATCGCGTCGTGCGCGAGGTGCAGCCCGTCCGCGACGCGGACCGTCAGGTCACCGGTCTCGACGGTGTCGGGGGCGACGTCGATGTGCCGCAGCTCGCTGATCGCCGTGCTCGAGGCGATGTCGCCGCGCGCGGCACCGCCCACACCGTCACAGACCGCGAGCAGCCACGGCCCGGCGTACCCGGAGTCCTGGTTGTCCTTGCGGACGCGACCGACGTCGGAGACCGCGTGGAAGCGCAGCTCGAGAACGGGAGGTACGCCGCCCTCCGGCTGCTCGTCCTGGGCCGCCGCCGCGTCCGCGGCATCCTCGGCCACCGGGTCGGGGAGCCGGGTCTCGACGGTCGGGTCGACCGGGGTGTCCTCGGCGTCGGTCATCGGCTACTTCCTCAGCTCGAGGATCGTCTTGCCGATGCGGACCTGGGACCCGAGGCCGATCGGCATGGCCTGGGTGATCCGCTGGCTGCCGAGGTACGTGCCGTTCGTGGAGCCGAGGTCCTCGACGTACCACTGGTCACCGGAGGAGACGATCCGCGCGTGCCGCGTGGAGACGTAGTCGTCGTCGAGGCGGATCGCCGCGTCGTTGCCGCGGCCGATCAGCACCGGCGCGGAGGCCAGGTCGGCGCTGATGCCGGTGTTGGCGCCCTGCACGACGGTGACGTGCGTGGGGTTGCCGCGCTTCTTGGCCGGCTTCTGCTTGGCCGCCTTGGGGGCGCGGCCCGCCGCTGCCGCCTGGGACGGGACGCGCGCGCCGAACATGTCGGAGCGGATCACCGAGATGGCGGAGAGGACGAAGATCCACAGGATCGCGAGGTAGGCGATCCGGACCAGGAACAGGGTGAGCTCAGACATCGGCGCCAGCCTCGGGTCGGAGTCGGAGGACCATCGAGGTGTGGCCGACCTGGACGCGAGAGCCCTCGCGCAGTCGGGCGCGGGCGACCTTCTGCCCGTCGACCCGGATGCCGTTGGTGGATCCCATGTCGTGCACCTCGATCTCGGGAGCGCCGTTCGCAGCGGTGGTGATCAGGAACTGCGCGTGCCGCCGGCTGACGCCGGGGTCGTTGATCCGGATGTCGGCGTCGCTGCCGCGGCCGACCACGAGACCGGGCGCCACGAGCGGCTGCTCCGTGCCGTTGACCTCGATCACCGCACGGGCGGGCCGGTCGTTGCGCACGTTGCTCGCGGTCACCGATGCCTCCGCCTTGCTGAGCACGGTGAAGCGGCCGGTGCCGAGGTCCTCGTCGGGCACGAAGGCGATCCTGATCGGGCCGGGGAAGACGTAGCCCTGGGCCTCGGCATGCTCCTGCAGCTGCTCGATCAGCTCATCGGTCAGCGAACCGACGTACGGCGCCATCCGCTCGAGGTCGCCCGGGGACAGGTCGACCTGGAAGGTGTTGGGGACCAGCCGGCGCTGCCGGGAGAGCACCTGCGCCTTGTTGTCGACCTCGCGCTGGAGCGCGGCCGCGATCTCGACCGGCTGCACGGCGGAGCGGAAAGTCCGCGCGAAGACACCGGAGATCGCCCGCTCGAGTCGTTCCTCGAAGCGCTGCAGTCCGCCCACGCGGGCCTCCTCTCCTGATGTCGTGGCTGGTGGCCGGTGCGCGTGTGCGCGCACAGGTCGGTGCCGTCGATCGTATCGGTGGGGGTGTGCACGAACCCGGAATGCTCCCCCCGGGCGGCGCGGCACGTGCGGTTCGGGTCCCCTCGGTTTGGGCGGCGTCAAGCCCGTCAGATAGTCTTACCGGGCTTTGAGCGCGCGTGGCGGAATAGGCAGACGCGCACGGTTCAGGTCCGTGTGTCCGAAAGGACGTGGGAGTTCAACTCTCCCCGCGCGCACAGTGAGATGAAGGCCCCGGTCAGTTGACCGGGGCCTTCGTCGTACGTCGGGGCGCGGGGCTGAGAGGCGACTGTGGTTTTCCGGTTGCCCCTTGCGCGGTCGCCGATGAGCGGATTGGCTCGTGGTACGCGCGCCTGACGATGGCGCCTTACTCGGAAGGAAATCGTCATGAGCTTCTTGGACAAGGCGAAGGACCTGCTCTCGGGCCACTCGCAGCAGGCTGATGCAGCGTTCGACAAGGCTGCCGAGGCCGTCGACCAGAAGACCGGTGGCAAGTTCACCGACCAGATCCAGCAGGGCGAGGGCATGCTCGAGCAGCAGCTCGGGGTCCAGGCCGACGAGCCGGCCCAGGCGCCTGAGCAGTCCGCCGCCCCGCAGCAGGCTCCCGAGGCCCAGCAGGGTCAGGTCCCGCAGGGTCAGGCACCGCAGGAGGGCACGGGCGAGGCGGTCCCGCAGGCGCCGGCAGCCCCGGAGGCGCCCGCCGCTCCGGAGGTCCCGCAGGGTCAGGCTCCCCAGGAGGGCATGGGCCAGACCACCGACCAGACCGCTGGCCAGGCCGCTGGCCAGGTCCAGGGCGAGGCAGCCCCGTTCGAACCGGCCGCGGGAGACGCGACCGTCGTCCGCGAGCAGGACCCGACGCTCGGGCAGTGAACGTCGTACGAAGGCCCCGGTCGTGACGACCGGGGCCTTTGTCGTACGTCGACCGTGGCTAGCGCGCGAGCAGCGAGTTCGGCTGGAACCTGATCCGCCGATCGGAGTCCTCGCGCGCGGGTCGCAGCAGGTCGAAGCCGGAGGTCGCGACCAGCTGCCAGTCGG
The DNA here is from genome assembly GCF_054782655.1 of Nocardioides montaniterrae. Classification (NCBI taxonomy): domain Bacteria; kingdom Bacillati; phylum Actinomycetota; class Actinomycetes; order Propionibacteriales; family Nocardioidaceae; genus Nocardioides; species Nocardioides montaniterrae. Next base: position 139,611 of record NZ_BAAGSB010000004.1, on the reverse strand, counting down.
GATCGGCGCCGGAGAGGCGCAGCAGGCCGCGTGCGCACTCCTCGTGCAGCGGCGGGGCGTGGAAGGCGTTGCGACCGACCTCGGTCGGCGTACCCACGAAGACCACGGGCCGGCCCAGCGGCTCGGCACAGACCCCGCAGATGCGGCTCAGCGCGCACTGCGTGACGCGGCGCATCGCCAGCTCCGCGAGCGGAGGACGGGCGTCCTCCTTCCACGCGAACGGCCCGGTCATGCCGTCCGGGAACCTCATCCGCGTGCTCCCGCCCCCGATCGCGACCAGCCGCCGAGCTCGCTGCGTCGGGCGGGCCGCTCGTCGTCGGTACGCCGGCGCCGCTCGCGGGTCGGGCCCGGAGGCTCGACCTCGTCGCTGCTGGTCCAGGAGTTCGGCAGCGAGAGCTTCATGATGGTGCGCAGCGCCTGGCCGTACTGCCGGTAGAGCGGCCCGGTCGTGTACGGGATCGCGTACTTGTCGCAGAGTGCGCGCACCTTGACGGCGATCTCGGCGTACCTGTTGCTCGGGAGGTCGGGGTAGAGGTGGTGCTCGATCTGGAACCCGAGGTTGCCGGACAGGACGTGGAGCAGCGGTCCGCCGTTGAAGTTGGCGGCGCCGAGGATCTGGCGCAGGTACCACTCCGATCGGGTCTCGTCCTCGATCTCCTCCTCGGTGAAGTGCACCGCGCCGTCGGGGAAGTGACCGCAGAAGATGATGACGTAGGACCAGAGGTTGCGGATCAGGTTGGCCGTGGCGTCGGCCGTCATCGTCGTACGCCACTGCGGACCGGAGAGCGCCGGGTAGACGACGTAGTCCTTGAGCGCCTGGTTGCGGCCCTTGCGGACGATCTGCTTGAGCTGGCGCTTCATCTCGCGCGGGTCCTTCTCGCCCTTGCGGATGCGCTCGATGTCGAGGTCGTGCAGCGCCACGCCCCACTGGAACAGCGCAGCCAGCAGCGCGTTGTAGATCGGCTGCCCGACGTTGGCCGGGTGCCACTTCTGCTCCCGGGCCATCCGCAGGATGCCGTAGCCGATGTCGTTGTCGTAGCCGAGCACGTTGGTGAACTGGTGGTGGATGTAGTTGTGGCTGTGCTTCCACTGCTCGGCCGGCTGCGCGGTGTCCCACTCCCAGTTGGAGGAGTGGATCTCGGGGTCGTTCATCCAGTCCCACTGGCCGTGCATCACGTTGTGGCCGATCTCCATGTTCTCCAGGATCTTGGCCACCGCGAGGCAGCCGGTCCCGATCACCCACGCCGGCTTTCGCGTACGCCGCAGCTGCGTGCCGGCGAGCAACGCCACCCGGCCGGCGGTCGCGAGGCCGCGCTGCACCTTGATCATCCGGTTGATGTACGCCGCGTCCGCGTCACCGCGTGACTCCTCCACCTCGGCCCTGATCGCGTCGAGCTCGCGGCCGAGCTGGTCCACCTCCTCCTCGGTGAGGTGGGCGTATTCCTTGACGTCGGAGATGGCCATTGCGTTCCCTTCTATATGTCGAGCGTGCAGTCGCCGACGGCTGCGGTGACGCACGTCTGGACGGGTTCGTTCGTGCCGGCGTACTCGTCGCCGTTGCGCAGGTCGCGCACCTTGCCCTCGACGAGCGTCAGCGTGCAGGTGTGGCAGATGCCCATCCGGCAGCCGTACGGCATGCCGACGCCGGCCTGCTCGCCTGCCTCGAGGACCGTGGTTGCGCCGTCGGCGTCGATGGTCCTGCCGGAGTTGCGGAAGGTGATGGTGCCGCCCTCACCCCCGTCGCCGCCGAGCTCGAGGGAGAACCGCTCGAGGTGGAGGCGGTCCTCCGCGTCGTGCTGGCGGAAGTGCGCGGTGATCGCGTCGAGCATCGGGGCGGGGCCGCAGGCGTAGGTCTCACGGTCGCGCCAGTCGGGGCAGATCCGGTCGAGATCCGCGAGGTCGAGCATCCCGTCGACGTCGGTGTGGAGCCGGTGCAGCACCAGTCCCTCGTGCTTGTCGGCCAGCCCCTGCAGCTCCTCGCGGAAGATCATCCGGTCCTCGGTCGGCGAGGAGTAGTGCATGACGATGTCGGGCATGGTCCCGCGGCGGTCCAGGGTGCGCAGCATCGCCATCACCGGGGTCACGCCGCTGCCGCCGACCAGGAAGAGCATCCGCGCCGGAGGCGGATCGGGCAGCACGAAGTCGCCGTCGGGCAGCGCCAGCCGGACGATCGTGTTCGGCTCGACGCCGTTGACCAGGTGGCTGGAGAGCAGGCCCTCCGGCATCGCCCGGACGGTGATCGAGATGGTGCCGCCGCATCGCTCCGGCGGCGAGCTGACGGAGTAGGAGCGCCACTGGAACCGGCCGTTGACCGGGATCCCGATGCCGACGTACTGACCGGGACGGTGGTCGTAGCGCCAGCCCCAGCCTGGTCGGATCACGATCGTCGCCGCGTCGTCGGTCTCCTGGACGACGCGCTCGATCCGGCCGCGGAGCTCGCGTGAGCTCCACAGCGGGTTGAGCAGGCGGAGGTAGTCGTCCGGGTGCAGCGGCGTCGTCAGCTTGCTCCCGGCCGATCGGACTCGTTCCCAGGTGATCGTGCTGGCCACGTCATTCAGTGAACGCGTGTGCTCCGAGAGGTTCAAGACGTTTGAGATCCGAGGAGTGGGTAGCACCCTGTCCGGCCTTGGAGGGATGTGCGAGCCTGCCGGGGTGGAGAGTGCCCCGCCTGTCGTCCAGCGCTGGACCGCGTCGAGGCGGGGCCGGGTGCTCGACACTGTCGTCCTTGCTGCGGTGACGATCATCCTGATAGCGACGTACGTCGACGACGAGGGAGCATCCGTCGGTACGCGGGTCTTCCACGTGGCACTTTTCCTGGTCGTCCTGTGGGGGACCGTCGGTGTGTGGACCGGTCGGCTCGAGCTCACCGCCGATGCCTTGGTCGCGGACGCTCTCGGCCGTAGGCGCAGGGTCATTCCACTGAGCGACATCCGGTCCGTACGCCGCACCCTGCTCGGTGTCGCCGTCGACGACGGCTCTCCCCGGGACTGGGTGACTCCCGCCTGGATCGGCTCGTCCCGGCGGCAGGGCGAGGAGATCGTTGCCGCCGTCGAGGCCGCTCGGGCTCGCGTCTCCGGGTGAGGCTCTGAGTCTCACCGACGTCCCTAGACATCGTGTGGATCTGGAGCCACCAGATGACCAGGTGTGCGACCCTGCCGGGGTGTCAGCAGACCTCCTCACCGGCGTGCTCGCCGTACTGACCGGCGTCGTGGCGATCGCGGACTGGGTGTCCGTCGTGAAGGAGCGCAAGGACCTCGAGACCTGGCTCAAGCCGGCGACGCTGGCCCTGATGACGATCACGGTGATCGCGGCCGGCGCGCTCGACCACCGAGCCGGCGTGTGGCTCGTCATCGCCCTGCTGCTCGGCTTGCTCGGTGACATCGCGCTCCTCGACGACACCGTGGAGAGCCGCTTCAAGGCGGGTCTGGCGGCGTTCCTGGTCGGCCACCTGGCGTACGTCGTCTGCTTCGTCGCGCTGCCCGGCACACTCGAGGTCCTCGGGGGCTACTGGGTCTGGGGTGGCATGGGCGTCATCGCCCTCGCGCTGAGCGTCGGCAACGGCGTGCTGCCGGCCACCTTCAAGCAGGGCGGGATCGCGCTGGCGGTGCCGGTGGCGGCGTACATGTCGGTGATCACCGCCATGACCCTGGCCGCCTGGCTGACCGCCGACTGGTGGATCGCGATCGGCGCGAGCATCTTCGTGGCCAGCGACTCGATCCTGTCGATCAACAAGTTCGTCCGGCCGCTGGGGCGCGCCGCGCGCCCGGCGATCATGGTCACCTACCACGTCGGCCAGGCGCTGATCGCCGTCGGCGTGCTCCGCCTCGTCGCCCGGTACTGACCGTCATGCCGAAGCTCGCAATCCTGCTCATCGCGTTCTTCGTCAACGTCCCGCTGGTCGCCCAGGGACCGGTCGGCCTCTGGGACGAAGCGCCCGCCCTCGTCGTCATCACGGCGGCCATCGACGTCTTCCTCGTCGTGGTGGTCGCCTTCTCGATCCGGCGACGCCTGCGAGAGCTGGTGCAAGACTCGGAGGCATGACCTCTCTCCACGACTTCACGGCGACCGCGATCGACGGCACCGACATCGACCTCTCGGCGTACGACGGCAAGGTCGTCCTGGTGGTGAACACGGCGTCGAAGTGCGGGTTCACCCCGCAGTACGAGGGCCTGCAGAAGCTCCAGGAGACGTACGCCGACCAGGGGTTCACCGTGATCGGGTTCCCCTGCGACCAGTTCGCCCACCAGGAGCCTGGCGACGACGCCGAGATCGCGACGTTCTGCAGCACCAGCTACGGCGTCAGCTTCCCGATGACGACCAAGGTCGAGGTCAACGGCAAGGGCGCGCACCCGGTCTACCAGTGGCTCAAGAAGGAGCAGGGCGGCCTGCTCGGCGGCGCGATCAAGTGGAACTTCACCAAGTTCCTGATCGGCAAGGACGGCCAGGTCATCGACCGCTACGCCCCGACCACCAAGCCCGAGCAGCTCACCGAGGACATCGAGCGCGCGCTCGGCTGATCGCGACACCTTGTCGCACTTTACATTCGCCAAACTCTTGTCAAACGGCTTTACAACTCCTAGCGTTCTGTCAATCGGCGCAACGAAGGGCAGATGACATGAGCACGGCAGCATTCGGCAGCACGGTTCCTGACGGCAGCACGGTGACCTGGAAGGACAAGAAGCGCTACCTCTGGCTCTGGGGCCTGATGGTCCCCGGCTTCGGCATCCTCTTCGCGGTGGCGTACGTCGCGAGCGGGGGCTGGTGGGGCTTCACCCTCGTCGCCCCGTTCCTGATCAACTTCTTCATCCCGCTGCTCGACCTGATGCTCGGGTTCGACAACAGCAACCCGCCGGACGAGGTCATCGAGGCGCTGGAGAACGACAAGTACTACCGCTACGTCGTCTTCGCCTACATCCCGCTGATGTTCTTCATCGTGGTCGCCGGCTACGCGATCATCGATGGCGTCAACCCGGTCGAGTGGATCGTCTCCCACGTCGGCCTGGGCGACTGGGGCCGTGTGCACCTCAGCACCAACCTGATGGCCCCGCACCTCGACCTGCCGTGGTGGCACAAGGCGCTGTGGGCGCTCTCGATCGCCGGTGTCGTCGGCGTCGGCATCAACACCGCCCACGAGCTCGGCCACAAGCGCGAGTCCGTCGAGCGCTGGCTCGCCAAGATCACGCTGGCGCCGACCTTCTACGGCCACTTCTACATCGAGCACAACCGGGGCCACCACGTCCGGGTCGCGACCCCCGAGGACCCGGCCTCCTCCCGGCTGGGCGAGAACATCTACCAGTTCTGGCCGCGCACCGTCTTCGGCTCGCTGAAGAGCTCGTGGGAGGTCGAGGCCAAGCGCTTCAAGCGCAAGGGCACGCACCCGTTCCACGTCAGCAACGACGTCCTCAACGCCTGGGTGATGTCGATCGTCTTCTACGCCGGTCTGGTCGCGCTGTTCGGCTGGGACGTCGCGCCGTACTTCCCGATCACGATCATCTTCGGCTTCTCCCTGCTCGAGATCATCAACTACCTCGAGCACTACGGCCTCAAGCGCCAGAAGGTCGGTCCCAAGCTGCGCTACGAGCGCGTGCTGCCGATGCACAGCTGGAACAGCAACAACATCGTCACCAACATCTTCCTCTACCACCTGCAGCGCCACAGCGACCACCACGCCAACCCGACCCGTCGCTACCAGGCCCTGCGTGACTTCAAGGAGTCGCCGGCCCTGCCCACCGGGTACGCCGGCATGCTGACCCTCGCGCTGTTCCCGCCGCTGTGGCGCAAGGTGATGGACCCGCGCGTCGTCGCCCACCTCGACGGCGACATCACGCTGGCGAACATCAAGCCGGGCAAGGAGGCGAAGTACCTCGCCAAGTTCCCGCCGCCGGAGGTCCACCAGCAGCACGAGGACATGTTCATCCAGGACCAGTCGGGCGAGATCCTCGCAGCCCGCTGCCCGGGTTGCGGCTACACCTACGATGTCGCCGCCGGCGACGAGCACCAGGGCTTCCCGGCGGGGACCGCGTGGGCGGACATCCCGGAGGACTGGTTCTGCCCCGACTGCGGCGTCCGCGAGAAGATCGACTTCGTCCCCTTCGACCCCGACAAGATTGAGGCCTGAGCACGTGAAGATCACCGCCGACCTGGACAAGTGCGAGGGGCTCGGCATGTGCGAGTCCATGGCCAACGACTTCTTCGAGGTCGACGAGGACACCGACCAGGTCGTGATCCTCAACGACAGCCCGACCGAGGCCGAGCGCGCCCACGTGTACGCCGCCGTCCAGGCGTGCCCGGTCCTCGCGCTGACGCTGGCCGACTGACATGACACTGGCCACCGCTTCGTCGTACGCCGTCGCGCCGCTGCGCGACCGGCTGTGCGCCGCGGCGGTGCAGGTGCTCACCGACGAGGGCTGGGGCCGGGTCACCATGGCCCGGCTGGCCGACGAGGTCGGCGTCAGCCGGCAGACCGTCTACAACGAGGTCGGCACCAAGAACGACCTCGCGGAGGCGATCGTCCTGCGCGAGCTGGAGTTCTTCCTGGCCGGGGTGAACCAGTCCTTCGACGAGTTCCCCGACGACCTCGAGGAGGCCATCCGTGCCTCGTGCCGACGGGTGCTCAAGTACGCCACCGACAACGCGCTGCTGCACGCCGTCGTGTCGGCCAACCACGGTGCCGACACCGAGCTGCTCCCGCTGCTGACCACCAACAGCGCCTCGCTGCTGGAGGGCGCCAGCGCGGTGCTGCGGGCCCGCATCTCGGCGTACGACCACCAGCTGAGCGAGCGCGAGATCTCCGTGTGCATCGACCTCGTCGTGCGACTGGTCCTCAGCCACGTGATGCAGCCCGGGGGCGAGCCCGCCGACGTCGCTGATGAGATCGCGTGGGTAGCGGCGCGGATCCTGGGCTGAGTTGACTACCCTTCAGCCCGGAGGGAAGCACATGATCCACGCGCGGCGAGGTCTGCGACAGCGTGCCCTGGCGCTCGGTGCCAGCGGCCTGCTGGGTGCTGCCCTGCTCTCCGGCTGTGGTGGATCGGGACCGGCCAAGCATCCGAGCGCCGCGCCCAGCACCCAGCCGATCGCGCACGCCGCAGATCCCAGCCACGCCATCGGCGCGCCCGGCAAGTGGGACGGCAAGCTGCCCGGTGACGACCTGCTGGTCGTCTCCGACAAGACCCTCCCCGCCGACGTCCTGAAGAAGATCGACGCGATCCGCATCGGCAAGGGCAAGGGCGCGGTCAAGGGCGTCCAGGTTTCGGTCCCGCTCTCGATCAAGCAGTTCTCGCTGGAGAACCAGCTCTACAACGTCGCCGCCGTCGACCCCGCCCGTTACCGCGACTTCACCGGTGCCAAGAGCGCCGGCTGGCAGGAGCAGTGGAACCGGATCGCCGGCGGTGAGATGGCCGTCGTCCAGCGTCTGCAGGGCACGCTGCCGCTGGACAAGGACGGGTACGTAGCCGTCGGCTCCGGTGACCAGTCGCAGAAGATCCACCTCGGTGCCTGGTCGCCGTCGACGGTCGAGGGTATCGACGTCATGGTCAACACCAAGTGGGGCGACGACCTCGGCATCCCCGAGGACAACGCGCTGCTGATCAACACCGGCTTCGCCTCGCCAGACGACGTCCGCAAGCAGATCGAGAAGATCGACAAGAGCCTCTCGATCACCGCGCTCGACGCGGTCGCCCAGAACGGCATCGACCCCAAGGCGGTCCAGAACGTCCAGTTCGTCGGTGCCTTCTCCCAGGCGGTTGGCCTCTACCGCTACACCGCCGTCGGCGGCGGCCGCGTGGTGCCGAGCTCGGCCTGGGTGGCCTCCCACATCGAGACCCGGACCATGCCGATCATCGGCCCGATGACCTGCAACAAGTACATCTTCCCGCAGCTGTACGCCGCCCTCCGCGAGATCCAGGCCCGCGGCCTGGCGGACAAGATCACCAACTACGCGGGATGCTTCGTCCCCCGCTTCATCGCCGGTACGACGACGCTGTCGAACCACGCGTTCGGCCTCGCCTTCGACATCGACCCTGCCGACAACGCCCGCGGCACCGTCGGCCACATGGACCCGGGCGTCATCCAGACCTTCCAGCGCTGGGGCTTCACCTGGGGCGGCACCTGGCGCTACACCGACCCGATGCACTTCGAGCTGAACCACCTGGTGAAGCCGGGTTCCTGACCCTGACACCATCACTGTCACGGTTGTGTCATGATCGGGCCATGACTTACCAGCTCGGTCAGGGAACGGGCCCGCTCGCGGGCGTCAAGGTCGTCGAGATCGCCGGCATCGGGCCCAGCCCGCACGCCTGCATGATCCTGGCGGACCTCGGTGCCGACGTGATCCGGGTGGAGCGTCCCGGTGGCCAGCAGCTGTCCGGCGGCTCGAACGACCTGCTCAACCGGGGACGCCCGAGCGTCGCGCTCAACCTGAAGGACCCGAAGGCCGTCGAGACCGTCCTCGACCTGGTCGCCCAGGCCGACGTCCTCGTCGAGGGCATGCGCCCCGGCGTCACCGAGCGCCTCGGCCTCGGCCCGGAGGAGTGCCAGGCGCGCAACCCGAAGCTGGTCTACGCACGGATGACCGGCTGGGGCCAGGACGGCCCGTGGGCGCAGGCCGCCGGCCACGACATGAACTACATCGCCATCACCGGCACGTTGCACGGCCTGGGCCAGGTCAAGGAGAAGCCGCAGTTCGCGGGGAACCTGATCGGTGACTTCGGCGGCGGGTCGACGTACCTCGTCATCGGCATCCTCGCCGCCCTGCTCGAATCCAAGGTGTCCGGCAAGGGCCAGGTGATCGACGCCGCGATCGTCGACGGCACCGCCAACCTCAACGCCATGACCTCGGCGTTCCTCGCCGGCGGCGGCCACAAGGAGGAGCGGGCGAGCAACCTGCTCGACGGCGGTACGCCGTTCTACGACATCTACGAGACCGCTGACGGCGAGCACATGTCGGTGGGCGCCCTCGAGCCGCAGTTCTACGACATCCTGGTCGACCTGCTCGGCATCAAGGACCAGGCTCCCGACATCTTCGGCCGCTTCGACCCGGCGCAGGCGGCGCAGCTGCGCACCCTGCTGACCGACACCTTCAAGACCAGGACCCGCGACGAGTGGTGCGCGATCTTCGACGGCACCGACGCCTGCGTGGCGCCGATCCTCAAGCTCTCCGAGGCGGCCGAGCACCCGCACATCAAGGCGCGCGGGATCTTCGTCGAGCACGAGGGCATGCTGCAGCCGGCGCCCGCTCCGCGCTTCTCGCGCACCCAGGCCACGCTCTCGATGCCGCCGGCGGCGGGCCCGGGCGCGCACACCCGTGAGGCGCTCGCCGCGTGGGGCATCGCCGACGTCGACTCCCTGATCGAGGCCGGGGTCGCCGTGCAGCCCGAGGTGGGCTGAGCTCCGCCGGAGTCAGGAGTCCTTGCGGCGGCCGCGGTAGGGCGGCGCCGTACGGGCGATGGCCGACTCGTACGCCGTCACCAGGCCACCGACCGACAGCGGCCGGAGCCGCAGCATGATCTCGCGCAGGTGCGCGGCGTCGTCGTACCTCGGAGCGAGCTGGTCGTTGATGACGTCCCAGAGCTCCTTGGCCATCTGCTCGCCGTGCTCCTGGTAGATCGCGGCCGACGCGAGGGCGACCTCGCGGGGGAAGCCGAGGTCGAGCAGGCGCAGGCCGCTGGAGAGCTGCGCCTCGAAGACGAGGTACGCCGACCCGCGCCGGCGTACGACACCGAGGGCGTTGAGCGTGGCGAGGTCCTCGGGCGAGAGGGCGCGACCGCTGCGGGCGTCGAGCTCGGCCTTGGTCAGCTCGACCGGGTCGTCGGACTGCGGCGGGGCCGCCATCGTGCGCGCCAGCGCGATCTCGTCGGGGGAGGCGTCGTGGGGGATGTTGGCCACGAAGCGCTCGATCGCGCCGAGGGTGAGGCCGTGCCTCTGCAGCTCCTGGATCAGCTCGAGACGGGCGATGTGGCCGTCGTCGTAGTAGCCGGAACGGCCGCGCCGGATGGGCGGCGGGATGAGCCCGCGCGACTGGTAGAAGCGGATCGTGCGGACCGAGAGGTCGAGCCGCGTCGCCAGCTCCGTGAGGGAGACCACACCGCTCTCAGCCACCTCTTCACCACCCTCGCCCTTGACCATGACACTAATAGTGTCACAATCAGCGGGAGGGCTGTCGCAACCTGCGCGGCCATCCCACGCGGCGCCTCTTCCGGCGCTCCGGAACCAAGCCAGCCCAGACAAGGACGGTCATGGCAGAAGCATTCATCTACGACCACGTGCGCACCCCCCGCGGTCGAGGCAAGAAGAACGGGTCGCTGCACGAGGTCAAGTCCATCGACCTCGTCGTCACGCTCATGAACGCGATCGAGGACCGCAACCCGAACCTCGACACCGCCGGCATCGACGACGTCATCCTCGGCTGCGTCACCCCGATCGGCGAGCAGGGCTCGGACATCGCGCGCGTCGCCGCCATCAAGGCCGGCCTCGCCGAGACCGTCGCCGGCGTACAGCTCGACCGCTTCTGCGCCTCCGGCCTCGAGGCCGTCAACCAGGCCGCTGCGCGCGTCCGCTCCGGCTGGGAGGACCTGATCCTCGCCGGTGGCGTCGAGGCGATGAGCCGCGTGCCCATGGGCTCCAACGGTGGCGCCTGGGCCCAGGACCCCAAGACCAGCCTGGACACGGGCTTCGTCCCGCAGGGCATCGGTGCGGACCTGATCGCGACGATCGAGGGCTTCACCCGCGAGGACGTCGACGCCCTCTCCGCGCAGTCGCACGCGCGTGCCGCGAAGGCGTGGGCCAACGGCTACTACGACGACTGCGTCATCCCGATCACGGACCAGAACGGCCTGGTCATCCTGGACAAGGACGAGACCGTCCGTCCCGACACGACCGTGGAGTCCCTCTCGGCCCTCAAGCCGTCCTTCATCCAGCAGGGCGGCGAGGTCGGCTTCGACGACGTCGCGCTGGCGAAGTACACCGAGGTCGAGGCGATCAACCACGTCCACCACGCCGGCAACTCGTCGGGCATCGTGGACGGCGCGTCGCTGGTCCTCATCGGCAGCGAGGAGGCCGGCAAGAAGCACGGCCTCACCCCGAAGGCGAAGATCGTCGCCGGTGCCGTCATCGGCTCCGAGCCGACGATCATGCTGACCGGTCCCGCCCCGGCCGCCCGCAAGGCGCTGGAGAAGGCCGGCCTGACCGCCGACGACATCGACCTGTGGGAGATCAACGAGGCCTTCGCCTCCGTCGCCCTGCGGTTCATGAAGGACATGGGCATCACCCAGGACGTCACCAACGTCAACGGTGGCGCCATGGCGATGGGCCACCCGCTGGGTGCGACCGGCGCGATCATCCTCGGCACGCTCGTCGACGAGCTCATCCGTCAGGGCAAGAAGCGTGGCCTCGCCACGCTCTGTGTGGGTGCCGGCATGGGCATCGCCACGATCGTCGAGATCGTCTGAGACGCGGACAGACAAGGAAGACAACAGACATGACTGAGACCGCTGTTAAGTACGACGTCGACGCCGATGGCATCGTCACGCTGACCCTGGACGACCCGAACCAGTCGGCCAACACCATGAACGACCTCTACGTCTCCTCGATGGAGGCGGCGGTCGACCGCCTGCACGCCGAGCAGGAGAGCATCACCGGCGTCGTCATCGCCTCGGCGAAGAAGACCTTCTTCGCCGGCGGTGACCTCAAGGGCATGATGGGCGTCCGCAAGGAGCACGCGGCCGACATCTTCGCGATGGTCGAGAAGGTCAAGGGCTCGCTGCGCAAGCTGGAGACCCTGCCCAAGCCGGTCGTCGCCGCCATCAACGGCGCCGCGCTCGGCGGTGGCTACGAGATCACCCTCGCCACCAACCACCGCATCGCCGTGGACGGCAAGTACACGATCGGTCTGCCGGAGGTGAAGCTCGGTCTGCTGCCCGGTGGTGGCGGTCTGACCCGCATCGCCCGCAAGCACGGCCTGATGGCCGCGATGACCGAGTTCGTCGCGACCGGCGCGGAGTTCAAGCCCGCCGCCGCCCAGGCCAAGGGCCTGATCGACGAGGTCGTCGCCACCCAGGACGAGCTGATCCCCGCCGCGAAGGCGTGGATCAAGGCCAACCCCGAGGCGCACACCCAGCCGTGGGACACGCCGGGCTACAAGGTCCCCGGTGGTACGCCGTCCTCCCCGTCCCTCGCCGCCTTCCTGCCGGCGTTCGCGCCGATGCTGCGCAAGCAGCTCAAGCAGGCCGACATGCGGGCGCCGAAGGCGATCCTCTCCGCGACCGTCGAGGGCCTCAACGTCGACTTCGACACCGCGCTGCGCATCGAGGGCCGCTACTTCACCGAGCTGGTCACCAGCCAGCAGGCGAAGAACATGATCCAGGCGTTCTTCTTCGACCTCGGCTCGATCAACGCGGGCAAGGAGCGTCCGGCGGGCGTCGAGAAGTACATGCCCAAGAAGGCCGTCGTCCTTGGCGCCGGCATGATGGGTGCGGGCATCGCCTACGTCCTGGCTCGCGCGGGTGTCGAGGTCGTCCTCAAGGACGTCGCGATCGAGGCCGCCGAGAAGGGCAAGGCCTACACCGCCGCCATCAACGAGAAGGCCGTCTCGCGCGGCAAGCTCACCCAGGAGGCGGCCGACGTCATCCTGAACCGGATCACGCCGACGATCGACGCCTCCGACGCCAAGGACTGCGACATCGTGGTCGAGGCCGTCTTCGAGAACGTCGAGCTCAAGCAGAAGGTCTTCAACGAGGTCATCCCGTTCCTCGCCGAGGGTGCGCTGCTGTGCTCGAACACCTCGACGCTGCCGATCACCGAGCTGGCCAAGGGCATCGACGGTGACGCCTCGCGCTTCATCGGCCTGCACTTCTTCAGCCCGGTCGACAAGATGCCGCTGGTCGAGATCATCCGCGGTGGCGAGACCTCCGACGAGTCGCTCGCCCAGGCGTACGACGTCACGCTGGCCATCAAGAAGACCCCGATGATCGCCCACGACTCGCGGGGCTTCTACACCTCGCGCGTCATCGGCTTCATGGTCAACGAGGGCATGCAGATGGTCGCCGAGGGCGTCCACCCGCTGACCGTCGAGCGGGCCACCACGCAGGCCGGCTACCCGGCCGCGGTGCTCCAGCTCTCCGACGAGCTCAACCTCGAGCTGATGGCGAAGATCGCCAAGTCGGCCGAGGAGGACCCGAACTTCGTCAAGCACCCGGGTGGCGACGTCGTCACCAAGATGCTCGAGGCGGGTCGCGCGGGCAAGCTCCGTGGCGCCGGCTTCTACGACTACGTCGACGGCAAGCGCGGCTCGATCTGGGCCGGTCTCTCCGAGCTGTTCCCGGTCGCCGAGGAGCAGATCCCGATCGCTGACGTCAAGGACCGGATGCTGTTCGCGGAGGCCCTCGAGACCGCCAAGTGCTTCGAGGAGGGCGTCGTCACCTCGGCCGCCCACGCCAACATCGGCTCCATCTTCGGCATCGGCTTCCCGCCGGCCACCGGTGGTGCGGCGCAGTTCATCACGGGCTACGACGCGGCCGATGGCAGCTACGGCATCGAGGCGTTCCTCAAGCGTGCCGACGAGCTGGCCGACAAGTACGGCGACCGGTTCCGTCCGACGCAGTACCTCCGTGACATGGCGGCGAAGGGCGAGTCCTTCCCCGCCTGAAACGGCGTGTAACTACGTGTCCAGTGCACTACCCGGGTGGTCCTTCACCCTGGAAGTGAGCACAACACGTAGTTACATCACCTCCGCCGGGTCGGTCCCCCAGAAATGGGGGGCCGACCCGGCGGCCGTTTTGGCAGGGTGTTGTCATGGCGATGGTGGTGCGCGGCGTACGGGCGGCGGACGAGTGGCGCGAGCTGCGTGACCTGCGGCTGCAGGCGCTGCGCGACCCGATCGCGTCGAAGGCGTTCGTGGCGACGTACGACGAGGAGGCGGCCCAGCCGGACCGGTTCTGGATCGACCGGGCGGCCGGCAACGCGGAGGGGGAGGCGTCGTACCAGGCGATCGCCCTCGACGGCGACCGGTTGATCGGCTGCGTGGTCGGCCTGCGGGAGCGCGCCGGCGACGTCGACTGGGCCGGCGTGCCGGTCGCGCACGACGGCGTGCTGCTGGTCGGCGTCTACGTCGCCCCTGAGGGTCGCGGCACAGGGCTGCTGGGAAGGCTGGTCGACGACGTCCACGGCTGGGCGCGGAGCGAGGGTCTGGGGCGCAGCCGGCTCCAGGTGCACGCCGAGAACCCGCGGGCGCAGGCGGCGTACGCCAAGCTCGGGTTCGCCTTCACCGGCGAGACCGTGGAGATCGCGAGTGGGGTCGAGCGCGAGATGGCCCGCTGCCTCTAGGGTCGGAGGCGTGAGCGACGAGACGCCGTTGAAGGTGCTGATCACGGGAGCCGCGCAGGGGCTGGGCGCCGCGCTGGCCGACGCCTACGAGGACCGCGGGCACTCGGTGCTGCGCACCGATCGGGAGTACGGCGACGGCGTCTTCAAGCTGGACGTGACCAGCGACGAGGACTGGGCGCAGGCACGTCAGCTCGTCGAGGAGGCGTGGCGCGGGCGGATCGACGTGCTGGTCAACAACGCCGGCATCGCCGGCGGCGGGCGTCTGGACGTGTCGGGGATGGACGAGTGGCAGCGGCTGGTCGACATCAACCTGCTCGGCGCCGTCCGCGGCACCGCCGCCTTCACGCCGGTCTTCAAGGCCCAGGGCAGCGGTCGGATCGTCAACATCGCCTCGCTCGCCGGGCTCGTCCACCCCGCCGGCATGGCCGGCTACAACGCCACCAAGGCCGCGGTCGTCGCACTCACGGAGACGACCGGCCACGAGCTGGCGGCGTACGGCGTGAGCGCGCACGTTGTGTGCCCCTCCTACTTCCGCACCGCGCTCATCGAGGGTGCGCAGGGTCGCGACGCGGCGCTGGTCTCGACCATCGGCAAGCTCGTCGCGAACGCTCCGCGGGGGCCCGAGGAGATCGCGCGCGCGATCCTCGAGGGCATCGACCGCGGGGAGGAGCTGATCGTGCCGGACCCGGAGGCGCGGGCGGCGTACGACCTGAAGCGGAGCGACCGGGCGGCGTACGACCAGGTCATGAGGGCGCAGGCGCGCAAGCTGGGGGAGGACGCAGGTGAGTGACGAGAGCAGGCCGGTCCGCGACGAGGACGCGTTCGACGTCGGGGCGGTGGAGGAGTGGCTCGGGCTGGGCCCGATCGAGCAGGTGCGGCAGTTCCCCGGCGGCGCCTCCAACCTGACCTACCTGCTGCACATGCAGCAGGGCGCCGAGCTGATCCTGCGCCGGCCGCCCAGCGGGACGAAGGCGAAGGGCGCGCACGACATGGGTCGTGAGTACCGCATCCAGGCCGGCCTCCGGTCGGTCTTCCCGCAGGTCGCCACGATGATCGCGTACGCCGCCGAGGACGACAGCCCGATCGGCACGGAGCTCTACGTCATGGAGCGGGTCGACGGCGAGATCCCGCGGCGCGACTTCGGCTTCGAGATCTCCCCCGAGCAGACCGACGCGCTCTGCCGCGCCGCGTGCGACACCCTGGTCGCGCTGCACTCCGCGCCGGTGCTGGACGTGCCCGAGCTGGCGGCGCTGGCGAAGGGCGACGGCTACGTACGCCGCCAGGTCGGTGGCTGGACCCAGCGGCTCGCCAACGCGGCGACCTCCGACATGGGCGACTGGTCCGACATCACCGCCTGGCTCGACGAGCGGCAGCCCGCCGACGTCGGGCAGTGCATGATCCACAACGACTACCGCTTCGACAACATGGTCCTCGACCGTGCCGACCCGACCCGGATCGTGGCGCTGCTGGACTGGGAGCTCGCCACGGTCGGCGACCCGCTGATGGACCTCGGCGGCACGATGTCCTACTGGGTGCAGCCCGACGACGACGACTTCTTCCTGATGTTCCGCCGCCAGCCGACGACGGCCCCCGGCATGTGGACCCGCGCGCAGTTCCGCGACCACTACCTCGCCGCGCGCGGCATGACGCTGACCGAGGACCAGTGGCTGTTCTACGAGGTCTTCGGGCTCTTCCGCCTCGCGGTGATCGCCCAGCAGATCTGGTACCGCTACTTCCACGGCCAGACGACCAACGAGGCGTACGCCGCCTTCGGGCCGGCCGTCGGCTACCTCGAGAGCCGCTGCCGGCGGCTCATCTCCGAGTCCGGGTCGGGGGCCTGACGTGGGCCTGATCCTGCTGGCCCGTCACGGCCAGGCCTCCTTCGGTGCCGACGACTACGACGTCCTGTCCGAGACCGGGCACGAGCAGGCCCGGCTGCTCGGGCGCTGGCTCGCCGCGCAGGGCGCTGCCCCCGCCCATGGGATCCACGGCGGCATGCGCCGCCAGCGCGAGACCTGGGAGGGCATCGCCGAGGGCCTCGACCAGCTCGACCAGCCCGACCTACCCGACGACCCGGCGGAGGTCGACACCGGATGGGTGGAGTTCGACCACCTCGGGGTGCTCGACCGGCACGCGGAGGCGACGGGTGCGGCGATCGATCACGGAGCGGACCGGCGTACCTTCCAGCAGCACTTCGAGGTCGCGACCGCTCACTGGGCGAGCGGGGCCGAGGGCTACCCCGAGACGTACGCCGACTTCGTCGGCCGGTCGCTGCGTGCCCTCGAGCGCGCCGCGGACGCGACCGGGCCGACGCTGGTCGTCAGCAGCGGGGGAGTGATCGCCGCGATCGCCGCCACGCTCGTCGCGCCGGGCGCGACCATCGAGCAGATCGCGCCGATCTGGCAGCGGTTCAACACGGTCATGGTGAACACCGGCGTCACCCGGATCATCGTCGGCCCGACCGGCGCGCGGCTGCTCACCTTCAACGAGCACCCGCACCTCACGCGCGAGCAGGTCACCTACCGATAGGTTCGCCGCCGTGACCGATCAGGCGATGAACGCGCTCGTCGCGACCGGGCTGGGCACGATCGCGGCGATCATCCTGCTGGTGCCGACGGCGGCGTACCAGTATCGACTCGACGGCAAGCTGCAGCCGCGCGACCTGGCGATCCTGCTGAGCGGCGCGATCTACGGCCTGGCGCTGTGGACGTACACGCTGCTGCCGATGCCGGCCGATCACCACTTCCGCTGCAAGCGCGCCGTGCTCGACCCGATGCACTCGCTGCGGGGGCTGACCGGTGGCGGCGTCGGGCTGGTCCACAACGCGGCCTTCCTGCAGATCGCGCTGAACGTGCTGCTGTTCGTGCCGATGGGCTACTACGTCCGGCAGATCCTGGGCCGCGGCGTGGTCGTCGCGACCGGGCTCGGGTTCGCGACCTCGCTGCTGATCGAGATGACCCAGAAGACCGGCGTCTGGCACCTCTACCACTGCGCCTACCGCCAGTTCGACGTCGACGACCTGGTCGTCAACACCCTGGGCGCGCTGTTCGGCTCGCTGCTCGCCGCCCTGTTCGTACGCCGCCGCCGCGGCCCGATCGTGCTGCCCACCCGGATCACCCTCGGGCGGCGGCTGGTCGGCCTGCTGTCCGACGTGCTGTTCGTGGTCCTGGTTGGGGGCGGCACAGCCGTCGCCTACAACGCGTGGTTCGTCTACGGGCCCGGTGGGCATCCCGACCCCGATGTGCGGCAGACGCTCCAGGTCGCCGTACCGGGTGCGGTCGAGCTCGCGATCGTGCTGCTCGCCGGTCGCACGGTCGGCGAGTGGGTGATCTCGGTGCGGACCGTCCTGGTCGGACCGCTGCCGCTCCCCACTGCGCGGAGCGTCAAGCTGGCGATGGGCATCGGGCCGGCCATCGCGCTGCTGGGGGTCGACACCGACCTGTCCGCCTTCGCCCTCGTCGGGTGGCTGATCCTGACGGCGGTGGCCGTCGTACCGACCAAGCAGCACCGGGGTCTCTCCCACGTCGCCTCCGGCCTCGAGCTGGCGATCGCGAAGCCGGGGGACTGAGCGCACCCCCCGGACGTCGGGGCGTCAGGGCCGCCAGGTCACGCCGTTGCCGGTGGGACCCGGGTCCTCCCGGACGGGCGGCGTGGGCAGGTTGCGCCCGGCAGCGGTGTCGCGCACAAGGAGCGCCTCGATGAGGGAGAGGCGCTTCTCCCAGGCGCTGGGTCCGCGTCCCGGGCTTCTGGTCTGCAGCACTGCGCGGCCGTGACGGATCCGCAGGGCCCAGGGGCGCCGCGACACCAGCAGGCTGACGAGCTCGACGTCGATGAGGTCGCGGACGCGGTCGGCGTTGGCCGCGGTCGACCAGACGAACGTCTCCGGCGGCCACGTGCCCTCGTCCGGCTCGATCGGGTTGCCCCAGATGTACTGGTTGCCCATCTCCTGCAGGCAGTGGACGTCGCAGTCCGGGAGCCGGTCGACGCCGTCGATGACGATGACGTCGTAGCGGTGGCCGCGCTTGCCGGGCCAGCCGACCTCGCCGCACACGATCCGGCGGGGACCGTCGTACCACTGCCAGGCGTCGCGGACCGGGGTGTCGCCGCCGTCGCGCTCGGAGTGCAGCACCTCGTCGGCCGGGATCGACGCGATCCAGCTCCAGCCTCGTGCCTGGGCGAGGGCCGCGAGATCCTCCTGGTCGCCCATCGGCTCAGAGCAGCTTCTTCACCACGCCGAGCGGGGCGTGCTTCATCACCGGCGCCATCGCGGCCCAGGGGAGGGCCGGCACGCAGGCGTCGGCGACCTCCTTCTCGATCGCGGACACCATCGAGCGGACGCCCTTCTCGGTGGAGGCCATCAGCGGCGTCGCCTGCTCGACCTTGTCGTTCATCTCCGAGGCGATGTAGCCGGGATAGAGCACGGTGACCTTGATCTTGTCCTGCAGCCGGGTGCCGTAGAGCTCGGTGCGCAGGCCCTCGGCGAGGTGTGCGACACCGGCCTTCGTGGCGGCGTACGTCGTCAGTGCCGAAGGCATGCCCCGCATCGCGGACATGCTCGAGACCATGACCAGGTGGCCGCGCTCCTGGCGGCGGAAGATCTCCATCGCGGCCTCGGTCTGCGCGAGCGCGCCGACGAAGTTGGTCATCGCGGTCTGCAGGTTGGCGTCGAAGCGGCCGGTGCCGAGCTTGGCGCCCTTGCCGAGGCCGGCGTTGATGACGACCCGGTCGATGGTGCCGAGCTCGTCGGCGAACTCTGCGAAGACCCGGAACACCGCCGGGTGGTCGTTGACGTCGAGCGCCCGCAGGACGATCCGGCGGGCGCCGTGCTCGGCGAGGATCTCGGCCTTGAGCTCCTCGAGGCGGTCGGTACGCCGCGCGCACAGCGCCAGGTCGTAGCCGCGCGCCGCGAACTGGCGGGCCATCTCGGCGCCCAGGCCGCTGGACGCGCCGGTGATGAGGATCGTCTGCGTCATGGCGTCAGTCTGGCGCACCCGGGAGGGCTGCGGCGACGAGCCGGCGCATGAGCGCGCCGACCTGCTCGATCGGCACCGTGGAGCGCTGGGCGATCGCCATCGCGGTGGCGCCCTCGGCGCTGCTGAGCACGAGCGCGGCGAGGTCCGAGGCGTCGTGGGCCGGCACGCCGGAGACACGCAGCGCGCCGGCGATCAGCTCCTGCCAGCGCACGAAGATCCGGCCCGCCGCCTCGCGGGCGAGTGGCACCTCGGCGCCGCCCAGGGCAGCCGCGACGATCGGGCAGCCCTCGCAGAAGTCGCTGGCGACCAGCTCCGCGGCCTGGAGGGCGAGGTAGGCGTCCATCGCCTCGAGGAAGTCGGGCACCGCCGCGAACAGCTGCTCGATGGCGGTCATCATCTCCTCGCCGCGCTGCTCGATGGCGGCGGCGATCAGCTCGTCCCGACCGCCGGGGAAGTTGAGGTAGAGGCTCCGGCGGGCGACGCCGGCCTGGGCGAGGAGGTCGCTGACCGTCGTACCGGCCACCCCGCGGGAGCGGGTCAGCGTCACCGCTCCGTCGAGCAGCCGGTCGCGTGCCGTGGTCATCGTGTGTCGCCCCTCACCGCTCCATCGTGCCTCAGGCACTTGCCAGTAGACCAAATAGTCTACTACCGTCGCGATCATGTCCACCCAGACCCCCGCCGCGACCGAGCTCTCCCCGGTCGAGCAGCGCGCCAAGCTCGCTGAGCCGTTCACCCTCCCGAACGGCTTCGTGATCCCCAACCGCCTGGCCAAGGCCGCGCTCAGCGAGAGCCTCGCCGACCAGGACTTCGCGCCGGGCGAGCGGATCCGCCGGCTCTACGGCCGCTGGGCCGACAGCGGCATGGGCTTGACCATCACCGGCAACGTGATGGTCGACCGCCGCGCGATCGGCGAGCCCGGCAACGTCGTGGTCGAGGACGAGCGGCACCTCGCCGAGCTCGCCGAGTGGGCCGCCATCGTCAAGTCCGGCGGCTCGCGCGCCTGGGTGCAGATCAACCACCCCGGCCGCCAGACCCCGCGCAACCTCACCCCGCACCCCGTCGCGCCGTCGCCGATCGGTCTGCAGGGGGCCGGCGGCATGTTCGCGAAGCCCCGCGAGCTGACCAGCGCCGAGATCGAGGGCCTGATCCGGCGGTACGCCGAGACCGCCCGCATCGTCGTGAAGGCCGGCTTCGAGGGCGTGCAGATCCACGGTGCCCACGGCTACCTGGTCTCGCAGTTCCTCTCGCCGCTCTCCAACGAGCGCACCGACGCCTGGGGCGGTACGCCGGAGAAGCGTCGCCGCTTCGTCCTGGAGATCCTGGCCGCGATGCGCGCCGAGGTCGGCGCCTCGGTGCCCGTGGCCATCAAGCTCAACTCCGCCGACTTCCAGCGCGGTGGCTTCGGCGAGGACGAGTCGATCGAGGTCGTCCACGCGCTCGCCGAGGCCGGTATCGACCTGCTCGAGGTCTCCGGCGGCACCTACACCTCCGCCGCGATGCTCGGCGTCGACGACTCCCTCAAGGAGAGCACCCGCAAGCGCGAGGCCTACTTCCTCGGCTACGCCGAGCGGGTCCGCGCCGAGCTGCCCGACCTGCCGCTGATGCTCACCGGTGGCTTTCGGACCGTCTCCGGCATGGCCGCGACGCTCGAGTCCGGCGCGATCGACCTCGTCGGCCTGGGCCGGCCCCTGACCGTCGAGCCCGACGGCCCCCGCGACCTCCTCGCCGGCGTGACCGCCGAGAGCGTCGTCCGCCCCCGCCGCTCCGGCATCAAGCTGATCGACAGCCTCACCGAGCTGACCGCCTACACCGTCCAGATGTGGCGGATGGGCGATGGCAAGGAGCCCGCTCCTCGTCGTCACCCGGCGTACAGCGTCACGCGCTACCTGCTCCAGAACGGCGTGGACAGCCTCAAGGGCGTGCGCAGCGCGAAGTGATGTAACGACGTGTCCAGTGCACTACCCGGGCGGTCTACCACCCGGGTAGTGCGCAGAACACGTAGTTACTCGAACTAACAGACAGGCTTGACTGTTTGTTTCTACGACGGCAGGCTGGTCCCCGTGACCAGCCTGCCGACGCGCGTTCCCCAGGAGGAACGCACCCGGGCGATGCGGGCGCGGCTGCTCGAGGCGGCCGTCGAGCTGCTGGTGGAGCAGGGCTTCAGCGGTACGTCGACCACGCTGGTCGCCGAGCGGGCCGGCGTCAGCCGGGGTGCGCTGATGCACCACTTCCCGACCAAGAACGACCTCGTGGTCGCAGCGGTCACCCACCTCACCGAG
This sequence comes from Nocardioides montaniterrae, assembly GCF_054782655.1. Classification (NCBI taxonomy): domain Bacteria; kingdom Bacillati; phylum Actinomycetota; class Actinomycetes; order Propionibacteriales; family Nocardioidaceae; genus Nocardioides; species Nocardioides montaniterrae. Next base: position 118,040 of record NZ_BAAGSB010000004.1, on the reverse strand, counting down.
ATCCGTGGCTCCGAGCTCGAGGCCGCGGTCGCCAAGCTGCCCAGCGGGCGGAGGCGCACCAGTGCGGTCGTCGAGGTGCTCGGTGAGCACTTCGCCAGCCCGGTGTTCACCGCGGCCCTCGAGCTGTGGGTCGCCGCCCGCACCGACCCTGCGCTGCTCGAGGCGGTCGGGCCGCTCGAGCGCAAGATCGGCCGTGACACCCACCGGCTGACGGTGGAGCTCCTCGGTGCGGACGAGTCGCACGCCGGCGTACGCGAGATGGTGCAGGCCACCCTCGACCTGGTGCGTGGCCTCGGGCTGGCCAGCACTCTCGGCGACGACGCCGCCCGGCGTCGGCGCATCCTCGACCAGTGGGCGCGCGTCCTGGACGACGCGCTCCGGAAGGACTCCTGATGAGCGTCTTCGATGCAGTGGCCGCCGACCTGACGGACGAGGGCGACGCGCTCCGAGCCGCGGTCGCACCGCTGGGCGACGAGCAGTGGGCGACCATGACGCCTGCGGACGGTTGGTCGATCGCGACCACGATCGCGCACCTGCTCTGGACCGACGAGGTCGCGGTGCTCGCGGCCCGCGCCTTCGGGTCCGAGGAGGGCAAGGCGGCGTGGGACGACGTGGTCATGCTCGCGCTCCAGGACCCGACCGGGTTCGTCGACACCGAGGCGCTGCGGATCGCCGGTGAGCTCAACCCCAGCGAGCTCCTGGCGCGCTGGGATGCCGCCCGCGCGGCCCTCCCGGACGCGCTTCGCGAGGTCGCCGACGCGCAGAAGATGCCGTGGTTCGGCCCGCCGATGTCGCCCACCTCGATGGCCACCGCGCGGTTCATGGAGACCTGGGCGCACGCGCTCGACGTGTACGACGCCCTCGGGCTGACCCCCGCACCGACCGACCGGATCAAGCACGTCGCTCACATCGGCGTACGCACCCGGAACTTCTCCTTCGCCAACAACGGGCTGACCCCGCCGGCCGAGGAGTTCCGGATCGACCTGGTCGCCCCGAGCGAGGACGTGTGGAGCTGGGGACCGGAGGACGCGGCCCAGACCGTCACCGGATCGGCGTACGACTTCTGCCAGCTGGTCACCCAGCGCATCCACCGCGACGACACCGACCTGGTCGCCCACGGCGTCGATGCCGAGAAGTGGCTGACCATCGCGCAGGCCTTCGCGGGTCCTGCCGGCGGCGGCCGGGAGGCCAAGGCATGACCGCACCGATCGGTTTCGATACGCCCTCGCCCAGCGGCTCGGGCTACTCAACCACCGGGAGCTTGCGCGTAGCGAACTGCTCCGGCTTCTACGGCGACCGCCTCTCGGCGCTGCGCGAGCAGCTCGAGGGGGGCGAGGTCGACGTGATCACCGGCGACTACCTCGCCGAGCTGACCATGCTGATCCTCGGCATGGACACGCTGCGCGACCCGAGCCTCGGCTATGCCCGTACGTTCGTGAAGCAGGTCGAGGAGTCCCTCGGCACCGCCCTCGAGCGCGGCGTCAAGATCGTCAGCAACGCCGGCGGCCTCAACCCGTCGGGCCTGGCGACGAAGCTGACCGAGGTCGCCCAGGGCCTCGGGCTCGCCCCCAAGATCGCGTACGTCGAGGGCGACGACCTCCGTGGCTCCGCCCTGTTCGAGGGGGCGCTGACGGCCAACGCCTACCTCGGCGCGTTCGGCATCGCCAGCGCATTGAGCAAGGGCGCCGACATCGTCGTCACCGGCCGCACCACCGACGCCAGCGTCGTCGTCGGTCCCGCCATCGCCCACCACGGATGGACGCCGACCGACTACGACCAGCTGGCCGGCGCGGTCGTCGCGGGCCACGTCATCGAGTGCGGCACCCAGGCCACGGGCGGCAACTTCTCCGGCTTCCGCGACCTGTTCCGCGAGGGCCGCTCGATGGCCAAGCTCGGCTTCCCGATCGCCGAGATCGCCGCCGACGGCAGCACCGTGATCACCAAGCACGAGACCACGGGTGGCGCGGTCACGGTCGACACCGTCACCGCGCAGCTGCTCTACGAGATCCAGTCGACGCGCTACCTCAACCCCGACGTGACGACCCGCCTCGACACGATCCGGCTCCGCCAGGAGGCCAAGGACCGCGTCGAGATCTCCGGCGTGACCGGCGCCGCGCCGCCCGAGCAGCTCAAGGTCGCGGTCAACACCCTCGGCGGCTACCGCAACCAGATGGAGCTCGTCCTCACCGGCCTCGACGTCGACGAGAAGGCGGCCTGGGTCCGTGCGCAGCTCGACGACGTGTTCACCGCCGAGGAGGTCCACTGGACCCAGACCCCGATGCGCCCGGGCGACGCCGACACCGAGGAGGGCGCCTCGGTCCTGCTCCGCGTCATCGGCAAGGACCCGAAGCCCGAGCCGCTCGGCAAGCCGTTCACCGGCCCCGTGGTCGAGCTCGCGCTCGGCAGCTACCCCGGCTTCACGATGACCACGCCGCCGGGCAAGCCGACGCCGTACGGCGTCTACACGCCGGCGTACGTCGACCGCTCGGCCGTGCAGCACACGGTGGTCCACCACGACGGCACGCGCGAGGTGATCGCCGACCCCACGGCGTACGTCGACCCGGGCGAGCTCGACGACAGCATCGGGAGCCGCACGTCGCCGTACCCCGCCCCCGCCGACACGCTCACCCGGCGGATGCCGCTCGGCACGTTCGTCCACGCCCGCTCCGGCGACAAGGGCGGCAACGCCAACCTCGGCCTGTGGATCAAGAACGACGGCAGCCCCAAGTACGCCGACCGGGTGACCTGGCTGGCCAAGATGATCAGCGAGCGGAAGGTCCGTGAGCTGGTCCCGGAGGCCGCGCAGCTGCCGATCGACGTCTACGTCCTGCCCAACCTGGGCGCCGTGAACATCGTGATCCACGACCTCCTCGGCGACGGGGTCGCCGCCTCCACCCGCTTCGACCCGCAGGCCAAGGGCCTGGGCGAGTGGGTCCGCAGTCGCATCGTCCACATCCAGGAAGGCCTCGTATGACCATCAGCTTCGACCACGGCTGGAGCCCCGAGCAGCTGGCGCTGAAGAGCTCCGCCAAGGCGTTCGCGGCCCGCGAGCTCATGCCCCACATGGAGGCCTGGGAGCGCGCCGGCGAGATCCCGCGCGAGGTCCAGAAGAAGCTGGCCCAGGCGGGTCTGCTCGGCGTCGGCGTGAAGGAGGAGGTCGGCGGCGACGGGGGCGACCTGCTCGACGCGACCGCGATGCAGGAGGGCCTGATGGAGGCCGGTGTCTCCGGCGGCTTCCTGGCCAGCGCCTACACGCACGGCATCTCGATCCCGCACATCGTCGCCGCGGGCTCGCCCGAGCTCATCGACACCTGGGTGCGCCCGACGCTGGCCGGCGACCTGATCGGCTCGCTCGGCATCACCGAGCCGGGCACCGGCTCCGACGTCGCCGGCATCACCACCAAGGCCGTTCGTGACGGCGACGAGTGGGTGATCAACGGCGCCAAGATGTTCATCACCTCCAGCGTCCGCGGCGACTTCGTCACGACCGCCTGCCGCACCGGCGGCCCGGACAGCGGGGCGCACGGCATCTCGCTGATCGTCGTACCCAAGGGCACGCCCGGCTTCACCGTGTCCCGCAAGCTCGACAAGATGGGCTGGCTCGCCTCCGACACCGGCGAGCTGTCGTACGTCGACGTGCGCGTGCCGGTCACCAACCTCGTCGGCCAGGAGAACCACGGCTTCTACTACATCGCCGACCAGTTCGTCACCGAGCGGATCTGGCTGGCGCTGATGGGCTACGGCCACGCGATCCGCTGCCTCCAGCTCAGCATCGACTACTGCAAGCAGCGCGACACGTTCGGCAAGGCGCTGGTCAAGAACCAGGTCGTGCGGGCCAAGCTCGTCGAGATGCACCGCCAGGTCGCGGTGGCCCGGTCCTACACGATGGAGGTCGCGCGGCGGTACGTCGCCGGCGAGAGCGTGATCGCCGAGGCGTGCCTGGCCAAGCAGACCGCCGTCGACACGGCCGTCTGGGTGGCCGACCAGGCCGTCCAGCTGCACGGCGGGATGGGCTACATGCGTGAGTCCGAGGTCGAGCGGCACTACCGCGACGTACGCCTCCTGCCGATCGGTGGCGGTGCGACCGAGGTCCTCACCGACCTCGCGGCCCGCCTCCTGGACTACGCCTGATGAGCCTGATCAAGCCGCTCAGCGGCGAGGTGTCGGTCCACATGAAGGCCACGCCCCAGGAGATCTGGGCGCTGCTCAGCGACGTCACCCGCATCGGGGAGTTCAGCCCGGAGACGTTCGAGGCCAAGTGGACCCGCGGGTCGACCGGCCCGGCCGTCGGCGCGACGTTCCGCGGCCACGTCAAGCGCAACGGCGTCGGCCCCGTCTACTGGACCCCCTGCACGGTCACCCGGTGCGTCCCCGGCGAGGTCTTCGAGTTCGCCGTGGGCCTGTCCGCCGAGAAGGCGATGAACACCTGGGGCTACCGGCTCCAGCCCGAGAACGACGGCACGCGGGTGACGGAGTACTTCCGGCTCACCCCGGCCTGGTACCTCCGCGGCTACTGGCTGGTCCTGGGCCGGCTGCGGGGCCGCACCAACGAGCGCGGCATGCGCACCACCCTCGAACGCATCAAGATCGTCGTCGAAGGAGAAGCGAAGTGACCGACACCGTGACGACCCCGGAGGTCGAGCCTGTCGAGACCGAGCCGCTCACGCGGCGGGACGCGATGCTCGCCAAGATCGAGCGCATCCGGGCGGCGCAGCAGCAGGCCGTCGAGGCCGGTGGCAAGTACATCGAGCGCCACCACGAGCGCGGCAAGCTGACCGCCCGCGAGCGGATCGAGCTGCTCGTCGACGAGGGCTCGGCGTTCCTCGAGCTGATGCCGCTGGCCGGCTGGGGCTCGGACTTCACCGTGGGCGCCTCGATGGTCGCGGGCATCGGCGTGGTCGAGGGCGTCGAGGTCATGATCATCGCCAACGACCCGACCGTGAAGGGCGGCGCGCTGAACCCGATGACGCTGCGCAAGTCCTTCCGCGCCGCCGAGATCGCGGAGAAGAACGGCCTGCCCTCGATCAACCTGACCGAGTCCGGTGGCGCCGACCTGCCCACGCAGAAGGACATCTTCATCCCCGGCGGGCGCGGCTTCCGCGACCTGACGCGGGCGAGCGCGGCCAAGCTGCCGACGATCTCGGTCGTCTTCGGCAACTCGACGGCCGGTGGCGCGTACGTCCCCGGCATGAGCGACTACGTGATCATGGTCAAGGAGCGCGCCAAGGTCTTCCTGGCCGGCCCGCCGCTGGTGAAGATGGCCACCGGCGAGGAGTCCGACGACGAGTCGCTCGGCGGCGCCGAGATGCACTCCCGGATCTCCGGCTCGAGCGACTTCCTGGCGCTCGACGAGCAGGACGCGATCCGGCTCGCTCGCCGCTGCGTGGCCCGGCTCAACTGGCGCAAGAAGGGCAGCACGCCCGACCCCACGTCGTACGCCGAGCCCGACCTCGACCCCGAGGAGCTGCTCGACCTGTTCCCCGACGACCTCAAGGAGCCGTTCGACCCGCGCGACGCGATCCTGCGGATCGTGGACGGCACCTCGCCCGACAACGGGCAGCCGTTCGACGAGTTCAAGCCGCTCTACGGATCGTCTCTCTGTGTCGGCTGGGCCAAGCTGCACGGCCACCCGATCGGCATCATCGCCAACGCACGCGGCGTCCTGATGAGCGAGGAGGCCCAGAAGGCCGCGCAGTTCATCCAGCTGGCCAACCAGAAGGACACCCCGCTGCTGTTCCTGCACAACACGACCGGCTACATGGTCGGCGCGGAGTACGAGCAGGGCGGCATCATCAAGCACGGCGCGATGATGATCAACGCGGTCTCGAACTCGCAGGTCCCGCACCTGACGGTGATCATGGGCGCGTCGTTCGGTGCCGGCAACTACGGCATGAACGGCCGCGCCTACGACCCGCGCTTCCTCTTCACCTGGCCCTCGGCCAAGTCCGCGGTCATGGGCCCCGCCCAGCTCGCCGGCGTGATGGAGATCGTCGCGCGTGAGTCCGCGGAGAAGAAGGGCCAGCCCTTCGACGCCGAGGGGTTCCAGGGCATCAAGGACTTCGTGATGCAGGCCATCGAGGACCAGTCGCTGCCGGAGTTCCTCTCCGGCCTCGTGTACGACGACGGCGTCATCGACCCGCGGGACACCCGCACCGTCCTGGGCATCTGCCTGTCCGTCATCGACAACCGACCGATCGAGGGCGCGATGAACTTCGGCGTCTTCAGGATGTGATGGGAATGAGCATGCAACGCGTCCTCGTGGCCAACCGCGCGGAGATCGCTTCGCGCGTCTTCCGCACCTGCCGCCGGCTGGGCATCGACACCGTCGCGGTGTTCTCCGACGCCGACGCCGACCTGCCCTACGTCGGAGAGGCGGACCTGGCGGTGCACCTGCCGGGCACCTCGCCGACCGACACCTACCTGCGGACCGATCTCATCCTCGAGGCCGCCCGCCGGACGGGTGCCACCGCGATCCACCCCGGCTACGGCTTCCTCTCCGAGAACGCCGCGTTCGCGCGGGCGGTCATGGAGGCCGGTCTGAAATGGATCGGCCCCGCACCGGAGTCGATCGAGCAGATGGGCTCCAAGATCGAGAGCAAGAAGCTGATGGACGCGGCCGGCGTACCCGTGCTGACTGCGCCCGCCTCGCCGACCGACGCCGACCTGCCGCTGCTGGTCAAGGCGTCCGCAGGTGGTGGCGGTCGCGGTATGCGGGTCGTCCGCTCGCTGTCCGCGCTGGCCGGCGAGATCGAGGCCGCGGAGTCGGAGGCGCTGTCGGCGTTCGGCGACGGCACCGTCTTCGTCGAGCCGTACGTCGAGAACGGCCGGCATGTCGAGGTGCAGGTCGTCGGTCACCCGTCCGGCGTCCTGGTCTTCGGTGAGCGCGACTGCTCGGTGCAGCGTCGCCACCAGAAGGTCGTCGAGGAGGCGCCGGCGCCAAAGCTGCCCGACGTCACCCGCACCGCCCTCCATGACGCGGCCCGCGCCGCCGCCGAGGCGATCGACTACCGCGGCGCCGGCACTGTCGAGTTCCTCTACGACCCGGCCCGCGACTCGTTCTTCTTCCTGGAGATGAACACCCGGCTGCAGGTCGAGCACCCCGTCACCGAGGAGATCTTCGGGGTCGACCTGGTCCAGCTGCAGCTGGAGTCGGCCGGCGTCATCGCCCCCACGTCCCCGACCGTCGGCGCCCCCGCCGGTCATGCGATCGAGGTCCGCCTCTACGCGGAGGACCCGGCGGCGGACTACGCCCCGCAGGTCGGCCGGCTGAGCCGCTTCGAGTTCCCAGAGGTCGAGGGGCTTCGGGTCGAGGCCGGCTTCGTCTCCGGCTCGGTCGTGTCGCCGTTCTACGACGCGATGCTGGCGAAGCTGGTGGTGCACGCTCCGACGCGCGACGACGCCGCCCGGCGGATGGTCGCGGTCCTTCGCAAGGCCCGCCTGCACGGCCTGACGACCAATCGCGAGCAGCTGATCGACGTGCTGACCCGGCCCGACTTCCTCTCCGGCGACGTGTCGACCGCGATGCTCGCGCCGGAGAACGGACCGATCGGCATCACGACCGGGTCCGGTGACGCTCAGCGGGGCGACGCCGAAGCGCGTTCGGTCCGTTCTGCGGCCGCGCTGGCCTGGGTGGAGAGTTGCCGCGCGGCCGCGCGGATCCAGCAGCGCATCGCGCCGGGCTTCCGCAACGTGCCGAGCCAGCCGCAGCGCGTGGAGTTCACCGATGACACCGTCGCCGAGTGGTGGGGCGAGCGGACGGGCTATCGGGTCGAGGGCGCGACGGTCATCTCGGTCTCGACAGGCTCGACCACCGGTACTTGGGCGGTCGAGCTCGAGGTGGACGGCGTACGCCGCCGCTACGAGGTCGCCATCGACGGCCACCGGATCGACGTGGACGGCCCCGACGGCCACACCGCGCTCGAGGGCAAGCCGCGTTTCGTCGACCCGTCCACCCAGGTGGCCGAGGGCTCGCTGCTCGCGCCGATGCCCGGCTCGGTGATCCGGGTCAGCGCCGCCGTCGGCGACGTCGTCGAGGCGGGCCAGCCCCTCCTCGTGATGGAGGCCATGAAGATGCAGCACACCATCACGGCGCCGTACGCCGGCACGATCACCGAGCTCGCCGCCACCGAGGGCCAGCAGGTCGAGGCGGGCAGCGTGCTGGCCGTCGTCGAACCGTCCGAGAACACCGACACCGCAGGAGCAGACGCATGACCGTCCCGTTCACCGAGACCGAGGAGCGCATCGCGCTCCGCGAGGCCGTCAAGGGCCTGGCTTCGAAGTACGGCTACCAGTACATGGCCGAGACCGTCGCCAAGGGCGGGAAGACCACCGAGATGTGGCTCGACTACGGCAAGCACGGCTTCCTCGGCGTCAACATCCCCGAGGAGTACGGCGGCGGTGGCGGCGGCATGGGCGACCTGGCGGCCGTGCTCGAGGAGGCGTCCGCCGCAGGTGCCCCGCTCCTGATGATGGTGGTCAGCCCGGCGATCGTCGGCTCGATCATCACCCGCTGCGGCACCGAGGAGCAGAAGAAGACGTGGCTGCCGGGCATCGCCTCCGGCGAGATCACGGCGGCCTTCGCGATCACCGAGCCGGACGCCGGGTCGAACTCCCACCAGATCACCACCACCGCCACGCGCGACGGCGACGAGTGGGTGATCAAGGGCCAGAAGACGTTCATCTCCGGCGTCGACGAGGCCGACGTGATCCTGGTCGTGGCCCGCACCGCGGACGCCAAGACCGGCAAGCTCAAGCCGGCCCTGTTCCTGATGCCGACCGACGCCCCCGGCTTGGAGCGCCAGGTCATCCCGATGGAGTTCGTGGCGCCGGAGAAGCAGTTCACGCTGTTCTTCGACGACGTGCGCCTCCCCGCCGACCGGCTCGTCGGCGACGAGGACGGCGGCCTGTGGCAGCTGTTCGCAGGCCTCAACCCCGAGCGGATCATGGGCGCCGCGATGACCTGCGGCCAGGCGCGCTACGCCCTGGAGAAGGCCGTCGAGTACGCCAAGACCCGCAAGGTCTGGAAGGACGTCATCGGCACCCACCAGGCGATCGCGCACCCGCTCGCCAAGTGCAAGATCGAGCTCGAGCAGGCCCGGCTGCTGATGCAGAAGGCGGCGGCGCTGTACGACGCCGGCGACGACTTCACCGCCGGCGAGTACGCCAACATGGCCAAGTACGCCGGTGGCGAGGTCGCCTGCAACACCCTCGACGTCGCCGTGCAGACCCACGGTGGCAGCGGCCTCACCACCGAGCTCGGTCTCGGCAACCAGCTGGTCGCCGCCCGCCTCGGTCGGATCGCTCCGGTCTCGCGGGAGATGATCCTCAACTTCGTCGCGATGCACTCTCTGGGGCTGCCCAAGTCCTACTGACGGCAGGGCTGCACGGACGGGGCCCACGGTCGGGATAGGTTGCGGCCGTGGGCTTCGTCGAGGACTTGGACAGGGGGCAGCGCAAGAACCGCTGGATCGGGTTCCCGCTGGCGGTCTTCTACAAGTTCTTCGACGACCAGGGCAACTACCTCGCGGCGATCCTGACGTTCTACGCGTTCCTCTCGATCTTCCCGCTGCTGCTGCTGGCGACATCGATCTTCGGCTTCATCCTGCAGGGCAACCCGGACCTCCAGGAGAAGGTGCTCGACTCGGCCCTGGGCCAGTTCCCGATCATCGGTGACGCGCTCGGCCGTCCCGAGGGGCTGCAGGGCTCGACCGGCGGCATCATCGTCGGCGCGCTCGCGGCGCTGTACGGCGCGATCGGCCTCGGCCTCGCGCTGCAGAACGTCCAGTCGGCCGCGTGGGCGGTGCCGCGCAACAGCCGTCCGCACCCGGTGATGACCCGGGTCAACTCGCTCTTCATCCTGATGGCCGCGGGTACCGCGATCCTCGGTTTGTCGATCGGGTCGGCGATCCTCACCTCGACCCAGCTGATCGGCGACCTGTCCACCCACGGGTGGTTCACCTGGTTCCTCCGACTGCTGACCGTGCTGATCCTCGGCCTGATCTTGACCATGCTGCTGCGGATGGCCGCGGCCCGCAGCATCAAGGAGAACGTGGTCCACGCGGCCCCCGGCGCGTTCACCATCGCGATCCTGTGGCAGCTGCTCCAGCACATCGGTACCTGGTACGTCACCAACGTCATCGCGGGCGCCCACCACCAAGGGATGCTCGACGACTTCGCGGTCCCGCTGGGCCTGATGGGTCTGCTCTACATCGGTGCGGTGATGGGCGTCCTCGGCATCGAGGTCAACGTCGTGCTGGCCCGCCGCCTCTGGCCCCGCGCCCTGCTGACGCCGTTCACCGACCGCGTCGACCTCACCGACGCCGACCGCCGGGCGTACGCCATGTACACCCAGATGCAGCGCCACAAGGGCTTCCAGACCGTCGCGGTCCGCTTCGACGGCCGCGACGGCGACACCCACGAGATCGTGCTCGACCCCAAGACCGAAGAGGTCATCAAGCAGCACATCCCGGGCCTGCCGCCCCGCCCCGAGGCCGCCGACGAGCTCACCGAGCTGATCAACCTCGACGACCTCCGGAACCCGCCGCCCTCGATCTGACGTGGGCGCCTGGTCCGCGATGCGTGGTGAGGACGGGCTCTGCCGGAGAGGTAGGGACTATGGGCCAACTGGCCCATAGTCCCTAGCGGCCCGAAGGTGGTCGGTCGGTGCGCACCCACGGCGGGATCTCACCAGGTTTCGGCGGGTTCGTGGCGCGGGTAATACCTCTTTGACCCGCTCGGACGGACCTGGCGGAGGAGGGGAAAAACCATGAAGCGCTCGTTCACAGTGAAGTCGGCAGTCCTCGCCGTCCTTGTCTCGCTCCTGGCCGTCGTCGGTGGCGTCGCGGCGCCCGCCGCCCACGCCAGCTGCCCGCCGCCCGACTCATCGGCGCAGTACATCTACAAGTTCGCCAACAAGACCACGACCTACCACTCGACCAACCTGGCGAGCGACTGGGTCTACTGGCCCCAGGGCGGCAGCATCAACTACACCAAGAACACGACCGGAACCACCTCGGCCTCGGTCACCGCGACCGTCTCTGCGGAGGCGGGTGTCATCTTCGCCAAGGCGTCGACCAGCTTCGGCATCACCGTCGGCAAGACGTGGAGCAAGTCTCAGGTCTGGAGCTACACCGCGAACGTGCCCAGCGGTACCGGCTACCGCTACCGCCTCCACATGTACCACTACTCGCTCAACTTCGACGTGATGAAGAAGACGTGGAGCTACGGCACCTGCGGCTACATCAACTACTGGAGCAGCTGGCAGCACGTCGCCCACGCCCCCGTGGCCTCGAGCTCGAACATCTGGAGGCTCGACCGCGCCTCGATCTGACGCGAAGGTCCGTACGTCGCCCCCGGTCGCCCCTGCGCACCGGGGGCGACGTCGTTCCGGCGGCTACGCGCGTCACGGGAGCAGCAGCGCCCGCAGCCGCTCGAGCACCTCGTCGCCCAGCCCGAGCCCGTCCCGGAGATAGGTGAGCCGGTCGCCGTACAGGCTCTCGACGGACGCGTACGCCGAGTGCAGGTACTCCAGGTCCGCCACGAGCGTCGGCTCGAAGATCTCCACGCCGTGCTCGCCGAGGTGGGTCCTGATCTCGGACTCGACGCGTGCCCGGGACCCCGCGCCGAGGGAGTTGGTGAGCAGGTAGTCGTCCTCGATCACGGTGTCCGGGACTCCGCACACGTGCAGCAGCAGCGCCGCGACCCATCCGGTGCGGTCCTTGCCGGCCGTGCAGTGGAAGACCTGGGGGCCGCCAGCGGCCAGGGTACGGAAGACGCCCGCGAAGCCGGCTCGCGAGTGCGCCGACTCGACGAAGCCGGAGTAGACACGGTCCATCAGCGTCACCGCCTCGGCCCGGCTCGAGAGCGCACCGACCTCCTCCATCGGGATGCCGATGACGTCGAAGTGGCGCCAGGTCGACCCGGGCACCTCCGGATCGGGGTGTCGCTCGATCTCCAGGTCGGCGCGCAGGTCGATGATCCCGCTCAGCCCGAGTGCCGAGAGCGCCGCGAGGTCCTCGCCGGAGAGGCGCAGCTCGTTGGAGCGGTAGAACACGCCCGGTCGCAGCGGCGCGCTCCCCGCGCCGACGTAACCCGGCCCCGCCACGTCGCGGAAGTTGTCGGCCGAGGCGAGCCGGAGCAGCTCCTCGCCGGACTCCTCGACGCTCATGAGTCCCAGCCCTCGACGACCTCGGTGAGGACGTCGGGCGGCAGCGGCCGGTCGGCGACGGCGATGTGGACCAGCGCGTCACCCGCGTTGACGATCGGCGCCATGGTCAGCCCGATGACGATGCCCGAGCGGTCGGCGTGGACCAGCCGCACGCGGCGTCCGAACGTGTCGGACAGACCGCCGATCCGGCGCCCCTCCTCGACCCAGTCGCCCAGGTGCACCTCGAGGTGCAGGATGCCGGTGCTGCGTGCCCGCACCCAGCCGCTCTCGCGCGACTCGACGACCACCGGCGTCGGCAGCGGCTCGGCGGGCGGGTCGATCATGTCCAGGGTCTCCAGGACGCGGCGTACGCCGGTGACGCCGACCGCGATCGGCGCCTCGTCGAAGCGCAGGATCTCGCCGGCCTCGTAGAGCAGCACCCGAGCACCGGCCTCGAGCGCGGCCTGCCGCAGCGAGCCGTCGCGCAGCTTGGCGTGCAGCTTGACCGGTGCGCCGAACGCCTCGGCCAGCTCGCTGGTGCGGGGGTCGTCGAGGTCGGCGCGGATCTGCGGGAGGTTGTTGCGGCGGTCGGCGGCGGTGTGGAGGTCGATGCCGAGCTCGCACTTGCGGACGACCTCGGTCATGAACAGGTGCGCGATCCGGCTGGCCAGCGACCCGCGCGTGGAGCCGGGGAAGGAGCGGTTCAGGTCGCGGCGGTCGGGCAGGTAGCGGTCGCCGGCGAGGAAGCCGAAGACGTTGACGACGGGTACGGCGAGGATCGTGCCGCGCACATCCTTGGCCTTCAGGGTGGCCGTCACCTGGCGGATGATCTCGACGCCGAGGACCTCGTCGCCGTGGATCGCCGCGCTGATCCAGATCACCGGGCCCGGCGCGCGGCCGTGGATGACCCGGACCGGGAGGGTCGCGTCGCCGCCGGTGACCATCTTGCTGATCGGCAGCTCCACCTCCTTGGTCGAGCCGGCCCGGACCCGGACGTTGCCGATCGCGAACGACTCACGCGCCACGGGGGGTGCTCCTCTCGGCGACGCCGCGGTTGCGGCGGCGTACCTGCTTGGGCGGACGACCGCCGAGATAGCTGCGGCCCGAGTGCACGAGGAACCCCTGGCGCAACGCCTCACGGCCGATGAGGAGCCGGAAGCCCATCGAGTCGCGCCGGGTGAGCGTCACCTCGGACACGACGTCGGCGCCGTGGATCTGCAGTCGCATCAGGACGACGTACCTCTCCTGCTCGTGGCCCGTGCTGCTGCGGACCTGTCGGCGGTCGTGGACCGGCAGCTCGACGCGCTGGGAGTCCTCGGCGCTGCGCTGCCACGGATGGATCGAGAACCGGACCCACGCGGCGCCGTCGCGGGTGAACTCCTCGACGTCGAACGCGTGCAGCGCTGAGGTGCGGGCACCGGTGTCCAGCTTGGCCTTGATGTGCTCGACACCGAGGTCCGGCAGACCGACCCACTCTCGCCAGCCGGCGGTCACCGAGGGCCTGATTGAATGGGTCACGGGATGGGTCGCCCGCTTCGGGTCCTTCGCATCCTTGGCCACGCCACCATCCAATCAGGTCGGAAATTTCACCCCCATGAAACTCGCGATCCTCTCCCGCGCACCCCGTTCCTACAGCACCCAGCGTCTGCGGACGGCCGCGCTCGATCGCGGGCACGAGGTCAAGGTCCTCAACACCCTGCGCTTCGGCATCGACCTGTCGAACGACCTCCCGGACCTGACGTTCCGCGGCCAGCCGCTCTCGGACTACGACGCCGTGCTGCCGCGGATCGGCAACTCGATCACCTACTTCGGCACCGCCGTCGTGCGGCAGTTCGAGCAGATGGACGTCTACACCCCGAACACCGCGTCCGGCATCACCAACTCCCGCGACAAGCTCCGGGCGTTCCAGATCCTCAGCCGGCACAACATCGACATGCCGCCCACGATGTTCGTGCAGGACCGGGCCGGCGTGATCCCGGCGATCGAGCAGGTCGGTGGCGCGCCCGTGGTGATCAAGCTCCTCGAGGGCACCCAGGGCATCGGCGTCATCCTGGCGCCCGGCCTCAAGGTCGCCGAGGCGATCGTCGAGACGCTGCAGTCGACCCGTCAGAACGTCCTGATCCAGAGCTTCATCAAGGAGTCCAAGGGCCGCGACATCCGCGCGCTGGTCGTGGGTGACCGGGTGGTCGCGGCGATGCGACGTACGGCGAAGGGCGACGAGTTCCGCTCCAACGTCCACCGCGGCGGCTCGGTGGAGAAGGTCGAGCTCGACCCCGAGTTCGAGCGTACGGCGGTCCGCGCCGCCCAGATCATGGGCCTGAAGGTCGCCGGCGTCGACATGCTCGAGGGCGACGACGGCCCGCTGGTCATGGAGGTCAACTCCTCCCCGGGCCTGGAGGGCATCGAGACCGCGACCAACCTCGACGTCGCCGGCGCGATCATCGACTACATCGACAACCAGGTCGCCTTCCCGCAGATCGACGTCCGCGAGCGCCTGGCCGTCTCCACCGGCTACGGCGTCGCCGAGATCGTCGTCCACGGCGACGGTGCGTTCGTCGGCAAGACCCTCGGCGAGTCCGGCCTGCGCGAGAAGGACATCACCGTCCTCACGCTCCACCGCGGCACCCAGGTCATCCCGAACCCGTTCCCCCGCCACGTCCTCGCCGCCGAGGACCGACTCCTCTGCTTCGGCAAGCTCGAGGAGATGCGCTCGATGATCCCGGCCCGCCCCAAGCGGCGTACCCGGGTCAAGAAGCTCCCCAAGCAGCCCATCCACGTCGAGGACTGAGGCTCGGTCCTGCAGGTTTCCCAAGGGATGCAGGGAAACCTGCGCTTCCCCATGGTTGCAACGCTTGGGGAGTGCAGTTTCGGCTGCATCCCTTGGGAAACCTGCAGGACCGGCGTGAGGCAGGATGGCGCGCATGACTGACACGACCACCGAGCTCGTCCACCTCGACGTCGCCGACGGCGTCGCGACGATCACCCTCGACAGCCCGGCGAACCGCAACGCGCTGTCCAAGCAGCTGGTCACCGAGCTGCTCGGCCACCTCGAGGCGATCGACGGTCGGGAGGACGCGAAGGTCGTCATCCTCAGGTCGAGCGGACGTGTGTTCTGCTCCGGCGCCGACCTCTCCGAGGCCAGCACCGTTCCGCTCGAGGAGGGCCTCGCCGCGATCGCCCGCCTGCAGCGCCTGATCCTCACCCTGGCCCAGCCGGTCGTCACCGTCGTCCAGGGCGCGGCCCGCGCCGGCGGCATCGGCATCGTCGCGGCCTCGGACGTCGCGATCGTCGCCGAGGACGCCACCTTCGCCCTGACCGAGGTCAAGCTCGGCCTGACGCCGGCGATCATCTCGCTCACGGTCTTCCCGCGGCTCACCCAGCGCGCCGCCCAGATGGCCGCGCTCGGCGGTGAGGTGTTCAGCGGGGCCGACGCCGCGGCGTACGGCCTGGTCAGCCTCGCCGTCCCCGCCGCCGAGCTGGACGAGGCCGTCGAGGCCGTCGTCGAGCGCCTCGGCACGGGCGCCGCCCAGGGACTGCGCGAGACCAAGGCGCTGCTCAACGCCGCGATGGTTGCCGACATCGACGCCCGCGCGGGCGAGCTCGGGGCGCTGTCGGGGAGGCTGTTCGCCTCCGACGCGGCGCGGGAGGCGATGCTCGCCTTCCTGTCGCGGAAGAAGTGACTGGCCGCTCCCGCCTGTAAAGTTGGGTGCCTGCCTTTTCGGGGCCGGCATCAACAGCCAGGACAGCAGGGGAGCAGCGTTGTCGGAGCAGCAGGAGACGCGCGAGGTCGCGACGGAGCAGGCGTTCGTCGACCGCGTCTACCGTCAGATGGAGATCGCCGGCAAGGCCGCGCAGGACCTGGCCGAGGAGGGCCACCAGCGCGGCAAGCTCGGCCACGAGGGTGGCCTCGTCGAGCGCGACGCCATGGTCTTCCAGGCCGCCAAGCGGATCGCCCAGCTCGACGCCGCCCACGAGGGCCTGGTCTTCGGGCGCCTCGACCTGACCGACGACATCGACAAGCAGCCGAGGTACGTCGGCCGCATCGGGCTGCGCGACGACGACCGGGAGTCGCTGCTCATCGACTGGCGCGCCCCGGCCGCCGCGGTCTTCTACCAGGCCACGGCCGCGACCCCGCACGGCGTGATCCGCCGCCGAGTGCTGCGCAGCGGCGGCCGCAAGGTCGTCGGTGTCGAGGACGAGCTGCTCGACGCCGAGGCCCACGAGCAGGCCGAGGCCAACGGTCGTGAGCTGCCGATCATCGGCGAGGGCGCGCTGATGGCGCAGCTCTCCCGCGCTCGCGACCGCTCCATGCACTCCATCGTCGCCACCATCCAGGCCGAGCAGGACAAGGCGATCCGCGCACCCGCCAAGGGCGTCGTCTCGATCTCGGGCGGCCCGGGCACCGGCAAGACCGTCGTGGCACTGCACCGCGCGGCGTACCTCCTCTACACCGACCGCCAGCGCTACGAGCGCGGCGGCGTGCTCGTGGTCGGCCCGTCGGGCGTCTTCATGCGCTACATCGAGCGCGTCCTCCCCTCGCTCGGTGAGACCGCCGTGGCGCTGCGGTCCCTCGGCGAGGTCGTGTCCGACGTCCGCACGACCCGCCACGACGACCCCGCGGTCGCCGACATCAAGGGCTCGGACCGGATGGCCGAGCTCGTACGCCGCCTCGCGCGCCAGCAGGCGCCGGGCTCGCCGGAGGAGTTCCGGTTCTACTACCGCGACGACCGGCTGCTGCTGGACCGCGGCCGGCTCGGCCAGATCCGGCGCAGCCTGATGGGCCAGGGCCTGCGCAACAAGCAGCTGCCCCGCGTCTCGCACGCCCTGCTCGACCAGCTCTGGCGCCAGGTCCGCTCCCAGCGCGGCCGCGACCTGGGCCGCGAGGCGTTCAACGAGGAGCTGCTCGGCAACGACGGCTTCCTGGAGTTCTCGGCGGCCTGGTGGCCGCCGCTGGACGCGCCGACGGTGCTCTGCTGGCTGCGCGACCCCGAGCTGGTCGCCCGCATCTCCGACGGCCTGCTCAGCCCCGACGAGCAGCGCCTGCTCGCCAAGTCGTGGGCCCACTTCGACCCCTCGGCCAAGATCGACGGCCAGCTCTCGATCGAGGACGTCCCGCTGCTCGACGAGCTGCGCTACCTCCTCGGTGACAAGCCGCAGCGCAAGGTCGACGACGACGGGTACGCCGACCTGCTCAAGGCCAGTGATCGCGACGAGCTGATGACGGCCTCCGACCGCGAGTTCGCCGGACCGGGTGGCTGGGTCGCGCCGACGTACGGCATCGACGACGACCCCTACTCCCACGTCCTCATCGACGAGGCCCAGGACCTGAGCCCGATGCAGTGGCGGATGGTCGGCCGCCGCGGACGTACGGCGACCTGGACCATCGTCGGCGACCCGGCCCAGTCATCGTGGCCGGTGCGCGCCGAGGCCGAGGCCGCCCGCGCCAAGGTGCTCGAGGGCAAGGCCGTGCACGGCTTCCACCTCTCCACCAACTACCGCAACAGCGCGGAGATCTACGCCTTCGCCGCGGCGTACGCCGAGCGGGTCGGCCTCGACGCCGACCTGCCCGACGCGGTCCGGCGTACCGGCGAGGAGCCGGTTCGGGTCGGTCCGGTCGACGACCTGGAGGCCGCCACCCGGGCCGCCGTGGCCGAGCTGGCCGGGCGGGTCTCCGGCACCGTCGGCATCGTCGTGCCGGTCGCCCGGCGCAGCGAGGTCAACGGCTGGCTGGCCTCGTGGCCCGAGCTCGCCGAGGACGCCCCGAGCGCTGCGGCCTCGGCGCGCGACGCCCACACCACGCCGAGCGGCACCGACCGGGTCGTGGTGCTGACCGGCCTCGACACCAAGGGCCTGGAGTTCGACGCGATCGTCGTGGTCCGGCCGCAGGAGATCGAGGACGAGTCGGCCACCGGCCGCGCCACGCTGTACGTCGTGCTCACCCGCGCCACCCAGCTGCTCACGACGGTCTCCTGAGCGAGATTCGCGGGCAACCGTGACAGTTCTGCTGTCACGGTTGCTACGCTGTCCCCAGCTTCGACCGCTACACGCTGTAGCGGTCCACCCCCTAGCTTCGGAGGAACACCGTGCCCGCACGCCGCCAGCCCTGGATGAACCAGGACCTCGACGACTTCCGCGCCATGTGCCGCACCTTCATGGAGAAGGAGGTCCGGCCGAACGTCGAGAAGTACATCGAGCAGAAGGAGGTCGACCGCGACCTCTGGAACAAGGCGGGCGCGCAGGGCCTGCTGTGCCTGTCCATCCCCGAGGAGTACGGCGGCGGTGGCGGCACGTTCGCCCACGAGGCGATCCTCATCGAGGAGCAGGCCCGCGTCGGCGACTCGTCGTGGGGCGTGAGCCTGCACAACGGCATCGTGGCCCACTACCTCCTGGCCTACGGCTCGGAGGAGGTCAAGCAGGAGTGGCTGCCGAAGATGGCCTCCGGCGAGGTCGTCGCGGCCATCGCGATGACCGAGCCCGGTACCGGCTCGGACCTCCAGAGCGTCAAGACCAAGGCGATCCGCGAGGGCGACGAGTACGTCATCAACGGCTCGAAGATCTTCATCACCAACGGCCGGCAGGCCGACATGGTGGTCACGGTCGCCAAGACCAACCCGGAGGAGGCCGCTGCCGGCATCTCCCTGATCGTGGTCGACACCAAGGCGGCGGGCTTCTCCCGCGGCAAGACCCTCGACAAGGTCGGCATGAAGGGCCAGGACACTGCTGAGCTCGTCTACGAGGACGTGCGCGTCCCGGTCGGCAACCTGCTCGGCGCCAACGAGGGCGAGGGCTTCATCCAGCTGATGACCCAGCTGCCCCAGGAGCGGCTCATCATCGCCGTCTCCAACGTCGCCGCGATGGAGTTCATGGTCGACGAGACCCTGCGCTACGTCCACGACCGCCAGGCGTTCGGTCGCCCGATCTGGGGCTTCCAGAACACCAAGTTCAAGCTGGCCGAGTGCGCCACCGAGGCCCGCGTCGCGCGCTCGTTCGTCGACGAGTGCCTCCAGCTGCACCTCGAGGGTCAGCTCGACATCCCGACCGTGGCGATGGCCAAGCTGCACTGCTCGGAGAAGGCCCAGGAGGTCGCCGACAAGTGCCTGCAGCTGCACGGCGGCTACGGCTACATGAACGAGTACCCGATCGCCCGCGCCTGGGCCGACCTGCGCATCTCGCAGATCTACGGCGGCACCAGCGAGATCATGAAGGAGATCATCAGCCGGACCATGCAGGCCCCGGCCTGATCGATCCCGCGCTTCGTCGTACGACGAAACGGCCCGCCTGTCCGAGGACAGGCGGGCCGTTGTGCGTCTGAGGTGTTCTCAGCAGGCCTTGTCGTAGGTGCCGCGGACGAGCTGCGGGGCCTTGATCGACTTGGTGCTGGGCCGGTTGTAGGTCCAGTAGCGCATCCAGTCGGCCTGCAGGCGCGAGTGGTTCATCCGCTTGCCGGGGGTGCCGATCAGCGAGAACCGGAAGGTCATCAGCTTGCCGGACAGGGCGGCGTCGCGACGCTCGGTGCGGACGACGTGCGCGTCGATGAACCAGGAGATGTGGCTCTTGGTGACCTCGACCGCGAAGGTGTGCCACTGGTCGTTGCGCAGGTGCATGCGGTGCTTCGCCGCGAACTCCAGGTTCGGCAGGGTCCGCGTGTAGAGGTGGGCACGGCGGGTGCCGAGGCGGTAGTTCTCCAGGCCGATGTTCTGCGCGCCGCAGTGGTAGCCGGCCGCACGGGCCGGGATCAGCTCGGTGGCGACCTTGTAGTTGGTGTACTTCTCCTCGTAGCGCCGCGAGCGCAGGCGCACCTCCCAGCGACCGTAGCGGTGGGCGTGCCCGGTGAGCGTGGCGCTCAGGGTGCCGTGGCTGGTCTCCAGCGTGATCATGCCGTGCTGGGTGCGGACGGTGCCGCGGCCGTGGCGGTGCCAGAAGCTGGGCAGCCCGCCGACGAACTCCTGGCGCCACACGTTGTTGTGGTGGTACCAGCCGTAGGTGTTGCCGGCGTGGATCGGGCCGGGCACGGCGGACTCCGACGCGGCGATCCCGGCGGTGGCCAGAACGGTCGCGAGGAGGAGGACGAACGCGGCGCGAAGAGACTTCGGTGCGCGGGTCCCGTTGGTCTGGGGCGGGTGTGCCGAGAACATGGTCAACGACGGTATCTCGCGATCCGTGCCGGGTCGAATCCCCTCGAACAGGCCCCGCAATAGGCTTCGCCCATGACTGACGCCACCCTCACCGCCCGGGACGCCATCGCCGCGATCCAGGGGCACGAGGCGTGGGCGATCATCCGGCGGTCCACGCGGGCCGGTGAGAGGGACACCGTGGGCGTCATCGGTGGCTCGCGCAGCGTCGTCGACTCGATCATGGACATCCCCCTCTCGGAGGGGGTCCCGGGTGACGGGCACGTCGCGGACCGCCTCGTCGCGGTGCCGTTCCGGCAGATCGCCGAGCGCGGCTTCGAGGCCCACGACGACGGCACCCCGCTGGTGGTCGTCGACGTGGCCGAGGAGCACGAGTTCTCCGTGGCCGACGTCATCGAGGCCATCGCGCCGGAGGAGGTCGGGTTCACCGACCGTGGCGGCTTCGACCTCGACGACGAGTCCTATGCCAAGGTCGTCCGCCAGATCATCGACGAGGAGATCGGTCAGGGCGAGGGCGCGAACCTCGTCATCGGCCGCACCTTCCGTGCCGAGGTCGCCGACTGGAGCGCCGCCAAGGCGCTGACCGTCTTCCGGCGCCTGCTCGAGCGCGAGCGTGGCGCCTACTGGACCTACGTCTTCTTCACCGGCGACCGCTTCCTGATCGGCGCATCGCCCGAGCGGCACGTCTCGGTCCACGGGGGCGACGTACGCATGAACCCGATCTCGGGCACGTTCCACCTGCGCGCGCCGGCCGGTGAGACCCGCGGGATCGAGGCGCGGATGCGCGACTTCCTGCGCGACGAGAAGGAGATCTACGAGCTCTTCATGGTCGTCGACGAAGAGCTCAAGATGATGTGCGACATCTGCAACGAGGGCGGCCAGGTGCTCGGCCCGTTCCTCAAGCCGATGACCCACCTGATCCAC
This sequence comes from Nocardioides montaniterrae, assembly GCF_054782655.1. Taxonomy (NCBI): domain Bacteria; kingdom Bacillati; phylum Actinomycetota; class Actinomycetes; order Propionibacteriales; family Nocardioidaceae; genus Nocardioides; species Nocardioides montaniterrae. The sequence goes on along the minus strand of NZ_BAAGSB010000004.1, from coordinate 96,839 downwards.
ACCGAGTACCTCCTCGCCGGCCGCACGTCCAAGGACGTGCGCGAGGTCCTGCGGGACACGATGTACGCCGCCACGGTGACCGGGTCGCCCGTCGAGAACGCCTGCCGGCTGATCAAGGCCTACGAGCCCGAGGGTCGCGGCTACTACGCCTCCGCCCTCGCGCTGTTCGGCCGTGACGAGTCCGGCGAGCAGGTCCTCGACAGCCCGATCATCATCCGCACCGCCGACGTCTCCCTCGACGGATCGCTGAAGGTGACCGCCGGCGCGACGCTGGTGCGCGACTCGTCGCCGGAGTACGAGGTCGCCGAGACCCACGCCAAGGCCGGCGGCATCCTCTCCGCCTTCGGCCTCGTCCCGGCCGCGCCCGTGGCCGACGTGGACGTGGCGCAGCTCGTGGCCGACGAGGACGTGCTGATCGAGCTCAACTCGCGCAACCGCCGGCTGTCCCACTTCTGGCTCGCCGACCAGGCCGGCTCGCCGGTCGACCCGCGGCTGATCGGCAAGAAGGCGGTCATCCTCGACGGCGAGGACGACTTCGTGAACATGCTGCGACACATGCTCATGCGCATGGGCATCAGCTCCTCCGTCGTACGCCACGAGGACTACGTCCGCGGCTGCTTCGACGGCGCCGACCTGGTCATCGTCGGCCCCGGGCCCGGCGACCCGCGCGACGACGCCGACCCGAAGATGGCGCAGCTGCGTGCCGCCGTCGCCGAGCTGCGCGAGACGGAGAAGCCGTTCCTCGCGGTGTGCCTCGGCCACCAGGCCCTGTGCCACTCGCTCGGCATCCCGCTGGCGTTCAAGGACATCGTCTTCCAGGGCACCCAGGCCGAGGTGCTCTTCGACGGGCGTCCTGAGCGGGTCGGCTTCTACAACACCTTCGTCGGCCGGCCGGACTCCACGACCGTGCTGCCGACGGGTGTCTGGGTCGAGACCGACAAGGTCTCCGGCGACGTCAACGCCGTCGGTGGGCCGCACTTCCGCGGCGTGCAGTTCCACGCCGAGTCGATCCTGACCGAGCGCGGCTTCGGCATCGTGCACGACCTGGTCTCCGGGGTGCTGCTGGGTGGCGCACCCGCCTGACGTCGTGGTGGTGGACCACCACGACTCCTACACGTGGAACCTGGTCCACCTCGTCGCCGCGGTGACCGGGGTGCTGCCCGAGGTGGTGTCGTGCGACGACGCCGCCGACCTCTCGGCGTACTCCCACGTCGTGCTGTCGCCCGGGCCCGGCCACCCCGACGAGTACGACTGGTCGCTGCTCTCGCTGGGTCTGCCGGTGCTCGGGGTCTGCCTGGGGATGCAGGGCATCGTGACGACGTACGGCGGGCGCGTCGAGCGCGTCGCGCCCGCGCACGGCGAGGTGGCGGCCGTCCGGCACGACGGGCGCGGTGTGTTCTCGGCGCTGCCATCGCCGCTGGAGGTCGTCCGCTACCACTCGCTGGCGGCGGTCTCGCTGCCCGACGAGCTCGTCGCGACCGCGTGGGCCGGGGACGTGATGATGGGAGTGCGCCACCGCGACCTGCCGATCGAGGGCGTCCAGTTCCACCCCGAGTCGATCCTCTCCGAGCACGGCGCGCAGATGATCGCGAGCTTCCTGGCGGGTTCCCGATGACGACGTACGGCGACCCGGTGGAGGCGTTCCGCGCCGTCCAGGCCGCCCACGCCCGCTGCATCTGGCTCGACGGCGGCGGCGCGCGCGACTGGTCGAGGGGCCGCTCGATCCTCGGCTGGCTGGAGCCGTCGGACGTGTCGCTGTCCTACTCGGCGGCTCGTCGCGAGGTGACGCGCCACGTCGGCGGCGGCTCCGAGGTGGTCGGCGACGACCCGTTCGTGGTGCTCGAGGCCGAGCTCGCGGCCGGACCGGCATCGGCCCAGTGGTTCGGCTACTTCGGGTACGCCGCCCGCCCCGACCTCGCCGGCGTACCGGACCCCGACCTCCCCGACGCTGTCTGGATGCGCCCCTCGCACCTCCGCGAGTTCACCCATCCAGCCCCACCCGTCACCAGCTCTCATCAGTTCCTGAACTTCCAGGGCAATGCATCGGGGTGGAAGTTCAGGAATCACCGGTTAACCGGTGATTCCTACCCGACCCCGCCCGACTACGCCGCCGCCTTCGCCCGCGTCCAGGACGAGCTGCACGCCGGCAACTCCTACGAGGTGAACCTGACCCACCGCCTCACGGTGGAGAGCGACATCGACCCGGCGACCGCCTATCTCCGGCTGCGCGAGCTCAACCCGGCGCCGTACGCCGGCTTCCTCCAGCACGCCGTGCCGGGTGCCGAGGCGTGGCTGCTGAGCTCGAGCCCGGAGCGGTACGCGCTCATCGACGCCGAGCGGACGATCGAGACCAAGCCGATCAAGGGCACCACGCCCCGCGGGGCCACCCCCGAGGCGGACGAGGAGGCCCGGCGCCACCTGGCGACAGATCCGAAGTTCCGCGCCGAGAACCTGATGATCACCGACCTGCTGCGCAACGACGTCGGCATGGTCTCCGAGCCGGGCTCGGTGACCGTCCCGGGGCTGATGGAGGTCGAGTCCTACACCGGCGTGCACCAGCTCGTCTCGACGGTGCGCGGGCGCCTGCGCGACGACGTCTCGACGGTCGAAGCACTCAGGGCGCTGTTCCCCGCCGGCTCGATGACCGGCGCCCCCAAGCTGCGCACGATGCGGATCATCGACGCCGTCGAGGCCACGCCGCGCGGCGCCTACTCCGGCGCGTTCGGCTGGATCTCCGGCGATGGCCGCGCCGACCTCGGCGTCGTCATCCGCAGCCTGATGACCGGCGGCCCCACGGTGGGCTCCGGGACCCGGACCTACCGCGTCGGCACGGGCGGCGGGATCACCGTCGCCAGCGACCCTGCGGAGGAGTACGCCGAGACGCAGTGGAAGGCCGACCGCGTCCTGGCCGCGCTCAGCTCCCTGTCGTAGGCGTCGCCGACGGGGAGACCCCGGCGCCGGCCTTGTCCGCCCGCTTCGACAGGGCCGTCAGGACGGCCTGGATGCCGGTGATCGCACGTGCCTTGTCGTACGGCGCCGGGTCGACCAGGTTGATCACCTGGAACAGGTCGCCGTTCTGCACGAAGCCGCTGACGTAGAGCTGGCTCTTCCGCTCGTCGACCACGATCTTGGCGCCGTCGGCCAGCGCGATCTTCGGCGATCGGACCTTGGCCTTCCCGATGCCCATGTGCTTCCAGTAGGTGTCCAGGTCCAGCGGGGTGAGCTGGTAGTTCGCGTTCAGCGCCGGGTCGCCGGCCTTCGGGTCGACCGGCACGAAGCGGCAGTCGGGCGCGGTCGGCGTACCGTCCGCCTCCTTCACGTGCGCGCCGAAAGCCTTGTCGATCATCGCCGCGTCGAGCGCGTCGCACGGGTTCCACAGCGCGGGCGCCTGGGTCGGGAAGGTCGGGCGGGCCGAGGCGTCGCCGCCATCGGACCCGCAGGCCGCGAGGGTCAGGGTGAGCGGGAGCGCGGCGGCCGCGGCCACCCAGCGCGTGCGAAGAGGGCGGTGGGTGTCAGACATGGTGCTCCCGTCCGGGCAGGCGGAGGACCAGGCGGGCGCCTCCGGTGGAGTTCTCGGTGGCGACGACGGTGCCGCCATGACGTACGGCGACCTGCCGCACGATGCTGAGGCCCAGACCGGAGCCGGGCATGGTGCGGGCGTCCGCGGAGCGCCAGAAGCGGTCGAAGACCTGGGTCCGGTCGGCCTCGGCGATGCCCGGGCCCTGGTCGTCGACGGTGAGCACGCCGTCGCTGAGTCGCACAGTCACCTGACCTCCCTCCGGGCTCCACTTCGCGGCGTTGTCGAGCAGGTTGGTCACCGCGCGCTCCAACTCTGCCGCCTCGCCCTCGACCCACCACGGGCGGGTGAACATCTCGAAGGTGATCGAGGGGGCGCGGCGACGTACGCGCTGCACGGCGTGCTCGACGACGGCCGGCAGGTCGACCGGCTCCACCTGGAGCTTGACCGGCTCGTCGCGGGCCAGCTCGGTGAGGTCGCCGATGAGGGTGGTGAGCTCCTCGATCTGGGCGCGTACGTCGTCGAGCAGCTCGGTGCGGGCCTGCTCGGGCAGCGCCTCGGGGTCGTTGGCGACCATGGTCAGCAGGTCGATGTTGGTGCGCAGCGCGGTCAAGGGCGTGCGCAGCTCGTGACCGGCGTCGGCGACCAGCTGGCGCTGCCGGACCCGGCTCGCGTCGAGCGCGGTGAGCATGTGGTTGAACGCCGTGGCCAGGCGCGCGACCTCGTCGTCACCCTCGACGGGCAGGGGCGTGAAGTCCTCGGTCCGCGCCACGCGCTCGACCGCGGCGGAGAGGCGGCGTACGGGACGCAGGCCGTTGGTCGCCACCAGCCAGCCCGCGAACGCGGCGCCCAGAACGCCGACCAGGCCGAAGGCGAGGGTGACCCAGCCGAGCCGGGACAGGACGTGGTCCTGGGTCGCCAGGGGCTGCGCGAGGATCACGGCGACACCGGTCGCACCGTTGTCGTCGGTGGTCGCGACGGTGATCATCCGGAAGCGCTGGTCGGCGATCACCACGGTGTGCGGCTTGCTGTGCCGCTCGCCCCGCGCGACCGCGAGATCGGCACGCGTCAGCGGGATCGTCGGGCCGCCGTCGAGGACGACCTCGGTGCCGTCCGCGCTGACCAGCGCGAGGCGTACGTCGGCCGCGCCGATCTCCCACGGGGACAGGCCAGCACCCTGGGCGCCGTACAGGGAGGTGACGTTGGCGGCGTACTCGGCGCGCTCGGTGAGCGAGCGGTCGAGGTCCTGCTGCATCTGCACGCGCGCGGTCAGGTACGCGCCGGCCGCGACGAGCCCGACCGCGATGCCGACCGCCATCGAGACGAGCAGGATGACGCGGCTCGCCAGGGAGCGACGGTAGTGCCAGCGACCGCCCGTTCCGGGAGCGATCGCGAGCGGCCAGGGGGTCGTCATCGGCCCGGGCTACTCGGCCCTGAGGACGTAGCCGATGCCACGAACGGTGTGGATCAGCCGCGACTCGCCCTCGGCCTCGGTCTTGCGGCGGAGGTAGCCGACGTACACCTCGAGGGAGTTGGCGGTCGTCGGGAAGTCGTAGCCCCAGACCTCCTCGAGGATGAAGCCGCGGTCGAGTACGCGCCGCGGCCGCCGGAGGAACACCTCCAGCAGGCTGAACTCGGTGCGGGTGAGCTCGATGCGGCGGCTGCCGCGCGTCACCTCGCGGGTCGTCACGTTCATGGTGACGTCGCCGAAGGTGACGACCTCCTCGTCGTCGGAGTCGCCGATCGGGGTGGCGCGGCGGAGCAGTGCCCTGAGCCGGGCGAGCAGCTCCTGCAGCGCGAACGGCTTGGTGAGGTAGTCGTCGGCCCCTGCGTCCAGGCCCTCGACCCGTTCACCCACCGCGTCGCGGGCCGTGAGGACCAAGACCGGTACGTCGTTCCCCGCCGCCCTCAGCGCGCGGGTCGTCTCCAGCCCGTCGAGCCGCGGCATCATCACGTCCATCACCACGACGTCAGGGTGCAGGCTCCCGATGAGGGCCAGTGCCTGGGTGCCGTCCTCGGCCAGGTGCACGCTGTAGCCGTTGAACTCCAGGCTCCGGCGCAGGCTCTCGCGCACCGCACGGTCGTCGTCGACGACGAGGACCTTCGCCTGCGGCGTCGGGCTGTTCAGGGACACGCCTGCCATTGTTGCGGATCGGGCTGAGGTGGTGCTGAGAGGTGGTTCCGCTGTTGGTCGAGCCCGTCCCTCGTTGGTTGAGTAGCCGCGAACGCCCGCGTCTCCGTTGGTTGAGCAGCCGCGAGCGCCCGGTCCTCCGTTGGTTGAGTAGCCCGAGGCGCTAGCCGAGGGCGTATCGAAACCAACTCCGTGGCTGGTGCGGTCTCCGGTGATGTTCCGCGTGCTCGACTGGCGGCCGCGCTTAGCCGTCCGTCTCCCGCCGTCAAGGATCCTCGCTTCGCTCGGCCCGCTCCGCGGCGCCTTCGGCGTCCTTGACCGCGGGACCCTGACGGACGGCTTGCGGCGCGGATGGGCGGCGGCTCGCTTCGCTCGCGCCGCCGCTGACGCGGCCGCCCGCGAGGTTGTCGCTGTCGTGTTCGAAAAACCTCGAAATCAACCGAAAAATATCGTCTATAAATGTTTAAAGCCCCGGGGATCAGGGGAGGACTCTGGTATGTCGGCCTCACCCACTCGCGACCACCCGCTCCTGGCGGCCGTGGAGGCCGCGCGCCGGTCGATCAGCGGGGTCGGTGAGGTTCTGCCGGTGTACATGAAGCCGGCTGACAAGGCTGCTGCGCTGGTCGAGGTCGCGGCGTTGAGGGCCCAGGTCGACGAGCTCGAGATGCGGGTCCTCGCCGCGTCGGGCGACCTGGCGCAGGACAGCGGTGCGAAGGATGTTGGTCAGTGGCTGGCCCATGAGGCGCACCTCGACCCGCGGACCTGCCACGGCGAGCTCAAGCTGGCCGGAGCGATCGACGAGCGGTGGCGACAGATCGGTGTCGCGATGCGCGAAGGTTTCGTGAATCGTGCGCAGGCGCAGGTGATCGTCGCGGCGTTGGAGAAGCTCCCACCCGAGATCGACCAGGTCACCCGGCGCCGTGCCGAGAAGCACCTCGTGGAGCTCGCCGGTCAGTTCGGGCCGCGTGAGCTGCGGACCCTGGGCGAACGGATCCTTGCCGTGGTCGCGCCCGAGATCGCCGATGAAGCAGACGCGAAGGCACTCGAACGCGAAGAACGCTCCGCGCGGGTCAAGACCTCCCTCCGCTTCAAGCGCCTCGGCGACGGCATCACCCGGATCATCGGCCAAGTTCCCGATGCGGTCGCCGCACGCCTCGAGACCTACCTCGACGCGTTCTCCTCGCCCAGGGTCTCGACCGGCGAACGCATCCCACGGAACAACCGACTCGGCCAGGCGTTCTGCTCTCTGCTTGAGCACCTCGACCCGAGCAAGCTGCCCGACCACGGCGGCGACACCACCACCGTCGTGGTCACCATCAGTCTTGACGCCCTCCGCTCGGAGCTGGCCACCGGCACGATCAACGGGAGCCTCGACGGCGACCTCCGCATCACCGCTTCGGAGGCCCGGCGCCTGGCCTGTACCGCGAAGATCATCCCCGTGGTCCTCGGCGGCAAGGGCGAGATCCTCGACCTCGGCCGAGCACGACGCCTCTACTCACCGGCCCAGCACAAGGCCCTCCGCCTCCGCGACAAGCAATGCCGCGCCGAGGGCTGCTCGATCCCCGCCACCTGGTGCGAAGCACATCATTCACATCCATGGTCAGCCGGCGGGAAGACCGACCTCGCCGACGGCGTGCTCCTCTGCAGTCACCATCACCACGTCGTCCACGACCCCCGGATGGCTCACGACCTCACACCCACCGGAGCCTGGCGGTTCCACCGACGGCCCTAGGCCGAACGCGACCGACTTCCTTCGATCGTTCTTCTCGGCGCGCAACCACAGCGAGCACCTCCGCGGCGCCCGCGCCGAACCGGCGACCGCAACCACCTACCGCGACCACCGCGACCGACCGCCCGCAACAGAGGTCGCCACTGCGGCGCGCAACCAACGCGCCAGCGTGTCGCCCTACGATCCGACAGTCGACCGTGCCGGCCGATCCCCTCAGAGGTAGCGCGAGGCGAGACGGGCGGCGCGGGCGCCGTACTGGCCACCGAAGAGGCAGGCGTGGACCAGCAGGGGGAAGAGCTGGTGGAACGCGACGCGGTCCTCCCAGCCGTCGGCGAGCGGGGTCGCCTCGACGTACGCGGCCAGCACGGCCGGGAGCTGGGGGAGGCCGAAGAGGGCGAGCATGGCGAGGTCGACCTCGCGGTGTCCGGCGTACGCCGCCGGGTCGATCACCACGACCCGCTCGTCGTTGGTCCACAGCACGTTGCCGTTCCACAGGTCGCCGTGCAGGAGCGCGGGCGGCTCCTCGGGGACGATCGTGGAGGTGCGGGCGATGGCGCGGCCGATGGTCTGGGCGTCCTCGGGGGCGATCAGGCCCTTGTCGCGCGCGACCTTGAGGTACGGCGTGATCCGGCGCTCCACCCAGAACTCCGACCAGGTCGGGAGCGGGCGGTTGGCCAGGGGGAGGCGACCGATGTAGCCGTCGGCGTCGCTGCCGAACGAGGGAGCGGTCACGGCGTGGGTCGCCGCCAACGCGCGCCCGAACCTGCCGGCCGCCTCGGCGCCGGGACGGCCGGTCTCGACCCACTCCAGGATCAGGCACTCGGCATCGACGGCGAGCACCGAGGGCGTGGCCACGCCACCGGACGGGGTGGCGGCGGCGAGCCGGGCCAGCCCGGCGGCCTCACGCTCGAAGAAGCGGGGCGGGGCAGGGTGCAGGGTCTTCAGCAGCGCCGTACGTCCGCTGGACAGGCGCAGCTTGACGGCGGTGCAGACGTCGCCGCCCGCGACCGGCGCCGTGGCCACGACCGCCGACCCGAGCAGCTGCTCGGCCCGCTGGGCGACCACAGGTTGGCGAGCCACCCGCGATCACCCCCTACGTCGTACTTCTCGGAATCAGGCCTTGCTCTGCTCGAGCGCCGCAGCGGCTGCGGCGGCCTGGCCGCTGCTCTTCAACGCCGACGGGATCGTCTTGCCACTGGCGATGGCACGTTCGGGAGCCTTGACCTTCTTGAACTTACGGATGGCGACCAAGACCAGCAGCACCGCGAGCAGCGTGTAGCCGCCGAAGACGATGAGGAAGGACCACTGCAACGCGAGGCCGTCGCCGTTCCAGTGGATGAAGTAGGCGATCGCCACCGACAGCATGATCACGCCGAGCAGCAGCAGGAACACCGCGACCCCGATGAGGGCCGCGCCGATGCCGCCGGCGGTCACGCTGACCTTGAGCTCTGACTTCGCCAGCTCGATCTCCTTGCGGATGAGCAGGGAGAGGTCCTTGGACGCGTCGTTGATCAGGCGCCCGATGGTGGGCTCTTCCTGGATCGGTTCGGTGGCCATGGTGCTGACCTTAGCGAAGATGCGGCGGGCGTCGTACGCCGTGACACCCAGCGGGCCGGATGCACGACGGCATGGACGACGGCCGACGGGTCAGGCGGACGGCGGGGAGGGCGCGGGCTCCTCGAAGACGTGTCGCAGCAGCCCGGCGTCCTCAGGGCGCCCCAGGATGAGCGCCTCGTCCCCTGCCTCCAGCGACGTCGCGCCACCCACCGGCACGAGCCGCCCGGCACGGACGACGAAGCTGACCCACGAGCCCTCCGGCATCTCGTCGAGCTCGGCGATCGTGCGCCCGTCGGCGAGCGCGCCGGGACGCACGGTCAGGCGGAGCACGCCGTTGGGCTCGTCGCGCAGGCGTACGCCGAGGCTCCACGGCTCGGGCTCCACCTCGCGCATGGGGATCCGCAGCCAGCCGGCGATGAACGGCACCAGGCTCGCCTGGACCAGCACCGAGAAGACGACGACCACGACGACGATCCCGTAGAGCCGCTCGGCGTGGGGCACCCCCGAGACGAGCAGGAAGTTGCCGAGCAGGATCGGCACCGCGCCCTTGAGGCCGGAGAAGACGACGAACAGCTTCTCGCGCCGGTCCAGGCCGGAGCGGGTCAGCATCGGGCCCACGACGAGGGGGCGTACGACGAACGCCAGCACCGCACCGACCAGCAGACCGGGCACCCAGACATCGGCCTGGACCAGGTCGCCCAGGTGGACGGTGAGGCCCAGCATCACGAACGCCACGATCTCGGCCAGGCTGGCCAGGCCGGAGTGGAAGTGCTCGACCTCCCGCTTGTACGGCGCTCGCGCGTCGCCGATGACGATGCCTGCCACGAAGACCGCGAGGAAGCCCGACCCGTGGGCGATGGAGGCGATGCCGAACAGCGCGAAGGCGCCGGCCAGAGTCCGCAGCGGGTAGAGGCCCTCCCCGGGCAGGGGCACGTGCCGCATCGTCCACAGCAGCAGCCGGCCACCGACGACACCGACGACGGCGCCGACGGCCATCTGCAGCACGAACTCGCCCAGGACGTCCCCGGCGACACCCAGCGAGATGGTGCCGGCGCCGATCAGGCTGGCCATCAGCGCGATGCCGACGGGGTCGTTGGCGCCCGACTCGCCCTCGAGGATGGTGCCGCTGCGACCGGAGATCTCGCGCCGGCCGAGGACCGAGAACACGACGGCGGGGTCGGTCGGCGAGACGGCCGTGGCGACCAGCAGCGCGGGGAACCAGTCCACGCCGACGGCGTAGTGCACGACCGCGGCGACGCCGGCGGTGGTCAGGAACGTGCCGAGCACTCCCACCACGCCGATCGGGGTCGCCGAGCCGCGGAAGCGGCGCCAGCCGATGCCCATTCCGCCGTCGAGCAGGATCAGGACCAGGGCCACCGAGACGAGCCGCTCGACCGCCGACTCGGACGGCGTGTGCAGGTTCGGGATCGCCGCCAGTGCGACCGCCGAGGCGGCCAGGACCAGCAGGGGGGCCGGGAGGCGGAGTCGCTCGGCGACCCGGGTCGCCAGCAGCGAGCCCAGCCCGACGACGGCGACGACCAGCATCAGCCAGCCGAAGCTGATCGTGTCATCCATGGTGCTCCTCGTGGATCGTCGGCAAGGATCTTGCCGACCAGACTTCCCGGCGCACCACCTCGACCCTATCGTGGCGAGGTGGAGCTGATCATCGCGTCCGGGCCGCTGGAATCGCCTGCGCGGGTCGATCCGCCGGACCGGCCGACGATCCGGGTCGGCCTGGTGCAGCACCGCTGGCGTCCGGACGCCGCCGAGCTCGCCGGCGTGCTGCGGGACGCGATCGGACAGGCGGCCGGCGCCGGCGCCGAGGTCGTGTTCCTGCCGGAGATCGCGCTGCTGCGCTACCCGGCCGACGTCCGCGCCACCGGACGACCGGGTGACGACGCGGAGGAGCTGACGTCGGGACCGTCGTACGCCCTCGCTGCGGAGGCGGCAGCGGCGTACGACGTGCACGTCCACATGTCGCTCTTCCGCCGGCCCGCCGAGGCCGACGCCGAGGACGGTCGCGGCCTGAACACCGCGATCCTCGTCGCGCCGGACGGCTCGATCGTCGGCGAGACCAACAAGCTGCACATCCCGGTCACGGCCGGCTACCACGAGGACACCTGGTTCCGTCCGGGCCCGGCCGACACCGCCTACCCGGTGCACGAGGTGAAGGCGCTCGACGGGCTGCGGCTGGCGATGCCGACCTGCTGGGACGAGTGGTTCCCGGAGGTCGCGCGGGCCTACTCGCTCGGCGGCGCCGAGGTGATCGCCTACCCGACCGCGATCGGCTCGGAGCCGGACCACCCCGACTTCGACACCGCCCCGCTGTGGCGGCAGGTGATCGTCGGCAACGGCATCACCGCGGGCACCTTCATGGTGGTGCCGAACCGGGTCGGGTCCGAGGGGGCCCTGACGTTCTACGGCTCGAGCTTCATCTCCGACCCCTACGGCCGGGTGCTCGTCGAGGCGCCGCGCGACGCGGAGGCGGTGCTCGTCGCGGACCTCGACCTGGCCCAGCGGCGCGACTGGCTGAGGCTCTTCCCGTTCCTGGCGACCCGACGCCCCGACACCTACGGCCCGCTGGTCGAGCCGGTGCGGCCGGACCGTCCGCTGGGCGGCGACTGATGCCGCTGATGCCGGCGGAGTGGGCGCCCCAGGACCGCATCTGGATGGCCTTCCCCGCGCCCGGCTACTCGCTCGGGGGGACGCCGGAGGAGCAGGAGGAGGCGCGTACGACGTGGGCGGCGGTCGCCAACGCGGTGCTGGAGTTCGAGCCGGTGACGGTCGTGGTCGACGCGACCGAGGTGGCGGCCGCGCGACGCCACCTGTCGCGGGGCGTGGAGATCGTCGAGGCGCCCCTGAACGACGCGTGGATGCGCGACATCGGGCCGACCTTCGTGCACACCGACGACGGCTCGGTGGTCGGCGTGGACTGGGTGTTCGACGGTTGGGGGCGGTCCGACTGGGCGCGGTGGGACCGCGACGAGATGGTCGGCGGGCTGGTCTGCCGGGAGGCCGGCGTACGTCGCCTCGCCTCGTCGATGGTCAACGAAGGCGGCGCCCTCCACGTGGACGGCGAGGGCACGGTGCTGGTCACCGAGACCGTTCAGCTCGGCCGCAACCCGACGTGGAGCAAGGCCGACGTCGAGGCCGAGCTGGCGCGCACGATCGGTGCTCGTGACGTGGTGTGGCTGCCGCGCGGCCTGACCCGCGACTACGAGCGCTACGGCACTCGGGGCCACGTCGACATCGTCGCCACCTTCACCGCGCCCGGGCAGGTGCTGCTGCACGACCAGACCCATCCCGGTCACCCCGACCACGCGGTGACCGCGCAGCTCCGAGCGCTGCTCGAGCAGCGCTTCGAGGTCGTGGCGCTGCCCGCGCCCACGGTGATGCGGGACGCCGAGGGCTGGGTGGACTGGTCCTACGTCAACCACCTCGTCGTCAACGGCGGCGTGATCGCGTGTTCCTTCGACGACCCTCGTGACGCCGACGCCGTCGCGATCCTGCGCGACGCCTACCCCGGTCGTGAGGTCGTCACCGTCGACGCCCGTCCGCTCTTCGACCGTGGCGGCGGCATCCACTGCATCACCCAGCAACAGCCGTCGCCGAAGGATGGTTTCGATACATCTTCGCTCGTGCCTCGCGACAGATCGCCTAGCGGCTCGGGCTACTCAACCAACGAACAGCCGGTGGTTGAGTAGCCGACGAGCGCCAGCGAGGAGGCGTATCGAAACCACTCAGTCCTCGGTCGAGGTCGCCTGACCGGCGGAGATCAGCGACATGATCGAGGAATCGGCCAACGTGGTCGTGTCCCCGACCTCGCGCTTCTCGGCGACGTCGCGGAGCAGGCGGCGCATGATCTTGCCCGACCGCGTCTTCGGCAGCTCGGGGACGATCATGATCGAGCGCGGCTTGGCGATGGGGCCGATCTCGGTCCGGACGTGGTCCGAGAGCACGCGCGCGATGTCGGCGCCGCCGTCGCCGGCGGACTCCTTGAGGATGACGTACGCCACGGGCGCCTGGCCGGTGTCCGGGTCGGAGGCACCGACGACCGCGGCCTCCGCGACCATCGGGTGCGACACCAGCGCCGACTCGATCTCGGTCGTGGACAGGCGGTGGCCGGAGACGTTCATGACGTCGTCGACCCGGCCGAGGATCCAGATGTCGCCGTCCTCGTCCTTCTTCGCCCCGTCGCCGGCGAAGTAGTAGCCCTTGTCCTTGAACATCTTCCAGTAGGTGTCGACGTACCGGTCGTCATCGCCCCAGATCGTGCGCAGCATCGACGGCCACGGCGAGGTGACCACGAGGTAGCCACCCTCGCCGTTGCCGACCGGCTCGCCCGCCTCGGAGACCACGTCGACCTCGATCCCGGGCATGGCCAGCATCGCCGAGCCCGGCTTGCCGGCGGTCACGCCGGGCAGCGGCGACATCATCGTCGCGCCCGTCTCGGTCTGCCACCAGGTGTCGACGATCGGGGTGCGGTCGCCGCCGATGACCCGGCGGTACCAGACGTAGGCCTCCGGGTTGATCGGCTCACCGACGCTGCCGAGGATCCGCAGGGACGACATGTCGTACGACGACGGCACCTCGTCGCCCTGCTTCATGAAGGACCGGATCGCGGTGGGAGCCGTGTAGAACAGCGACACCTTGTGGTCCTGGATGATCTGCCACCACCGCCCCCGCTCCGGCGAGTCCGGCGTGCCCTCGTAGAGGACCTGGGTGACGCCGTTGGCCAGCGGGCCGTAGGTGATGTAGCTGTGGCCCGTCACCCAGCCGATGTCGGCCGTGCACCAGTAGACGTCGGTCTCCGGCTTGAGGTCGAACTGCGCCCAGTGCGTGTACGCCGCCTGCGTGAGGTAGCCGCCGGTCGTGTGCTTGATGCCCTTCGGCTTGCCGGTGGTGCCGGAGGTGTACATGACGTAGAGCGGGTGCTCGGCGTCGAACGCCTCCGGCGTGTGCTGGTCGCTCGCGCTGTCGACCACGTCGTGCCACCAGACGTCGCGGGAGTCGTCGAAGGCGACGTCCTGCCCGGTGCGGCGTACGACTAGGACGTGCTCCACCTGGCCGGGCTTGACCGCCTCGACCTTGGTGATCGCCTCGTCGACCGCGGGCTTGAGCGCCGAGGCCGAGCCGCGCCGGTAGCCGCCGTCGGCGGTGACGATCAGCTTGGCGCCGCAGTCCTCGACCCGGGCGGCGAGGGCCTCGGCCGAGAACCCGCCGAAGACCACCGTGTGGATCGCGCCGATGCGGGCGGCGGCCAGCATCGCCACGATCGCCTCGGGGATCATCGGCATGTAGATCGCGACGCAGTCGCCGGTCCCGACGCCCAGCGACTGGTAGGCGTTCGCGGCGCGCGACACCTCGGCCTGGAGGTCGGCGTACGTCAGGGAGCGCTTGTCCTCGATCGGCTCACCGACCCAGTGGATCGCGACCCGGTCGCCGTTGCCGGCCTCGACGTGGCGGTCGACACAGTTGTACGCCGCATTGAGCTTGCCGCCCACGAACCACTGGTAGAACGGCGGGTTCGAGTCGTCGAGCACCTGGTCCCAGGGCTCGGCCCAGGTCAGCCTCTCGGCCGCGCGAGCCCAGAACCCGAGCCGGTCGGCCCGCGCCTCGTCGTACGCCGAAGCCTTGACGTTGGCGTTCGCGGCGAGCTCGGCGGGCGGCTCGAAGCGGCGGTTCTCGTGCAGCAGGTTGGAGAGCGTCTGGTCGCTCACGGCGTGCTCCTCACGGTGACGGGGATGGGCGGCGGGGTGTCCTGGGTCACGTTAGTCCCGGTCACTTCACGCGGGTGGGCAGGATGGGGCGGCCGAAGGTCGAGGCGGCCACGCCCGCCATCGAGGTGTACCAGGCGGCGACGGCGGTCAGCAGGCCGAAGTAGCCGCCGATCATGGTCAGCCCGTGGCCGGCCGCGTCGTCGCTCCAGTTGCCGAACGCCAGCAGCGGGAAGGTCACCGTCAGCAGCGCGAAGATCGTCATCAGTGCCAGGTTCCCGGTGCCGAGCGAGGCCACGAGCATGTAGGCGGTGAAGATGCCCCAGCCGAGGAGGAACAGGCCGACCGCATGCGGGTAGGCCACGGCGTCGTGGCTGACGATCCACCAGAACGAGAGCCAGAAGGCGCCGTACGACGTGAACGCCGTCGCGCCGAACGTGTTGCCCTTCGCGAACTCCCACATGCCGGCGAGGACCTGGGCGATGCCGCCGTAGGCGAACGCGAGACCGAGCACCGTGACCTCGGCCTTGGCGTCGATCCAGCCGGCGTTGACGGTGCTGAGGAAGAAGGTGGTGAGGGCGAAGCCGGCGAGGCCGAGCGGGGCCGGGTCGGCGAGGTGGGCGCCCCGGGCCACAACGGGCTCGACGGGGGCTACGGGGGTGGTCGTGGACATCTCGACTCCTTCGTCGGTGGTCGCCGGCGGTGGTGCCGGGAGCACCACGGTCGCGCACCTGTGACCGCGCTCACAGAGGGTCGGAGGCGCGTTGCGGCCGACGGCGCCGGCCGTGCGCCGAAACGTCGCGGTCCCTGCGCCGAACGGCTGCTGGCGTACGACGAACGGTCAGCCCGCGTCGTCGGCGGCGGACCCGCGCGGCCGGAAACCGCCACGGTCGACGGCGATCGCCTCGGGGGTGTGCAGCCGGACGAGGGTGCGCGCGACGTGCGCCGGGAGGCGCCGCTGGGTGGCCAGCGAGCCGCCCACCATCACCGCGAACGCGACCGGGACGGTGACCAGCGCCGGCTGGGCGAGCAGGTCGGCGGTGAACCCCGAGGCGTGCACGCCGACGGTCGCCGCGACGACCGCCGCCGTCGACAGACCACCGCCGACGGCTAGGCCGGCGATCGCCCCGGGGGCGGTGAGGCCGCGCCACCAGATGCCGAGCAGCAGCAGTGGGCAGAACGTCGACGCCGACACCGCGAACGCCAGCTCGACGGCGTGCGCGACCGCCAGGCCCGAGCTGGCGGCGGTCAGCACGAGCGCGCCCACGGTCGCCAGCACGGCGGCCAAGCGGAACGCCGGGACCGCCCCGATGCGGCGGCCGAGCAGGTCCTGCCCGACCACCCCGGCCACCGAGATCACCAGGCCCGAGGACGTCGACAGGAACGCCGCGAACGCACCCGCCGCGAGCACGGCGGTCACCACCGCGCCGACGTCGCCGCCGAAGATCGTGGCCGGCAGGCCGAGCAGCATCGAGTCCGTGTGCGCCAGCTCCGACGAGCCGCCGGGCAGGTAGCCCCGCGCGAGGGCGGCGTACACCGGCGGGAGCAGGTAGAAGCCGGACAGCAGCGCGATCACCGCGATCGTCGTACGCCGCGCCGTACGGCCGCTGTTGGTCGTGTAGAACCGGACCACGACGTGGGGGAGGCCCATCGTGCCGAGGAACGTCGCGACGATCAGCGAGTAGGTCAGGTAGAGGCTGTGGTGGCCGGCTGACCAGTCGGTCGCCCAGTCGGCGGCATGGATGCGGCGTACGGCGCCCTGCGCGCCACCGCCGTGGATCGCGAACACGAGCGCCAGGGGGACGAGCAGCGCCGCCAGCTTGATCCAGTACTGCACCGCCTGGACCAGGGTGATCGAGCGCATGCCACCGGCCGCGACGTTGAGCAGCACGACCACGGCGACCGCGACCGCACCGACCCAGGTGGGCGCACCGGTGAGGATGTGCACGGTCAGACCGGCGCCGCGCAGCTGCGGCACGAGGTAGAGCACCGCGATCAGGACGACGAGGACCGACGCGGTCGCGCGCGCTCGCGACGACTCGAGCCGGAACTCCGCGAAGTCGGGCACCGTGTAGGCGCGGCTGCGGCGCAGTGGCGCCGCGACGAACAGCAGCAGGACGAGGTAGCCGGCCGTCCAGCCGACCGGGTACCAGAGCATCTCCGGGCCGCGCGAGGCGATCAGGCCGGCGATGCCGAGGAAGGACGCGGCGGAGAGGTACTCGCCGCTGATCGCGGCGGCGTTGACCGTCGGGCCGACGGCGCGCGAGGCGACGTAGAAGTCGCTGGTGGTGCGCGAGATCCGCAGGCCGAAGGCGCCGAGCGCCAGGGTCACCACGGCGACGGCGACGATCGCGCCGATGCTGAGCGGTCCGGCCAGACCGCTCATGCGTCGTCCCGGTCGGCGGCGTGGGGGTCGTGCGCCACCAGCTCGGAGAAGCTGCGCTCGTTGCGCTCGGCCCGGCGTACGTAGAGGGCCGCGAGGGTCAGCAGCATCGGGTAGCAGCCGGCCCCGAGCACCACCCAGATCACGGGTACGCCGGCCACGCGGTGCGCCGCCAGCCCCGGCCAGACGCGGAAGACGAGCGGGAGGGTGCCGACAGTGGCCAGCAGCAGCGCCAGGACCCCCAGCGCGAGGCGCAGCTGGCTGCCCATCAACGAGCGGATGTAGATGTCGCCGACGACGGTCTGGGCGTCGATCTCGGCCACGACCGTGCTCCGGCGGGGCCGCCCACGCCTCGGCCCGGTCACCCGCACCCTCTGCTGGTTCACTCCTGACCCCGGCGGGTACGCCGCAGCAGCTCGCGCAGGCTCGGCGTGAGCCGTCGCGAGACCGGGAGGTCGCGGTCACCGACCCGGACCGTCAGCCGGCCCCCGGCCTCGTGGATCTCGTCGACGTGGTGCAGCGCGACGAGGAAGGAGCGATGGATCCGCACGAACCCGCCGTCGCGCCAGCGCTCCTCCAGCATGCTGATCGGCAGCCGCACCAGGTGCGTCCCGGTGGCGGTGTGGAGCCGGCTGTAGTCGCCCTGCACCTCCACGAACCGCACCTCGCCCCGGTGCACGAACCGGGTCACTCCACCCAGCTCGACCGCGATCGTGTCCTCCGCCGGGCGGTCGACCTTGCCGAGATCGGGTCGGTTGTCGGGACCCGAGTCGACGATCCGGCGTACGGCCTCGCGCAGCCGCTCGGTGCGCACCGGCTTGAGCAGGTAGTCGACGGCGTGCAGGTCGAACGCCTCGACCGCGTGCTCGGAGTGGGCGGTGACGAAGACGATCGCCGGCGGCGTGGGGGACCGGCCGATGACCGCGGCCAGGTCCAGCCCGGACAGCCCGGGCATCGCGATGTCGAGGAAGACCGCGGCGTACGTCGACGAGCGCAGCTCGGCCACGGCGTCGGTCGCGACGTTGCAGCCGGTGATCGACCCGACCCGCTCGTCGCTCCCGAGCAGGTAGACCAGCTCGTCGAGGGCGGGCTGCTCGTCGTCGACGACCAGCACGCGCAGCGGCGTCATGGGCGCACCCCCGCGGCGTACTTGGGGACCCGGACGGTGACCTTGGTGCCGGCGCCCGGGGCCGTCTCGACGACCAGGCCGTAGTCGTCACCGAAGCTGGAGCGCAGCCGCTCGTCGACGTTGGCCAGGCCGACCGAGTCGAGGCTGACGTCGCCGGCCAGCACCCGGCGGATGCGCTCGGGGTCCTCGCCGACGCCGTCGTCCTCGATGGTGATGACGGCCTCGCGATCGAGGTCGCGGCCGATGATCGTGACCGAGCCGCCCTCGGCGCGGGGCGCGAGCCCGTGGCGCACGGCGTTCTCCACCAGCGGCTGGAGCGAGAGGACCGGGATCGTCACCGGCAGGATCTCGGGGGCGATCTGCAGGGTGACCCCGAGGCGCGGCCCGAAGCGGGCCTGCTCGAGGACGAGGTAGCGCTGGATCGAGGACAGCTCCTCGTCGAGCGTGGTGAAGTCGCCGAGCTGGCGGAAGGAGTAGCGCGAGAAGTCGGCGAAGTCGAGCAGCAGCTCGCGGGCGCGGTCGGGGTCGGTGCGCACGAAGGAGGCGATCGCGGTCAGCGAGTTGTAGATGAAGTGCGGGCTGATCTGGGCCCGCAGCGCGCGCACCTCGGCGGCCATCAGCCGCTGCCGCGAGCTCTCGAGCTCACCGAGCTCGAGCTGGCCCGAGACCCATCGGGCGACCTCGGTGGCGGCGCGCACGCGGCCGGCCGAGGTGTTCGGGCCGAAGACCTGCAGCGAGCCGACGACCCGGTCCTCCACGGTCAGGGGCGCCAGGATCGCGCTGCGCAGCGGGCACTGCGGGTCAGCGCAGTCGAAGCGCGCGTGCTTGGCCACCGTGGTCGCGCCCTCCTCGGCGGCGAGGTGGGCGAGCTCGGGCGCGTGCTCCCCGTGTGCGGGACGTACGCCGTCCCAGGCCAGCAGCGCGTCGACGTCGGTGAGTGCCACGGCCGGTGCCGAGAGCAGCGAGCGCACGTGCCGCACGGACTCCTCGGCCGAGCTCGCGGTGAGGCCACCGCGCAGGGCGCCGGTCATCAGCGAGGCCGTGTGCAGCGTGCGGAACGTGGCCCGGTCGGCCTGGCTGCCGAGCTGCCCACGCCTGCCGAACACCGCCGTCTCCTCTGTCTCGCCCCCAGCGTTCGCAGGGTAGCGGTGCGCCGGCGTACGGCGAAGCGTTCCGTTGCGTCCGCCAAGCATTCACGTGGGCGCCGCGGCACGGACACCGGGAGTGGATCGACTGGACCGAACACCCCTGGTTCCACCTCGTACCGAAGGACACCACCCCATGTCTGCATCCCGTCGTTCCCTGCTCTCCGGCGGTGCCGCCGCCGGTCTCGGCCTGGCTGTCGCCGGCGCCATGCCCTCGCTCGCCGAGGCCACACCCGGCAGTCGCTCGGCGACCCCGCGCGGCACGGGCCTCACGCCCGCGAAGACGTTCCCGCCCCTCGCCGACGATCCGGCCGGCATCATCGCGCTGCCCGCCGGCTTCAGCTACGCGATCGTGACCCGCGCCGGCGTGACCACCCTCGACGAGGGTGCGAAGACGCCCGGCGCCCACGACGGCACGGCCGCGTTCACGGTCGGCCGCGGCAGGTACCGCTTGATCCAGAACCACGAGCTCAAGGCCGGCAACGAGCTCGGCGTGCCCCACGTCGCGGGCACCGTCTACGACCCCGGCGCCGTCGACGCCGGCGGCTGCACGGCGATCAGCACCGACGCCAAGGGCCGCAACCTCGGCGAGCACGTCGCCATCTCCGGTACGTCGACCAACTGCGCCGGCGGACCGACGCCGTGGGGCACCTGGCTGACCTGCGAGGAGACCGAGGACCGCGCCGGCAAGGCCTGGAGCGGCAACGGGAAGAGCGGTGTCTACGCCAAGGACCACGGCTACGTCTTCGAGGTCTTCCACGACGGGACCAAGAACCCCGAGCCGATCAAGGCCTTCGGCCGCTTCGCCCACGAGGCGTGCGCGATCGACGCCGCCCAGAAGCACGTCTTCCTCTCCGAGGACGCCTCCGGCCCGAACGGCCTGTTCTACCGCTGGACCGCGCCGCGCGGCTTCAGCATGGGCCCGGGCCTGGCCGACCGCCTCGGCGACACCGATGGCGAGCTCGCGGCCATGCAGATCCTGATGCCGGACGGCTCGGTCCTCCCCGACGTCGCCTACCTGACCTCCGCGCAGATGGGCCGCCCCTTCCCGGTGCGGTGGAAGGCGGTGCCGGACCGCGACGCCCGCACCACGTCGGTGCGCAAGCAGTACGCCGACCGGGAGGTCACCCGCGGCAAGAAGTTCGAGGGCGTCTACGGCACCGACGAGGGCGTGTACGTCGTCAACTCGTTCGCGTTCTCCGAGGGCGACCTGCCGGCCGACGCCGTCGCCCACGACGGCATGGTCTGGTTCTACGACTACGCGGCGGAGACCATCCAGCTCGTCGCCTACTTCCCGCACCAGGCCACCGCGGTCAGCGGCGCCGCGGCGAAGTACGACGACCTCACCTTCGACGGCCCCGACAACGTCACCGTCACCCCGTGGGGCTCGCTGGTGCTGGCCGAGGACGGTGCCGGTGCCTCGCACGTGCTGTCCTCGACGCCGTACGGGCCGACCCAGGCGATCGTGCGCAACATGCTCAACGACTCGGAGTTCACCGGTCCCACGTTCTCGGCCGACGGCCAGGTGCTGTTCGTGAACATGCAGACGCCGGGCCTGACCTTCGCGATCACCGGTCCCTGGGAGAAGTACCTCGGCTGAGGACCCGGGCGACGGATGGACCGCGCTCGAACGGGTACCGGGCCGCCGTGCCGGACGTCCTCCTTCCTCTTGCCGGCCGCTACGACCTGGGTGAGCTGGTCGGTCGCGGTGGCATGGCCGACGTACGCCGGGCCACCGACCGGGTCCTCCAGCGCGAGGTCGCGGTCAAGCTGCTGCGCGGCCACGAAGCGGCGCCGGACGAGCGGGCACGGTTCGCGACGGAGGCCCGCGCGATCGGCCGGCTCGCGCACCCCGGCATCGTCACGCTCCTCGACGCCGGCCTCGACGAGGACCGGCCCTACCTCGTCCTGGAGCTGATCGAGGGACCGTCGTTGGCCGCCCGGATGGCTCAGGGACCGCTCGACCCCGCGGAGGTCCTCTCCATCGGCATCGCGTTGGCCGACGCCCTCGCCTACGCCCACGCCCAGGACGTCGTGCACCGCGACGTCAAGCCCGGCAACGTGCTGCTCGACGCCGAGGGCCACGCCTACCTCGCCGACTTCGGCATCGCGCGACTGGGCGACTCCGCCACGCGGCACACGGCGGTCGGGCACGTGATCGGGTCGCCGGCGTACGTCGCCCCCGAGCAGGTGCTGGCCGAGCCGGTGGGACCACCGGCCGACGTCTACGCGCTCGGGTTGGTGCTGCTCGAGGCGCTGACCGGCCAGCGTGCGTTCGAGGGCACCGGGACCGAGGTCGCCTACGCCCGCATCCACGGAGCCCCGGAGATCCCGGTCTCCCTGGGGCCGCGGTGGACCTCCACGCTCGCGGCGATGACCGCGCGCGAACCGGCGGACCGGCCCTCGGCCGCCGTGGTGCGTGACCTGCTCACCGGTGCGGGAGCGCCCGACCGCGGGGCGACCGAGCCCTTCGCGGTGGCGCCCGCCGCGACCACGACCCGGTCGCTCGGGGGCGCGCCGCGCCGGTGGCGGGCGTGGTGGTGGCTCAGCGGGGCCGTCGCCTCCATCGTCCTGGTGAGCCTGCTGGTCGGTGGCACCGACCCGAGCACGGGCGACGGACCGGCCCCAGCCGTGGGCGCGACCGCTTCCGGCGCTCCGCGGACGCCCGCGGCGCACCCCTCACCGACCACCGTCGCGGCAGCATCAACCCCGGTGGTCGCCCACCGTGCGCCGAGGCATGCGCCGCACCACGCGGTGCACCACCGGGCCGCGAAGCCGAAGAAGCACCACGGCAAGGGGCACCACAAGCACCGTCACCCGTGAGGTGGTGAGGAAAGGTTGACCCTTTGGGGCCGGCCGCGCGCGGTGGGCCGAAACGGGCCGCCCACAGGATCAAGGCATTGAATCGCCCGATCCTGTAGGAGCCGCAATGACTCTCACCAACAATGCCTCCGGGGTGTCCGAGGCCGTCGACAACGCTGTCGCCGCCGAGGCCACCCGCCGCCGTGGACGCTGGATCGACGACTGGCGTCCCGAGGACCCCGACTTCTGGGCCAACGGCGGGGCCAAGATCGCCAAGCGCAACCTGATCTGGTCCATCTTCTCCGAGCACGTCGGCTTCTCGGTCTGGCTGATCTGGAGCGTCTCGTCGGCCTTCCTGCTGGCGCAGGGCTTCAGCTTCACGCCCCAGCAGCTGTTCTTCCTCGTCGCCATCCCGAACCTCGTCGGTGCGCTGCTCCGGGTGCCCTACACCCTCGCGGTCGGCAAGATCGGCGGGCGCAACTGGACGATGGTCAGCGCCGGCATGCTCCTGCTGCCGACGTTGCTGTTCGCCTACTTCGTGACCCAGCCGGGCACGCCGTACTGGGCCTTCTGCCTGATCGCGGCCACGGCCGGTGTCGGTGGTGGAAACTTCTCCAGCTCGATGGCGAACATCAACTTCTTCTACCCCTCGCACCTCAAGGGCTCGGCCCTGGGCCTCAACGCGGCCGGCGGCAACGCCGGTGTCGCCGTGATCCAGTTCTTCCTGCCCCTCGTGGTCGGCGGGGCGGGTGCCTTCGGCCTGGTCAAGGCCTCGGCCGGTGGCATCCACCTGGAGCGCGCCGCCTGGCTGTACGCCGGTCTGTCGGTGCTCGGTGTCCTGGCGGCGTACTTCTTCATGGACAACATCACGTCCGCGAAGACCGACACCAAGTCGCAGCTCTCGGTGCTCAAGCACCCGCACACGCTGATCATGGCGTTCCTCTACATCGGCACCTTCGGCTCGTTCATCGGCTACTCGTCCTCGATGCCGCTGCTGATCAAGCTCAACTTCTGGCGCCAGCCCCTGCCGTCGGTCGTCGGCATCGGCATCAACTTCGCCTTCTACGCCTTCCTCGGCGCGCTCGTCGGCTCGGCCACCCGTCCGCTGGGCGGCTACCTGGCTGACAAGTTCGGTGGCGCCAAGGTCACCGTCGTCGCGTTCCTCGGCATGATGGTCGGCACGCTCGGCCTGCTGTTCACGCTCGGCCGGCTGGAGGCCTTCCCGCCGCCGCCCACCCCGGACGTGCTGGCCAAGATCGCGGCCGACCCGAAGGCGTTCACCTTCCCTGAGCCCGTCGTCCACGCGATCCACGCCAACCACGGTGTCTTCCCGATGTTCCTGGCGATCTTCCTGATGGTCTTCGCCTTCAGCGGCATCGGCAACGGGTCGGCGTACAAGATGATCCCGGCGATCTTCCGCAAGGACGTCGTCGGTGCCACGGCCGAGGGCAGCCCCGAGCGTGAGCTCGGCCTGCTCGCCGCCACCAAGAAGGCCTCGGCCGCCGCCGGCATCATCGGCGCGATCGGCGCCATCGGCGGCTTCCTCATCCCGATCACGTTCTCCAACCCGTGGGTCACCGACCCGCTGGGCGCCACCAAGACCGCGTTCTGGATCTTCACCGCGTTCTACGTGGTGTGCGCGGTCGTGACCTACCTGGTCTACGTGCGGAAGAAGGCGACGTACGCCGGCGTCTGATTCCACCTGCAGGTCGAGAGGTCGCACCGGCGACCCTCTCGAGACCGGGCCGGGACCGCGATGGAGCGGCCCCGGCCCGGTTGCGTGTGAGGACGTGAGAACTAGTTGACGCCGAGGGTCGGCTCGAGTCTCCGACCGCGAAACCGCGAGCACCAGAATTGAGCCCATGACCGAGACCCGGCCGACGCAGGTCCGCACCCACTGCCCGTACTGCAGCCTGCAGTGCGGCATGACCCTGCAGGTCCAGGGTCGCGGCCCGCGGGCGGTCCTCGAGGTCCAGCCGTGGGACGAGTTCCCGGTCAACGAGGGCGCGATGTGCCGCAAGGGCTGGACCGCTGCGGGTCTGCGCGGCCACCGCGAGCGGCTGACCACGCCGATGATCCGTGACCGCGCCACCGGTGAGCTCAAGGCCGCCACCTGGGACGACGCGCTCGACCTCGTCGCCGCCCGCATCTCCGCGATCCAGGCCGAGCACGGCAAGGACGCCGTCGCGGTCTTCGGCGGCGGCGGCCTGACCAACGAGAAGGCTTACCAGCTCGGCAAGTTCGCCCGGGTCGCGCTCGGCACCAGCCAGATCGACTACAACGGCCGCTGGTGCATGAGCTCGGCCGCCAGCGCCGGCAACCAGGCCTTCGGCATCGACCGCGGCCTGCCGTTCCCGCTCGCGGACGTCGAGCAGGCCGACGTCGTGGTGCTGGTCGGCTCCAACATGGCCGAGACCATGCCGCCGGCCGCGCGCCACCTCGACCGGCTGCGCGAGCGTGGCGGCAAGGTCGTCGTGATCGACCCCCGGCGTACGGCGACGGCCGACCGCGCCGACCTCTTCCTCCAGCCGGTCCCCGGCACCGACCTCGCCCTCGCCCTCGGCGTGCTGCACCTGCTCGACGCGGCCGGTGCGGTCGACGAGGCCTATGTGGAGGCGCGCACGACGGGCTTCGACGCCGTACGCCGATCCGTGGCGGCGTGGTGGCCCGAGCGGGTCGAGCGCGTGACCGGCGTCAGCGGCGAGGAGCTCCGTGCCCTGGCCACGCTGATGGCCGGCAACCAGCGCGTGATGGTGCTGACTGCGCGCGGTGCCGAGCAGCAGTCCCAGGGCACCGCCACGGTGCTGGCCTGGATCAACATCGCGCTCGCTCTCGGGCTCCCCGGCAGGGAGTACGCCGGCTACGGCTGCCTCACCGGCCAGGGCAACGGCCAGGGCGGCCGCGAGCACGGCCAGAAGGCCGACCAGCTGCCCGGCTACCGGATGATCGACGACCCGGCCGCCCGGGCGCACGTCGCGCGCGTCTGGGGTGTGGAGCCGGAGACGCTGCCCGGCAAGGGGCTCTCGGCGTACGAGCTGCTCGACAGCCTCGGCTCGGGTGGCGGCGCGAAGGCGCTGCTCGTCCACGCCTCCAACATCGTCGTCTCGGCGCCCAACGCGGTGCACGTCACCGAGCGGCTCGAGTCGCTGGACCTGCTCGTCGTGGCCGACATCGTGATGAGCGAGACCGCTGCGCTCGCCGACGTCGTGCTGCCCGTGACGCAGTGGGCCGAGGAGACCGGCACCATGACCAACCTCGAGGGCCGGGTCATCCTGCGCCAGGCCGCCGTGACGCCGCCCGAAGGGGTGCAGAGCGACCTGTTCGTCATCGACGGTCTGGCCCGCCGGCTGGGCTCCCCGATCGCGTTCTCCCAGGAGCCGGAGGAGATCTTCGCCGAGCTGGGCGCCGCGTCGTCGGGCGGCAAGGCCGACTACGCCGGCATCACCTACGACCGGATCCGCGACGAGTCGGGCGTGTTCTGGCCCTGCCCGTCGCCGGACCACCCCGGCACCCCGCGCCTGTTCGCCGACCGCTTCCCGACCCCGGACGGGAAGGCACGCTGCCTGGTGCAGGAGCACGTCGGCGCGGCCGAGCAGCCCGACGACGAGTACCCGATCCACCTCACGACCGGCCGGGTGCTCGCGCAGTACCAGTCCGGCGCGCAGACCCGCCGGGTCAGGGAGCTCCCCGACGTCGGCGCGTTCGTCGAGATCCACCCGATGCTGGCCGCCCGTCTGGGGGCCGAGGAGGGCGCGCCGCTCACCGTGCGCACCCGCCGCGGCGAGATGTCGGCCCCGGCCCGCCTGGTCACCACGATCCGCCCGGACACGGTCTTCGTGCCGTTCCACTGGGTCGGCGCGAACAAGCTGACCAACGACGCGCTCGACCCGTCGAGCCGGATGCCGGAGTTCAAGGTGTGTGCGGCGGAGGTGCGCGCATGAGTGACCTGATCAGGAAGCGGCTGGTCGTCGTCGGGGCCGGCATGGCCGCCACACGGCTCGTCGAGGAGCTCGTCGCTCTCTCCGCCGACTGGGACATCACGATCCTGGGCGACGAGGCAGCGGCGCCGTACAACCGGATCCTGCTGTCCGCCGTCCTCGAGGGCACCCACCGTCCCGAGGCGATCACGCTGCGGGGCGAGGACTGGTTCGAGGCCAACGGCGTCGACCTGCGGCTCGGTGCGCGTGTCCTGGGCGTCGATCGCGAGCGCTCCGACGTGATGCTCGTCGACGGCACCGTGATCGAGTACGACGCCCTCGTGCTGGCCACCGGCGCGATCCCGACCCTGCCGCCGATCCGCGGGCTGGTCCGGATGGACGGCTCGCTGCACGAGTCGGTCCACGCCTTCCGCCACCTCTCCGACTGCGAGGGCCTGCTGTCCGCGCTCGACGACGGGCACAAGCGGGCGGTCGTCGTCGTCGGCGGCGGCCTGCTCGGTCTCCAGGTCGCCCGCGCCCTGGCGACCCGGGGCCTCGAGGTCGAGGTCGTCGAGGGCTCGGACCACCTGCTGCGCGGCCAGGTCGGCCGTACGGCGGGCCGGCTGCTCGCCCGTGATCTGAAGCGGATGGGCACCCAGGTCTACACCGGCGCGCGCGCCGTACGTCTCGTCGACGCCAAGAGCGGCCCTGGCTTCGGCCTGGCGCCGACCCGCGAGATCGACGGCCGCGTCTCCCTCACCCTCGACAACGGCGCGGTGCTCGACACCGACCTGGTCATCCTGACCGCCGGCGGTCGCCCGGCCACCGCGCTGGCCCGCAAGGCCGGCCTCGAGGTGCACCGTGGCATCGTCGTCGACGACTCGCTGCGCTCGGTCAGCTGCGGGCCCGGCGAGGAGATCTACGCGATCGGTGACTGCGCCGAGCACGAGGGCCGCACCACCGGCTTCGTCCCACCGGCCTGGGAGCAGGCGGGCATCCTCGCCGCCCTGCTCGCCGGCAAGCCGGCCACGTACGACGGGCACCGCAACGTCGCGCGTCTCCGCGCCACAGACCTCGACGTGGCCGTCCTCGGCGACCCCGAGGCCGAGGTCGGCGACGACTGCCAGGTCGTGGAGATGTCCAACCCGGTCCGCGGCTCGCACCGCAAGCTCGTGGTCCGCGACGGCCGGATCATCGCCGGCGCCCTGGTCGGCGACCTGTCCCGCGTCGGGCTGATCACCCAGCACTTCGACCGCGGCACGGTCCTCGGTCCCAACGAGCCCGGCGAGCTACTGCTGGCGGTGACGGAGGGCGCCGACGTGGCGGCGCAGATCCAGCTCCCCGACGACGCCGAGGTCTGCCAGTGCGCCGGTGTCTCCGCCGGGGCCATCCGCGCCTGCTCCTCGCTCGAGCAGGTCAAGTCGTCGACCCGCGCGACCACCGGCTGCGGCGGCTGCTCCGACGCCGTCCGCCAGCTGCTCGCCACGCGCGCCTGAGCCGTCACCCGGGTCAGTCCCGCGAATCCCTTCCCCGGGTCGGTGTCGAAGGCCAAGATGACCCCATGCCCACTCGCAACGAGCCCTGGCCGGCCGGCACCCCGAACTGGATCGACCTCGCGGCCGACGACCCGGTGGCGGCGGCCACGTTCTACGAGGGCCTCTTCGGCTGGACGATCGAGGGCGGCGGCGAGGAGACCGGCGGCTACGCGATGGCCACGCTCGACGGTCACCAGGTCGCCGGGATCGGCCCACGGCCGAGCCCCGAGGCGCCGAGCATGTGGTCGACGTACTTCGCCTCCGACGACGCCGACGCCGCGGCGGCTCGCGTCAAGGAGAGCGGCGGCACGCTGCACATGGACCCCTTCGACGTGATGGACGCCGGCCGGATGTTCTTCGCGACGGCGCCGGACCACTCGACCTTCGGCGTGTGGCAGAGCATCCAGCACCACGGGGTCGGCCTGTTCAACGAGCCGGGCTCGGTCGCCTGGAACGAGCTGCTCTCGCGTGACCTCGAGATCGCGCGCACCTTCTACGCCCAGGTCTTCGACTTCACCTACGAGGACGTCAGCACGCCGGACTTCCGCTACTTCCTGGCCCAGCCGCCGGCGGCCGAGCGGCCCGTCGCGGGTCTCGGTCCGGCCGACTCCCTGCCCGCGGGCGCCCCGAGCGTGTGGATCACCTGGTTCGCGGTCGCCGACTGCGACGCGAGCGTGGCGAAGGTCGAGGAGCTCGGCGGGACCACCACCATGGCGCCGCAGGACAGCCCGTTCGGCCGGATGGCCGTCGTGTCCGGCGTACAGGGTGAGGTGTTCGGCGTGATCCAGCTGGACACCAACGAGCCCGGTCGCTGACGGCGCCCCTCCTAGACTGGCCGGCGTGACGACCCGGTGGCTCGATGAGCGTGAGGCGGCCGCCTGGCGCGGCTGGCTCGACGCCCATCGCCTGCTCTTCGCCGAGCTCAACCGCGAGCTGGGCCGGACCAGCGGGCTGTCCCTGGCCGACTACGAGGTGCTGGTCGCGCTGACCGACGTCCCGGAGCGCAGCCTGCGGGTCTTCGAGATCGGCGAGCACACCGGCTGGGAGAAGAGCCGCGTCTCCAAGCAGGTCGCCCGGATGGCCGCGCGCGGCCTGGTCGTACGCCGGGAGTGCCTCGATGATCGACGCGGTGCCTTCATCGACCTCACGCCCGCCGGCGAGCAGGCGATCGCCGCGGCCGCTCCGCCCCACGTGGAGCTGGTCCGGGAGCTCGTCTTCGACCACCTGACGGCCGAGCAGGTCGACGTGCTCGCCACCATCACCTCCGGGATCCGCGAGCGCCTGACCGCACGGGCGCCTGAGTAGCCTTCGCACGTGGGTCACGGACACGGGCACGGCCATGCGGCGGCGGACCTCGATCGCGCGGTCCACGTCGGCGCGACCGCGCGCAACCTGCTCCTCGGCGGGCTGGTGCTCGCTCTCCTGGCCACGATCGTCGGCCTGGCCGTCTGGTGGCCCGACCACGCGGTGCGGGCCGACCGCGGCATCGCGGCCGAGCAGGGCGTCCGGTTCGCCGCCCCGGGCGTGACCTTCCCGCAGGGGGAGATCACCGCGGTCGGCGCGGCCTGCCCGGCGAGCACGAGCACCCAGCCACCGGGCTGCGGCACGATCACCGTCGACCTCGGCAAGGACGGTCAGCAGCGGGTCACCGTCCCGCCGGAGGTCGCCGCATCCGGCCTGGCGAAGGGCGATCGGGTCGAGATCCTCCGCACCCCGCCCACCGGCCAGGCGCCGGCGACGTACTCCTACTTCACCACCCTGCGCGGCCACTCGCTGCTCTGGCTGACCCTGCTCTTCGTGGTCGTGGTCCTGGCGGTGGCCCGGCTGCGGGGCCTGTTCGCGCTGCTCGGCCTGGCGGTCGGCGGCGCGGTGGTCTGGTGGTTCCTGCTGCCCGCGCTGTACGCCGGCGCGCCCGGCATCGGGGTGGCCCTGGTGAGCGCGACCGCGATCATGTTCGTGGTGCTCTACTCGACCCACGGTCTCTCGTTGCGCACGAGCACAGCGCTGGCCGGCACCCTGGTCGGCATCGCGCTGACGGCGCTGATCGGTGCGATCTCGATGGGTGGCGCGCACCTGACGGGCATCACCGACGAGAGCGCCACGATCCTGCAGACCCTCAAGCCCGACCTGGACTTCCGCGCCCTGCTCGGTGCCGCGGTCGTGATCGCCGGCCTCGGTGTCCTCAACGACGTGACCATCACCCAGGCCTCCGCGGTGTGGGAGCTGCGCGCCGCGACGCCGGACGCCAGCCGCCGCAGCCTGTTCACGAGCGCCATGCGGATCGGCCGCGACCACATCGCCTCCACGATCTACACGATCGTCTTCGCGTACGTCGGCACCGCCGTCGTCGGTCTCCTGCTGGTCCAGGTCTACGGCCGGCCGCTGATCGACCTGGTCTCCTCCGAGCAGCTGGCCGAGGAGATCGTGCGGACCCTGGCCAGCGCCATCGGCCTGGTGCTCGCCGTACCGATCACCACGGCGCTCGCCGCCGTCATCGCCTCCCCGGGAGCGTCCGCGAAGCCGCCGAAGGCGCCTGCCGGTCGCCGCATCGCCGGCCGCTGATGTCGCCTCACCCGTCACACAGGCCCCTGAGTTGCACCAATTCCTGCACCGGGCCGCCGACGACCTCAGACGCTCGGCTCGGTCCAGGCCAGCTGCAGCGCCTCGGTACCCCGATCACGGGTGACCAGCCGGCCTCGGCCGGGCTGGGCCAGCGACGGCCGGAGGCCGCCGATGAGCGGACCCTCGTCGCGGTTGCCGGAGAGCAGGATGCCGGGCTGGGCGAGGTCGCGCAGCGACTGGATGACCGGCTCGTAGAGCGCCCGTGAGGCGCCACCCGAGCGCCGCGCGACGACCAGGTGCAGGCCGACGTCGTGGGCCTGCGCGAGCAGCGGCTGCAGCTCCTGGATCGGTGAGCTGGTGCCCGTCGCGACGAGGTCGTAGTCGTCGACGACCACGAACACCTCGGCACCGGTCCACCACGACCGCGTGCGGAGCTGCTCGGGCGTGACGTCGGGACCGGGGATGCGGCTGCGGAGGTACGCCGCGAGGTCGGCCAGCGCGGGCTGTGCCTGCGCCGCCGAGGTGAGGTAGCTGAGCTGGTTCTCCTCGGGGATCTCGCCGAGCAGCGAGCGCCGGTAGTCGACGATCATCAGCTGGGCCTCGGCCGGCGTACGGGTGCGGATGACCTCGCGGCAGTAGGAGCGCAGGAACGTCGACTTGCCGGACTGGCCGTCACCGAAGAGCAGCAGGTGCGGCTCGGCGTCGACGTCGAGGGCGACCGGGGCGAGCTCCTTCTCGTTGATGCCCAGGATCAGGCGGCGGTCCAGGCCGCCACCGGCCGAGGCCATCTCCCGCAGGCGCTCGAGGTCGATCCGGTCGGGCAGCAGCCGCAGCTTGGGGCCGGGCTGGCCGCGCCAGGCGCGGGTCACGCGGTCGATCAGGTCGTCGACGCCATCGCCGAGGCTGTCGGCGTCCGGTGAGCCGTCGACCCGCGGCAGCGCGCCGAGGAAGTGCAGCTTGCCGGGCAGGATGCCGCGCCCCGGGCGGACCGGCACCAGCGAGGCCAGCTTGCGGTCGATCTCGGAGTCCATCGGATCACCCAGCCGGAGCTCGAGTCGGGTGCCGAACAGGTCGCGGGTCGCGGCGCGGAAGTCCGCCCACCGGGCGGCCGCGGTGATGACGTGGAGACCGAAGGTCAGGCCGCGCGTCGCGAGCTGCTGGATCTCCATCTCCAGGTCGTCGAAGTCGGCGCGGATCGAGCTCCAGCCGTCGACGACCAGGAAGACGTCGCCGTACCCGTCGTCGATGGTGGCGCCACCGGAGGCGCGGAACCGACGGTTGCGGTAGGTCTCGATGGAGTCGATGCCGTTCGCGCGGAAGTAGGCCTCGCGGCGGTCCACGATGCCCTTCACCTCGGCCACGATGCGGCGTACGACCTCGGGCTCGGCGCGTGTGCCGACGCCCGAGACGTGCGGCAGGTGGGCCAGGGGCGTGAACGTGCCGCCACCGAAGTCGAGGACGTAGAACTGCGACTCCAGCGGCGTCGTGGTCAGCGCGAGCGAGGTGACCACGGTCCGCAGCAGCGTGCTCTTGCCGCTCCGGGGACCGCCGACGATCGCCGCGTGACCCGCGGCGCCGGCCAGGTTGATCGAGAGCGTGTCGCGACGCTGCTCGCGCGGGCGGTCGACGGTGCCGATCGGCACGACCAGGCGCCCGGCCGCGCGCCACTGCTGGGAGACGAGGCCGAGATCGGGGTCCGGCGCGAGGTCGGGGAACAGCCCGTCCAGCGTGTCCGGCACGTCCAGCGGCGGCAGCCACACCTGGTGCGCGGCCGGGCCGTGGCCCTCCATCCGGCGTACGGCGATGTCCAGCAGGGACTCGCCGTTCTCGTCGACGGGCACCGGCAACGGGGTGACCTCGGAGACCTCCGCGGCGGCGTAGTCCTGCACCTCCGAGATGGTGAACGGCAGGATCCCGCGACGCGGTCCGCCGGAGGTCGCGCGGGAGGCCGCGCGGCCGGCCGGGGGCCCGGAGACGTACGCCGCCTTGAACCGCAGCATCGTCGTCGGATCGGGCTTGAGGTAGCCCAGGCCGGGCACGGCGGGCAGCTCGTAGGCATCGGGTACGCCGAGCACGGCTCGCGACTCCATCGCGCTGAACGTGCGCAACCCGATGCGGTAGGACAGGTGCGACTCCAGGCCGCGCAGGCGGCCCTCCTCCAGGCGCTGCGAGGCGAGCAGCAGGTGCAGCCCGAGCGAGCGGCCGAGGCGACCGATCGCGACGAAGAGGTCGATGAACTCCGGCTTGGCCGAGAGCATCTCGGAGAACTCGTCGACGACGATGAACAGCGAGGGCATCGGCTCGAGGGCCTCGCCGGCGGCGCGGGCCTTCTCGTAGTCGCGGACCGAGGCGAAGTTGCCGGCCTCGCGGAGCAGCTCCTGGCGGCGCACCATCTCGCCGGACAGGGCGTCCTGCATGCGGTCGACGAGGGTGAGCTCCTGGGCGAGGTTGGTGATGACCGCGGAGACGTGCGGCATCTCGGACATGCCGGCGAACGTCGCACCGCCCTTGAAGTCGACCAGCACGAAGTTGAGCTGCTCGGGGGAGTGGGTCAGCGCCAGCCCGAGCACGAGCGTGCGGAGGAACTCGGACTTGCCGGAGCCGGTCGCGCCGATGCACAGGCCGTGGGGGCCCATGCCCTGCTGGGCGGACTCCTTGATGTCGAGGTGGATCGGGTTGGAGAGCCCTCCGGCCTCGCCGATCCCGATCGGCACCCGGAGCCGGTCGCGGGCGGGGCGCGGACGCCAGGTCGTGGCGGGATCGAGGGTGGTGACGTCGCCGAGTCCGAGCAGGGTCATGAAGTCGAAGGGGCCGGCCGTCTCGGTCGGGTCCTCGCCGACCACGGTGCCGGCGCTGGGCGTGTAGAGCGCGGTCAGGCGGCGGGCGAACGCCTCGGCGGTCGCGACGTCGCACTGGTCGGCCTTGGCGTGGATGGGCGTCGCGCGCTGGCGGGACGCGAGCAGCGCGACCATCGGCTCGCCGGCCACGGTCTCGGCGGGCTCGCCGTCGGGCAGCTCGAGCACCAGCGTCGAGGCCTCCTCGACGTCGCTCCAGCGTCGGGGCAGATCGATGACGGTCACGCCGTGGAGTCCGTCGTCGGGGATCAGGTGGTTGCCCGGCGGCAGCGTCGCGCCGTCGGTGACCAGGACGACGTGCGGCAGCGCGGCCCGCTCGTCGGCTCCGAAGCGAGGACGGTCGCCGAGGTCGGCGGGCAGCATCGTGATCAGCTCGTCGAGCGAGGTCGAGACCATCCGGGCCGGCCCGATGGCGTCGGTGCGCCGGGCGCTGTGGGCGTGCGGGAGCCACTTGATCCAGTCCCACCGGGCCAGGGTGTCCTCGCCGGCCAGGACCGCGATCTGCACGCCGTCCGGCGACTGGAACGCGGCGGCGGAGCAGAGCATCGCGCGGACCAGCGCCCGGGCCTGGTCGGCGGCTCCGCGCACCTCGATCCGGGCGAAGGCGCGCAGGTCGACGGCGGCCGGGAGGTCCGGCTGGTTGCGGTGCACCACGAGCAGCCGGTGCAGGGCGGAGGCGGCGGCCGGGTCGACGTCCTCGATGGCGGTCCCCTCCGGTGGGACCAGCTCGAGGGCGAGCGGCTGCGCGCACACGCCGTACCTCGCCTGGAGGAACATCGGGTCGCTGGTCGTGCGCTCCCAGACGCGCGAGCGGTCCTCGGCGAGCGAGGGGAGCGCCGACGGCGCGGGGTGGTGCCAGGTGAGGGCGTCACGCTGCTGGTCGGCGGCCTCGCGCGCGACCTGGCGTACGCCGGAGAGGTAGCGCAGGTACTCCGTGCGGGACCCGGACACCGTCTGCTGGCGCTGCTTCCGCTGGCGGTCGATCTGGATGACGATGAAGCCGAGGGTGGCGAACAGGAACATGCCGGCCGCGATGAAGCGCGGCGCCTGGTTGCCGCCGCTGCCGCTCATGCTGGTCACCAGGATGATCGAGCCGAGGCTGCCCAGCATCGGGATCGCGTTCATCGCCACGCCCGCCGCGCCCTCGTTCGGCTGCAGCTGCGGCGGCTCCTGGAGCTGGATCTGCCCGGACGGCATCTCGGGGCGCTCGGAGCGGCCTCCGCGCAGGACCGGGGTCTCGCCGGCCTTGGTGGTCACCATCGCTTTTGCTCATCCGTTCGTCGATCTGCCCGATCACATCCGTCGATTGGTGGGATTACCCTGCCATGGAGCTCGCCAATCTCGGAGGAACGATGTCCACCATCCCGGCTGTCCCCGGTCCTGACCTGCAGGGCCTCGCCGCGGTGTCCGTCCACGGCCCGCGCGGTGTGGTCGACCTGACCGTCCCCGACGCGGCCTCCTTCGCCGAGATCGCCTCGGCGTACGCCGCCTCCGCCGCGCTCGCCGCGCCGCCGCGCCTCGTCCTCGCCTCCGGTCGCGAGCTGGCGCCCGACGCCACCCTCGCCTCCGCCGGACTCGCCTCGGGCGTCGTGCTCGTCGCCGTGGAACCTGCCGTTTGGGCACAAACGACAGCTCCGACCGCCGAAAAACTGCCGTTTGTGCCCAAACGGCAGTCCTCCGGGGCCCTGACCGCGGCCCTCGCCGCGCTGGCGGTCGCGCTCGGAACGGCAGCCGCGATCGCGACCGACCACCGCACGACGGCAGCCGTCGCGGCCCTCGTGGGGGCCGTCGTCGGGATCGCCCCGTTCGGCGTACGTCGCCTCGCCCGGGTGGTGACCGCGCCCGCGCTCGGTGCCGCGGCCGGGGTGGCGCTCGCCTGGAGCCCGCACGCCGAGCGACTGCCGACGGTCGTCGCCGCCGGCACCCTGGCCGCCGCCGTGACGGCAGGGATCGGCCGCTCGGTCACGCCGGATGGAAGCCCTGCCCACGAGCCGCTCAAGGTGTGGATCGCCGCCGGCGTCGGCTGGTTCGCCCTCGCCTCGGCCTGCGCCCTGCTCGGCACGCCGGACAGCGTGCCGTGGTCGCTCGGCTTCCTGATCGCCGTGCTCGGTGCCCGCTGGGTGCCGGCATTCGCGATCGACGTGCCCGACCAGCACCTGCTCGACCTCGAGCGCCTCGCCGTCACCGCCTGGAGTGCGCGCGAGCGACCGGCCGGCAAGCGCGGCAGGGTCGTCATCGGTCAGGAGTACGTCGACGGCCTGGCCCGCAGCGGCGGGCGCACCGTCCTGGCCTCGTCGGTCGCGATCCTGGTGGCCGTCCTCGTCTCGGCGCCCCTGCTGCTGACCAGCAGCGACCAGACCGTCGACCGCGCCGGTGCGCGGGTCATGGTCCTGGCCGGTGGGGGCGCGCTGCTCCTCGCGGCCCGCAACTACCGCCACGTCGTGGCCCGGCGCCTGCTCAGGCTGGCCGGTGTCACCGGCATGGTCCTGGTGGCGGGCGCGGTGCTCGACGGTCTCCCGGTGTGGCTGGTCGCCGCGAGCCTGGTCGTCGCGACCGGGCTGATCGTGATGGCGGTCGCGCTCGGCCGCGGCTGGCGCTCGGCGTGGTGGTCCCGGCAGGCCGAGATCGCCGAGGCGCTGTGCGGTGCGACGGCGATCGCGGCGCTGTTCGTGGCCACCGGGCTCTTCCGCGACCTGTGGGATCACCACATCTGATGTTTAGCCCTCGACGAGGGCGGGGTAGCAGTCAGTCATCGGCTCTTTGGCAACACTCGGGAGCCACCGGATAACGAACCATCCGCAGGCTCCTCTCGGGGCCACCACATCAAGGAGCACACATGGGTAACGATGCCCCGATCGTCGGACAGGGAGCCGGCGTCCTCTCGCAGGCCGCCAAGCTCGTCGCCGACGCCAAGGCCGACTTCGCCAAGCAGAGCCAGAACCTCGACAGCCAGATCGCCCAGGTCAAGGGTCGTTGGGGCGGCGCCGGAGCGACCGCGTTCCACTCGCTGCACGTCGCGTGGACCGAGAAGCACCAGACGATCGTCAACGCGTTGAACAACTTCGAGGCGTCGCTGCAGGCGACCGAGAAGGACAACATGAACACCGACCAGTCGGCCGGCGACGCCATGACCAGCCTGAGCAACAAGCTCGGCTCCATCCCGAACTGATCGACGAGGAGATACGACGATGTCTGACGGAACCGACGGCCTCCGGGTCGAGCACGGCGCCCTTGATGGCGCAGCACAGGACATGGCCACCACGGTCAAGCAGATGGACGCCCGGCTCAACCAGCTCGAGCACGACCTCGCGCCGCTGAAGTCGCAGTGGCTGGGCTCCCAGCAGGTGGCCTACCAGCAGGCCAAGGCCGCCTGGGACCAGGCGATGGCCGAGATGCAGGCGCTCCTCGGCGAGACCAGCACCACGGTCGCCCAGTCCAACGTGGACTACGCCTCGGCCGACAGCCGCGGTGCCGCTCGCTTCGAGTTCTGAGCGAGCACCCGTAGGACCCAGGAGGGGGCCGACACGATCGTGTCGGCCCCCTCTCCGCATGAGATGGTGCCCCTGCTCGTTTGATCTCGGGAGGATGAATTGACCGCCACACCGCTGCAGTCCGGACTGGTACGCGTCACCGTCACCTCCGGCACCCGCCGCGTCGACCTGATGCTCCCCGGAGCCGTCCCCGTCGCCGAGCTGCTGCCCGAGCTCGCGCGAAGCGTCGGCCTGCTCGACGGTGCGACCGCGCACGGCGGCTACCGCGTCGTCGCCTCCGACGGCCGCCGGCTCGCGACCGACACCGGTCTGACCGCCCAGGGCGTCGAGGACGGCGGCCTGCTGACGGTGACCGCCGGGGTCGACGTACCTGCACCGCGGATCTACGACGACGTCGTCGAGGCGATGACCGACGCCGTCGAGGGGCACCTCGCGCCGTGGCGGCCCGAGTCGGGCCGGCGTACGGCTCTCGTCGCCGCCGCCCTCCTGCTCGCCCTGGGCGCTGCCGCGCTCTGGCAGCTCTCCGACCGCAACCTCGCCTCGGCTGCTGCGATCGTGGTCGCCGTCGCCCTGTGCGCCGGGTCGGTCGTCCTCTCGCGCGTCCAGGCCGAGCCCGAGGCCGCGGTCGCCGTCGGCTGGCTCGGTGCGGCGTACGCCGGCGTGGCCGGCGCCCTGCTCACGCCGGCCGGCTCGGCGCCGCTCGGCAGCCCCATCGCCGCAGCTGGAGCCGGCGCGCTGCTGGCCGGGATGGTCTGCGTGCTGGGCCTCGGTGAGGGTCGGGTCCTGCTCTTCCCGCCGGTCGTCCTCGGCGCGATCGGCGTGATCATCGGGCTGGCGATGCACGGCGCGCACGGCGACTGGCCGGCCCGGGTCGTGGCCATCGCCCTGGCGGTCGTGGTGCTGCTCGGCAGCGTCTTCCCGTGGCTCGCCCTCGGGGCGACCCACACCCGCGTCGACCCGATGTTCAACCACGCCGACATCACCGCCGACCCGGCCGACGTCGTCGCCGACGACGTCAGCGCCGACGCCCGCACCGCCCACGAGATCCTGCTCGCGATCACCGGTACCGTCGGCGCGCTGCTCGTTCTGGCCTCGCCGGTCGCGGTCCACCTCGGCCTGGCCGGCGCGCTGCTGGCCGTCGACGCCGCGCTGGTCCTGGTGCTGCGCACCCGCCAGTACCGCACCGGCTCGGAGGTCATGGTCGGGCTGGTCTCCGGCATCGCCGGCCTGCTCGTCACCGCCGTCGCGGTGCTCCTGCAGCACCCGACCTGGCGTCCGACGGTCGCGGTCGTCCTCGCGGTGGGTGGCGCCGCCCTGCTGGCCGGCACGCTGCTTCCGGCCGAGCCCTCCGTACGCCGCGGCCGACTCGGCGACGTGCTCGAGACCGTCGCGCTGCTGAGCCTGCTTCCGCTGCTGCTGGTCGCGATCGGCCTGTTCGGCTCGGTCTCGGACCACGTGGGCTGAGGTCAGGAGATGGCCACCAAGAAGGACCTCGTCGAGGCCTACTCGTTCAGTCGCCGCCGGCTGGTGACCGCCTTCGTCTCGGGTGCGCCCGGCGGTCGGGAGGTCGAGCCGTCGCGGCCGGGCCGCACGGTCATCGGCGGGCTGGCGCTCGGGGTCCTGCTGCTGGCGGGTGCCGCGATCCTCGGTGTCTTCAAGCCGGGCAGCACCTTCGATCCCGCCCAGGCGGCCCTGCTGGCTGGCCCGCACGGCGTCCTCTACGTCAACCTCCCCGCCGCCGATGACGCCGCCGCGGTCGACACCACGGGCGACGCCAAGAGGTCGCCCACCCTGCACCCGGTCATCAACTCGACGTCCGCGATGTTGATCCTCGGCACCGACGAGCCGGGCAAGCTGACCGACAAGGACCTGACCAAGTACGGCAAGGCCGGCCCGATCGGGATCCTGCAGGCCCCGGCCACGGTGCCGGAGCCGAGCGACCTGGTGCAGTCGGGCTGGACCGCCTGCACCGCGAGCGGTCACGGCGTACGGGCCAAGATCGGCGCCTCCGCCACCGTGCCGTTCTCGGGGGCGGTCCTCATCCACGACTCGGCGTACCACGTCCTGGCGACGAACGCGGCCGGCGAGGCCCACGTCTACGACGTGGACCAGGCCCGTCTCGGCCCGCTCGAGACCGCGCTGCACCTGAACAAGAGTGCGGTGCAGGTGTCGGCGAAGTGGACGGCGCTGTTCCCCCAGGGCACGCCGCTGACGGCCCAGGGGCTCGGCATCGGCACCATCGGCTCCCCGCTCCCGACCTCGGCCATCGGCCAGGCTGCCCTCAACGGCGACCTGTTCGACGCCAGCGGTGAGACCCTCGTCGCGACCAAGGACGGC
Organism: Nocardioides montaniterrae; assembly: GCF_054782655.1. Lineage (NCBI taxonomy): Bacteria > Bacillati > Actinomycetota > Actinomycetes > Propionibacteriales > Nocardioidaceae > Nocardioides > Nocardioides montaniterrae. The sequence goes on along the minus strand of NZ_BAAGSB010000004.1, from coordinate 58,032 downwards.
TTCGCCTCGGCAACCCCGTTCGCCAAGGCCGTCCTCAGCGCCGAGAACGCACGCCCCCGGGGCGCCGCGCCGGCCAACTACCCCCAGCCCACCGAGCCCTTCGACCCCGACTGGCCGACCGCCGTGCCGACGACGACGCTCGTCGGCGCGCAGGTGTGCGCGGTCCTCCGCCCGGGCAGCGGTGGCGCCACCTCGGTCTCGCTCGCCACCGCCGCCGACCCCGGTGTGAACGGCTCCGAGCTCCCGGCGGGCGCGATCGACGCGGCCGTCGACCCCGGGAAGGGCGCCGTGGTGCAGTCGGTCGCCGGTACGCCGACCAGCGGTACGCCGTACCTCATCGACGACCGTGCCTTCGCCTACCGCATCGCGAGCACGGGCGATCTCGGACGCCTCGGCTACGCCAAGGTCGCTCAGGTCCTGGTCTCGCCGTCCTGGATCGCGCTGTTCCACCCCGGCGTCGAGCTGTCCCGTGCGGCGGCGCTCTGCCCGCCCACGGTGTCCGGGGGCAAGGCGTGCTCCTGAGGCGCGGCCTGGCCGTCCTGGTCACGGCGGCGGCGGTCAGCGTGGTCCCGACGACGGCGGCACACGCGGCCGACCGGCCGTGCGGGACCGGCGGCGCCGGAGACGGTGGCGCGACCGGCAAGGGCAAGCCGTACGACGAGCTGGGCATCGCCGGCGCGGCCCAGCGGGCCGGTGGGTCGCACGCGGGCAAGGGCATCCACCTGTACGTCGTGGACACGCTGTCGAGCAGCGACGCGCACGCCGCCATCGCCCAGGGGATCGCCGAGGAGATCGCGCCGGGCCTGACCACCCACCTGGTCAAGGTCGCCGGAGACCTGCCGACCGCATCGACCCTGGCATCGGCCCTCGACGGGCTGCGCGGGATCGGAAGCCACGACATCGTCCTGGTCCCGCGGATCGTCGCCACCGACCCGACGCTCAAGACCGCCGTCGCCGGCCTCACCGGGCGGGCGCTGGTCATCGCGCCGATCGGCGACGCGCCGACCGCCGCCGACGACCCGGTGGTCGGCCAGTTCTACGAGGCCGACTCCAACGCACCGCTGCGTGATGCGGCCGGGGCGGTGGCGCCGGCGGCGTACGCCGGTGTGCTCGGCGTCGGCGTCGCGGGCTCGTCCTTCGGCGCGGAGGCACCCGCCCTGCTCGACTCCGACGTCGACCTGGTCGCCCCGGTGGGGGGAGGCGTGTCGAAGGACGGGATCGGCCCGTGCGTCGTCGACGGGATCACCACCGACTGGGCCGCCGCGGAGGTCGCCGGCGTGGCCGCGATGGTCTGGGCCAAGCTCCCGGCGCTGTCCGCGGGCCAGGTCGTGACCCGCCTCGAGAAGACCGCCGACGGCGGTGGCAGCTGGCAGGGGAACCTGGCCGGGTACGGCGTGGTCCAGCCGCTCGCGGCCGTCACGGTCAGCGACCAGGCGCTCGCTGCGCGGGGACCGGTCGACCCCGACCAGCGCCGCGCCCCGGCCCCGCAGACCCGCGACGACGTGCTCGCCCCGACCCGCCGTGCCGCCCTCTGGTGGGGCCTGCTGGGCGGTGGCGGCCTGGTCGTCGCCCTGTTGCTGCGGCCGCTGCTCGCCCGACGTCGCTCCTGAGCCCTGTCCGGGATTCGTCCGGACCGCGCGTCGGCGCGTGACCGCGACCGCTCGTCGGGTGTTGGCTGGGTGCGGACGTGAACCTGCCGGAATCGCTGCAGCGCGGCTCGGTCCTCTTCTAGCCTTCTCGCTGTCCACCATGTGGGGGCGGACAGAGTGGGGGCTGCGATGGAGATCGGCGACGCTGTGGCCGCGCAGGAACCGGGTCATTGGGACCGGCTGATCGAGCACCTGCAGGCCTATCGGGCCAGCGTGGGCAACCCGTCGTACGCCGAGCTCGCCGAGCGGCTCAGCCGCGTCCGGCAGGAGGCCGGCGCCGACGCGTACGCCGCCCGCATCGCCCGCTCCACCGTGTACGACGCGCTGCGTCCGGGCCGTCCGCGCGCGAACGTGCCGCTGCTGCGGGAGGTCGGCCTGGCGCTCGGCGTACCGGCGGCCGACATCGACGGCTGGATCCGCAGCTGTGACAAGCCGGTCTCGCCCTTCACGTTGTCGCCGGTCGACCGACCCGTCGACGAGCCGGCCGATCCGCCGACGTCACGCCAGGCGCTGCTCCTGATCGTCGCGTGCATCGGGTTGAACCACCTGGGCCTGCGCATCGTCGACTGGCTGTCCCTGCCGATCTACCTCGACATGTTCGGCACCGCGATCGCCGCGATCGCGCTCGGCCCGTGGCGCGGCGCCGCGGTGGGCGTCGCGAGCAATACGCTCGGCGTGCTCAGCAGCGGCTGGGTCGCCCTCCCGTTCGGCCTCGTCAACCTGGTCGGCGGTCTGGTCTGGGGGTACGGCGTACGCCGCTGGGGGTTCGGCCGGTCGCTCCCGCGCTACTTCGTGCTGAACGTCCTGGTCGCGGTCGCGTGCTCGGCGACCGCGGTCCCGATCCTGGTCGCGGTGTACGGCGACCGCCTGCGGGTCGGCCACGACGCGATCACCAACCTGATCCAGGAGCACATCCACCAGTACTGGCTGGCGCTGCCGGTCTCGAACCTGATGACCTCGACCATGGACAAGGTCACCGGCGGGTTCCTGGCCCTCGTGGTGATCACCGCCCTGCCGGCCGCCTTCCGTGCGGCCTTCCCGCTGGCGATGGGCCTGGCGCGGCTGTCGAGCCACGGGGACGGCACGACGCCCTGAAATGCAAGCAGTCCGAGCCTGCAAGGGCTCGGACTGTGCGGAATCTCCGACGAGTTCGTCTTGGATACGGCTGGCTCGGCGCAAGTGAACGTGCGACCTCTGCCGTAGGCCTTATGCAGATGGGCGCGCGCATGTTCAACCCGGTTTCGGCGCTATTCACGAGTATGGATGCAGTGTGGGGAGGAAATAGCACCGCATTTGCCTATCCGCAGGATCCAGTTGGCCACGACGACGTGAGCGGATACGAGGACGAGGAACTTACCGAAAGTTATCCCGCCAGTGGTGGCGGCGGGAGTATGGAATTCGGCGGCGCCGCGGAAGAAGGTGCGGCCGCGGGAGAACTTAGTGAAGACGATGCCCTCGAATACATATATCATGGACCAGCGCCGGAAGGAGCGCCCATACGTGGAGAAGCCGGTGTGCGCGCGGCGCTCAGGACGCTTGAAAAAGGCAACAATAGTTACACCAAGATGGTCGCGAATCGGCGGGCACTGGTGCGTATATTCCAGCGGCTGGGTCATTATGGAATGACGATCGAACGGGGCGGACATTTCGCAGCCTTCGAATTAGACGACGGCACCGTGATCGCGATAAGGCGGCATTCAAAGTGGGGCAACTGGACGGTCGACATCAAATACCCTGACTCTCAACAGAGGTTCTATATTCATATCGATAAATAGCGACATTTTCCGTGGACTTCGCTCGTTTGGAAGGCAATTTTGATGGAGCCTGTGACAGCCCTGTTGGAGCTGTTGATGGATGATTGGACCGAGGCCACCGCGGCATACGGTCTTATCTATGAATATGTGGCTGACGACCCGCGGGGCGTCGATGCCGTCTCGCATGAGCTTATGGCTGCAATGGCGTTCGGAATCGTTGCTCAGGTCCTCCTGAAGGACTGGGCGGTGGCGGGAGAGTGGGGAAAGTCGGGCGCCTTTGTGGCGTGGGACTTGCCGGTAGAACAAGGACTCGCTCGGCTTGGACGTGAATTTCTGCTGCCTGCGACCGTTCGCGCGATGCCCGACGAGTCGGTCCTCGATCTCACAGACGCGGGTGCCCAGGAATACGCACGACGGGTAGCGGAAAGGCCACAGAACTGACGTACGCCCGCCAGATCACTGCGCCCTCGTTGAACCGAATTTGCGACGGTGTGGTTAGCGGCGCGCCATCCGTGCATGGGCCACAGCTCACTCGACGCACCTACTCCGGCGACGTCACCGTACGAAGGCCGGATCTCCTGGTCCCCAACCTTCGACGGCCTCGGCCGCTTCACCAAGGACTGTCTCCCCCGGCGGGGGCGCAGGCAGGTCATTCAGTCCGGAGACTCGCATGAGGTCGCCGTCGAACGCCACGACAGGCGCTGGCGCCTTCGATCAGTCACCGCCACTCTCGCATGGGTGAGATTGCGGTGACAGATCGACTGAGAGTGCGTGGTCGCGGGCCGCGAATCGCTCGGGTCTCCGATACATTGCGCACGGCGCTCGAATGACGAACGGCCCCCGATCAGCGTTTCCGCTGGTCAGGAGCCGGTTCGTGCTGGCGGACCTGGGGGGATTCGAACCCCCGAGGGCTTGCACCCAACACGGATTCCAGCCGTGCGCCATAGGCCACTAGGCGACAGGTCCGTGGTGGACCCTACCGGCGAGGTGACGGGGCGGTGAAATCGCCCCGGAGACGGGTCTCGATACGCCGGTCGCTCCTGCTCGCAAGCTCGCAGGAGCGCGGCTACTCGACCTCCTGCCGTGGTCCACGACTTCGCAAGCTCAGTCGTGGCGGCATGAAAAGGCCCCCCGCGTACCCGACAGAGCTCGCCTACCCTTGCTGCCTTCCGGCCCTGGGGGAGTTCGGTGAGATGCCGCCACGCGGGGGGTTGCCTCGTACTTTAGACGACGCCCGATCGGGAGCAGAATGCGGCCGTGACGTTCGTCGTGCTCGCGGTCATCGCTGCCGCCGCCCTGCTCGGCCCGCTGCTGGCGCTGCCGCGGGCCTGGCACCTGCCGGTCGTGCTCGGTGAGCTGGTCGCGGGCATCGTCCTGGGCCGGACCGGGCTGGGCTACGTCGACGCGGGCAACGAGACGTTCAGCTTCCTGGCCGACATCGGCTTCGCGCTGGTGATGTTCGTGGCGGGCACGCACGTGCCGGTGGGCGATCCCGCGATCCGGCCGGCGCTGCGCTCGGGCCTGCTGCGAGCCCTCGCCGTCGCGGCGGTCGCCGTCGGGCTGGGGGTCGGGATCGCGGCCGTCGCGGGCACCGGCCACGGACCGCTGTACGCCGTCCTGCTCACCTCGTCCTCCGCCGCACTGATCCTGCCGATCGTCGACAGCCTCGGCCTGGGGGGCGAGAAGGTGATCGGCCTGCTGCCGCAGGTCGCGATCGCCGACACCGCCTGCATCGTCGCGCTCCCGCTGGCCATCGACCCGAGCCACGCCGTACGCGCCGCCGGTGGTGCGGCGCTCGTGATCGCTGCCGCGGCGATCGTGTTCGTCGTGCTGCTCAAGCTGGAGCGTGCCGGCGTCCGCGCGCGCGTCCACGACATCAGCGAGGAGCGCAGCTTCGCGCTCGAGCTGCGCATCCAGCTGGCGATCCTGTTCGGGCTGGCGGCGCTCGCCAAGCAGATGCACGTCTCGATCATGCTGGCCGGCTTCGCGTTCGGCCTCGCGGTCGCGGCGGTGGGCGAGCCGCGCCGACTGGCCAAGCAGCTGTTCGCGCTGACCGAGGGCTTCCTCGGCCCGATCTTCTTCGTCTGGCTCGGTGCCGAGCTCAACCTGCGCGAGCTGGGCGCCCATCCCTCGATGATCGCCGTCGGTGCCGCGCTCGGCGTCGGCGCCGCGATCACCCACCTCGTCCCGCTCGTGCTCCGGCAGCCGGTCTCGCTCGACCTGCTCTCGGTCGCCCAGCTCGGCGTACCCGTCGCTGCCGCGACCGTCGGCACCCAGCTGGGCGTGCTCGAGCCCGGGGAGGCGTCGGCCCTGATGCTCGGAGCGCTGATCACCATCGGCCTGGCCGTGCTCGGCGGTGGGCTCGCCGCTCGGGCGGGGCTGGTCTCGGCAGGCCCGACCAGCACCGGCCCGGCCACCGACGCCCAACAGCCCGACACGAGCCCTGAGGTGGCCTGAGATGACGAACGTGAACGACCTGACGGCCGACTACGACCAGTGGCTGGCCGGGCAGATCCCGGTCGTCACCGCCGACGTGGAGCGCAAGCACGCCGAGATGCGGGCCGACCGCTTCCGCTTCCTGCGCGGCAGCTACTACCTCTGGCTCGCGCGGGTGGTCGAGAGGGCACTCGACGTCCTCGGCTCCGCTACGGTGCCGCTCGTCGGCGACCTCCACGTCGAGAACTTCGGTACCTGGCGCGACGCCTCGCAGACCCGCCGCTGGGGCGTCAACGACCTCGACGAGCTGGCCACGGGGCCGTGGCTGCTCGACCTGGTCCGACTCGCGGCCTCGGCGCGGATCGCACCGCACATCGCGCTCGGCGACAAGGCGATCACCGAGACGCTGCTGTCGGCGTACGTCGAGGCGAAGCCCGGCGTCGCCATCGAGCTCGGCGGCAAGCGGGCCGACCACCTCGGGGACCTGGTGCCCGAGTTCGCCGGCGCCAAGAAGTTCTACAAGGAGCTGCAGAAGGGCAAGCCGGTCACCGACGTACCGCCCGAGGTCGTCGCCGCCGCGACCGCCGTCGCCGAGCCGGGCTGGAAACCGGAGTGGTTCGAGCACGACGCCGGCACCGGCTCGCTCGGGCACGTACGCCGGGTCGGGGTCGGTCCCGCTGCCGACGGGACCGTGCATGCCCGGGAGGCCAAGCAGATCGGCCCCGGCACCGCCGCCTGGGCGCACCACCTCGATGCCCGGCTGCCCACACCCGACCCCGCCCTGTTCGCCAAGGTCACCGCATCGCTCAAGGGGCCGGCCGCGGCCGCCCGGGTCGCCGACTGGCACATCCGCGACCTCGCGCCGGACGTGGTCCGCATCGAGCTCTCGGGGCTGCGGAAGTCCGACGCCCGCGCCCTGCTGACCTCGATGGCGCAGGCGGCGGCGGACGTGCACGGGGCCGACGCGTCGGCGTACGACCGCGCCCGGAAGGAGGCCGCCGAGCTCGACCCGAAGGACTTCGAGGGGTACGTCGACACGATGGCCGCCTGCGTCGAGGAGGACTTCGCGGCGTACTCCTGAGCGGCACGCTGGCCTGTCGGCAGCGGAGGCTAGTGTCTGTCCCGATGGATGCCCCGCTCGCGCTCTACCGCCGCTACCGCCCCGAGACCTTCGCCGAGGTCATCGGGCAGGAGCACGTGACCGAGCCGCTGCGTGCCGCGCTGGCGGCCAACCGGGTCAACCACGCCTACCTCTTCTCCGGTCCGCGCGGCTGCGGCAAGACGACGTCCGCGCGGATCCTGGCGCGGGCCCTCAACTGCGAGAAGGCGCCGATCGCCGACCCGTGCGGCGAGTGCGACTCCTGCCGCGACCTGGCGCGGGGCGGCCCCGGCTCGATCGACGTGATCGAGATCGACGCGGCCTCCCACGGCGGTGTCGACGACGCCCGCGACCTGCGGGAGAAGGCGTTCTTCGCGCCGGTCCGCAGCCGCTACAAGATCTACATCATCGACGAGGCCCACATGGTCACGACGCAGGGCTTCAACGCCCTGCTCAAGCTGGTCGAGGAGCCTCCGCCGCACCTGCGCTTCGTCTTCGCGACGACCGAGCCCGAGAAGGTCATCCCGACCATCCGCTCGCGCACCCACCACTACCCGTTCCGGCTGATCCCGCCGCGGCTGCTGTCGGGCCACCTCACCGAGCTGTGCGAGAAGGAGGGCGTGGCGATCGAGCCGGCCGCCCTGCCGCTCGTGGTCCGAGCCGGCGCCGGCTCGGCGCGGGACACGCTCTCCGTGCTCGACCAGCTGCTCGGCGGTGCCGGCCCGGACGGCGTGACCTACCAGCTGGCCAGCGGCCTGCTCGGCTACACGCCCGACACCCTCCTCGACGACGTCGTCGACGCGTTCGCCGCCGGCGACGGGAGCGCCGTCTTCGGCGTGGTCGACCGGGTCATCGAGACCGGCCAGGACCCGCGCCGCTTCACCGAGGACCTGCTGCGTCGCCTGCGCGACCTGGTCATCGTCGCCGCGGTCCCCGACGCTCCTGCCACCGGCCTGATCGACGTCGCCTCCGACCAGGCCGAGCGCCTGGTCGCCCAGGCCGGCCGGTTCGGGCGCGCCGACCTGGTGCGCGCGGCCGACCTCGTCGCGACCGGCCTGACCGACATGCGGGGCGCCACCGCGCCGCGGCTGCTCCTCGAGCTGATCTGCGCGCGAGTGCTGCTGCCCGGCGCCGACCACTCCACCGACGGCGTGATGGCCCGCCTCGACCGCCTGGAGCGACGCGTCTCCATCGGCGGCGGCGCGCCCACCCCGGCGCCGGCGCCCGTCGCCGAGCCGGTGCCCGCCCAGGACCGTCCCGAGCCCGAGCAGCGTTCCGCGCCCGAGCGCGCGCCCGAGCCGGTCGCCGCGGCGCCTGCCGCTCCGGCCGCTGCCGCTCCGGCCGTGAACCCGGAGGTCGTGGAGTCGCCGGCCGTCGCCGAGGAGCGGGTCCGCAAGCGTGACCAGCTCTCCCACGCGATCAGCGGGGTCGCCCACCAGGGCATCGCCGCTGCCCAGACCGGTGTGGCCGCAGCGCGGACCGCGGCGACCACCGTGGCCGCTGCCGCGACCGGTGCCGCCGGCGCCGCCGCGGGTCCTGCGTCCGCGGCCGGGCTCTCCCTGGTCGACGTACGCCGCCTCTGGCCGGAGGTCATCGATCGCGCCAAGTCCGCGCGGCGGCTGACCTGGATCCACCTCAGCCAGAATTCGCAGGTCGTCGGCTTCGACAACGGCACGATCACGCTCGGGTTCACCAACGCCGGAGCCCGCAGCAGCTTCGAGGGCGGCTCGGCCGACATCGTGCGCCAGCTCGTCATCGACGTGATCGGCGCCGAGGTCCGCATCGAGACGGTCGTCGACCCCGGCGCCGACCCGAGCGCGAACAACCCGGCCACCAGCTTCAACGTCACGCAGCCGGCCGTCGGTTTCGATACGCCGCCTCGTTCCTCGGCGGCTACTCAACCAACGAGTCAGGCCCCCCCGGCTCCGGTCGACCAGGCGCCCCCGCCGGCCTCCGAGCCGCCGCCGTGGGCCACCGACGACGAGCCGCCGCCGCCGGCGTTCGACCGGCGTGCGCTCGTGGAGAGCGTCCAGGCCGAGCAGGAGGCTCCGCGGACCGACCCCGACGAGGCGGTCAGCTTCGACGACGCCGAGGTCGACGCCGAGTCCGGCACCGACCTGCTCGCCCGCGAGCTCGGCGCGCAGCTCATCGAAGAGATCCCCCACTCCTGATCCACCACCCCAGACGTTCCCCAGATCCAGAGGTGACCAGATGACCAACAACCCCTTCGATGCGCTCGGCGGTGCCGGCGGCTTCGACATGGGCGCCCTGCTCCAGCAGGCCCAGCAGATGAAGGACGACCTCGCCACCGCGCAGGAGGCGTTGGCCCAGGCCGAGTTCGAGGGCGCGGCCGGCGGCGTGAGCGTCACCGTGACCGGTGTCGGCGAGCTCAAGGCAGTCGTCATCGAGGCCGGCCGGTTCGACGGTTCCGACGCCGACTCGCTCACCGACCTCGGCGACCTGGTCGTCGCCGCGTTCCGCGACGCCAAGGCCAAGGCCGACGCCACCTCGGAGCAGAGCATCGGCATGATCACCGGTGGTCTCTCCCGCGGCATCCCCGGCATGGGTGGCGCGCCGGGCCAGCTCGGCTTCTGAGCCGATGTACGAAGGCGTCGTCCAGGACCTCATCGACGAGCTCGGGCGACTGCCCGGGGTCGGTCCCAAGAGCGCCCAGCGGATCGCGTTCCACCTGCTCCAGGCCGACCCGGTCGACGTACGCCGCCTTGCCGAGGTGCTGATCGAGGTCAAGGACAAGGTCAAGTTCTGCTCGATCTGCTTCAACGTCTCCGAGGACGAGGAGTGCCGGATCTGCCGAGACGCGCGGCGCGACCCGACGCTGCTGTGCGTGGTCGAGGAGTACAAGGACGTCGTCGCCATCGAGCGCACCCGCGAGTTCCGCGGGCGCTACCACGTGCTCGGCGGCGCGATCAGCCCGATCGACGGCATCGGGCCCGAGCAGCTGCACATCCGTGAGCTGCTCACCCGCCTCGGTGCGGGCAACGGCGCGGAGGTCACCGAGATCATCCTGGCGACCGATCCGAACCTCGAGGGCGAGGCCACGGCGACGTACCTCACGCGGATGTTGTCGCCGTTGGGCTTGCGCGTGACGCGATTGGCGAGTGGACTTCCGGTGGGCGGAGATCTCGAGTACGCCGACGAGGTGACCCTCGGACGTGCGTTCGTAGGAAGGCAGGCAGCGCAATGACCACACATAAGGGTGGGGGCCAGCTCCCCGGTCAGGCGGCGCTCGAGGCGCTGCTCGCGGCCGAGACCGAGAACGTGGTGCTCGCGAAGGAGATCGCGGGCAGCGTGGAGAGCTTCCTCGACGGCGTACGCCTCATCTCCGAGCAGGCGCAGGGTGGCCAGGCCATCTCGCTGCTTCTGCTGCAGATCAGCCAGATCTCCCTGGCCGGTGCGCAGCTCGGCGCGATCGCCGACTTCGAGCCGCGCGAGGAGTTCCAGCCCGACGTCGGCCCGGACCCCTCCGCCGAGCTCGACGACCAGCGGATGCGGCTGGCCGAGCTGCTCGGCAACGTCGACACCTACAGCTTCGTGTTCGACCCCTATGCGCCCGAGATCGTGGAGAGCCAGCTCTCCGACGACATCACCAGCGTCGCCGCCGACCTGGAGAACGGACTGCGCCACTTCCGCAACGGTGACATCGCCGAGGCGCTGTGGTGGTGGCAGTACTCCTACGTCAACAACTGGGGCAACCTGGCCGGTGCCGCGCTCAACGCGCTGCTGATGGTGGTCGCCCACGACCGTCTCGACGTCGACGTGATCGACGAGCACGAGCAGCTCGAGGCCGCGGCCGACCTCTGATCGCACTCGCCGGACACGGCCGCCGCCGAGGTCTATCGTCGACGACATGACCAGACGGTTGGCTTCCTGCGCTGCGGCGCTGTTCCTGCTCATCGGTCTCGGGACCTCCGCCGCGTCGGCGCGCTCCAGCGTGCTGATGATCTGGACGAACCCGCACCCGATCGCGAACCTGACGGATGCCAACCACTACCTCGCCGGGACACAGCTCAGCTTCCGGCGGACGATGGCGCACTACGGCCACCGGATCGCGAGCGACACCAGCGTCCCGGGCTCGCACTTCTACGTCGAGCGCTACGACAGCCGTGGCTTCGCCAGCACGCTCGCGTCGTACGGCGACGACTACGGCCCGGTGTGGGCCAAGGTCGCGGGCCGCTGGAAGGCCGTCACCCGCTGGGACCGCGGCCAGAACGTCATGTGCTGGGCGTTGCGCAAGTACGGCGTTCCCGACCAGGTGCTCGACTCGCAGCCGGCGTCCTGCCAGACCACCAGCGGCGACAACGTCGCCTACCACCACGCCTGAGCGCCGTCCCACGTCTCTGCGCGGATTCAAACGCCTCGACGGCCGCCGATAGAATCGACCGCGTTCTTCCCCGGTCGTGAAAGTAGGCCCTCGTGGGCATTGTCGTGCAGAAGTTCGGTGGTTCGTCGGTCGCCGACGCCGCCGGCGTCAAGCGCGTCGCACAGCGCGTCGTGAACACCAAGAAGCAGGGCCACCAGGTGGTCGTGGTGGTGTCCGCCATGGGCGACACGACCGACGAGCTGATCGACCTGGCCAACGAGGTCTCGCCGCTGCCGCCGGCTCGCGAGCTCGACATGCTGCTGACCGCGGGTGAGCGGATCTCGATGGCCGTGCTGGCCATGGCGATCGCCAACCTCGGTCACGAGGCGCGCTCGTTCACCGGCTCCCAGGCCGGCGTGATCACCGACGCCGAGCACGGCAAGGCCAAGATCATCGACGTCTCGCCGAGCCGGATCAGCGCCGCTCTCGCCGAGGGCGCGATCGCGATCGTCGCCGGCTTCCAGGGTGTCTCGCAGACGACCAAGGACATCACCACGCTGGGCCGCGGCGGCTCCGACACGACCGCCGTCGCGCTCGCGGTCGCGCTGGGTGCCGACGTCTGCGAGATCTACTCCGACGTCGACGGCATCTTCACCGCCGACCCGCGCATCGAGCCCCGTGCCCGCAAGGTCCCGCGCATCTCCTACGAGGAGACGCTCGAGATGGCCGCGCAGGGCGCCAAGATCCTGCACCTGCGGTGCGTCGAGTACGCCCGCCGCTACAACATGCCGATCCACGTCCGCTCGTCGTTCTCCGACAAGGAGGGCACGTGGGTGGTTCGCGCCGAAGACGTCTCAGAAGGTTCCGAGGAGAGCACCATGGAAGCTGCCATCATCACCGGCGTCGCGCACGACCGCAGCCAGGCCAAGATCACCGTGGTCGGCGTACCCGACAAGCCGGGCGAGGCCGCCGCGATCTTCCGTGCCGTCGCCGATGCCCAGATCAACCTGGACATGATCGTCCAGAACGTCTCGGCGGCCGCGACCAACCGCACCGACATCACCTTCACGCTGCCGAGCAGCGAGGGCCAGGCCGCGATGACGGCGCTGGACAAGCTCAAGGCGTCGGTGGGCTACGAGAGCCTGCAGTACGACGACAGCGTCGGCAAGGTCTCGATCATCGGCGCCGGCATGAGCTCGGCGCCCGGCATCAGCGCCCGCTTCTTCGAGGCGCTCTCCGAGGCCGGTGTGAACATCGAGCTCATCTCCACCTCGGAGATCCGGGTCTCGGTCGTCGTGTCCGAGACGCAGGTGCAGGACGCCGTCAACGCAGCGCACGCCGCGTTCGACCTGGGCTCCGACGAGATCGAGGCCGTCGTGTACGGCGGAACGGGACGCTGATCCATGGGCATCAAGCTGGGCGTCGTCGGCGCCACCGGTCAGGTCGGCGTCGCCATGCGCCAGATCCTCCTCGAGCGCGGGTTCGCGGTCGACGAGATCCGTTTCTTCGCCTCCGCCCGCTCGGCCGGCAAGACGCTGCCGTTCGGTGACCGCGAGGTCGTCGTCGAGGACCTGGAGACGGCCGACCCGACGGGCCTGGACATCGCGCTGTTCTCCGCCGGTGGCTCGACCTCCAAGGCGCACGCCCCGCGCTTCGCCGCGGCCGGCGTCATCGTCGTCGACAACTCCAGCGCCTTCCGCAAGGACCCCGAGATCCCGCTCGTCGTCTCCGAGGTCAACCCCTCGGCGATGGACGGCGTCATCGCCGCGCGCCGGGGCATCATCGCCAACCCGAACTGCACCACGATGGCCGCGATGCCGGTCCTCAAGGTGCTGCACGACGAGGCCGGTCTCGAGCGACTGATCGTGTCGTCGTACCAGGCCGTCTCCGGTTCGGGCGTCGCCGGCGTCGCCGAGCTCTCCGGTGGCATCGCCGCCGCGGGTGACAAGGCGACCGAGCTGGCGTACGACGGCTCCGCCGTCGACTTCCCCGAGCCTGGCGTCTATGCGAGGACGATCGCCTACAACGTGCTCCCGTTCGCCGGGAACCTCGTCGACGACGGTCTCAACGAGACCGACGAGGAGCAGAAGCTCCGCAACGAGTCGCGCAAGATCCTCGGCATCCCCGAGCTGCGCGTCTCCGGCCTGTGCGTTCGGGTGCCGGTCTTCACCGGTCACTCGCTCGCCGTGAACGCCGAGTTCGCCCGCCCGCTGACGGCGGCGCGCGCTGCCGAGCTGCTCGCCTCGGCCCCGGGGGTCGCGCTCGTCGACATCCCGAACCCGCTCGAGGCGGCCGGCCAGGACCCGTCGTACGTCGGTCGCATCCGCCAGGACCCGGGCGTCGACGGCGACCGCGGCCTCGCGCTGTTCATCAGCAACGACAACCTGCGCAAGGGTGCTGCCCTCAACACGGTGCAGCTCGCGGAGATCATCGCCTCCAAGCTCTGATCGTCCTCCGTAGAGGCGTGAAAAGCGCCTGGATCCGATGGATCCAGGCGCTTTTCACGCCTTTGCCGGCCGTGGGCCGAGCGTGGCGGCTCTACTCGAGGTCGGTCTCGGCGAACGTCTTGGTCACCCACACCGAGGTCAGGAACGCCGCGACCGCCAGCAGCGGGATCACGATGACCATCGGCCAGCTCTGGATCACGTTGATGAGGAACAGCAGCGCGACCACGGCGACCAGGCCGACGGCGAGGAAGCTGGTGCTCCCGGGGTCCGGGACCACGAACGCCTTGAGCAGCGCGGCGCCGAGGTAGACGCAGAGGGCGAAGGTGAGGATCAGCAGGATGAAACCGGGGCCACCGCCGCACGAGGCGGTGCCGCGCACGGCGTTGCAGCCGCGCAGGGAGAGCCAGGTCAGCAGGACCATCGCGCCACCGGTGATCAGACCGGTGATCGCGGCGGCCTTGTACGCCGACATCATCGGCTTGGCGTTCTCGTCGACCTCGACCGGCTTCTTGACCGCCTCGGCGATCCTGCCGAGGACTCCGGCGACCTTCTGACCGCCCGTCGGCTCGGTCTTGGTGGGCACCTTCTCGGCGCCCTTGGCCGGCAGCGGCCGCTTGACCGGCGACGGCGACGGCGTGGTGACCGGCGTGGCGATCTCGCGGGTCGGCTCGGCCTCGACCGGACCGGCCATGCTGGCCTTCATCGCCGGGACGGGCTCGGGCTCAGGCGTCGCGATGGGCTCAGGTGCCGGCTCGGGCTCCGGGATCGGCTCGACGATCGGCTCGGGCTCGGGCTCGGGCTCCGGGTCGGGAGCGGGCTCCGGCTCGGGTACGGCGACCGGGGTGGGCGCGGGCTCCGCGACGACCACCGGCTCAGGTGCTGGCTCCGGCTCCGGCTCCGGGTCGGAGAAGAGGGTGGGCTCCGGCTCGGGCTGCGGGGCCGGCTCCGGCTCGGGCTGCTGCGCGACCTCTTCGACGACCGGCGCGGTGGGCGCCTCGGCAGCGGGCGCAGCCTGCTCGACGACGGGCGCGGGCTCGGGCACCGGGGTCGGCTCCGGCTCCGGGACGGGCGTGGGCTCGGGTGCGGGTGTCGGCGCAGGCGTGGGGATCGGGTCGGGCTCGGGCGTGGGCGGCACGGTGGCCGCCGGCTCCTCGACCCTCTCGGCAGCGTCCTCGACGGGCTCGTCTGCGGGCGCGGCCGGAGCCGGCGCCTCTTCTGCCTCGGCCGACTTCTTCTTGCGGCCGAACAGCTTGGGCGCTTCCAAGCTGACGCGAAGCTTGTCCTGCTCATCCGACATGGGGTGCAGTCTGTCACGCCGACGACGCCGTGCGGGGCAGTAGGCCGATGAACCGCGGCGCGAGATGATGGGCTCGCTCGCCGTGCGCGAACACCCCGGGAGGTCAGGGGTTCGAATCGGCCATCAGCCCGGAGACCGTCAGTGCGCGCCGACGATCCGGAGCGCGATCGCGGCGTACTGCTCGGCGATCTGCTCCGGCGTCCAGCGGAGGTCGTCGCGGTACCACCGCGCGAGGTCGATGCCGAGCGAGAGCAGGGCGGCCGCGGCGATGCGCGGCTCGGGGGAGTCGAAGACCCCGGCCTCGACGCCGCGCGCCACCAGGCGTCGCATCTCGTCCTCGATCTCGTGGCGGATGGCCTGGATCTCGACCAGGTGGTCGGGGGAGAGGGCGGCGAGCTCGTAGTTCACGACGCGCGCGCCGGTGTGGCCACGGGCGTGATGGGCGCTGAAGTCGTGGATGACCCGGCGCAGCTGGCCGACAGGGTCCGCCGTCGTGGCCAGGGCCGTGCGGATGAGCCGCAGCGTGTCCTCGTGGCCCTCCTTGGAGATGAGGTAGAGCAGCTCCTCCTTGGAGCGGTGGTGCACGTAGAGCGCGGCCGGGCTCATGCCTGCGGCGGCGGCGATGTCGCGGGTGGTCGTGCCGTGGAAGCCCTTGTCGGCGAACGCGAGGACGGCGGCCTCCAGCAGGCGTGCGCGGGTCGCGCCCGCGCGGGAGGGATCGGTGATGTCGCTCATCGTGTGTCCATGGTCTCGTGCTCGCTCAGGGGATTGACGGAGCGGGGCTCGAGGAGCAGAGTAGCGCTAAGCAAGCGCTTAGTCACTCACCTGAGGAGCCCGTCATGCCCGAAGCAGTCATCGTCTCGACCGCCCGCTCCCCGATCGGCCGGGCCGTCAAGGGATCGCTCAAGGACATGCGCCCCGACGACCTGTCCGTCCAGATGGTCAAGGCCGCCCTGGCCAAGGTGCCCGAGCTCGACCCGGCCGAGATCACCGACCTGATCCTCGGCGTCGGCCAGCCCGCGGGGGAGTCCGGCAACAACCTCGGCCGCGCGGTCGCCGTGCTGTCCGGCATGGACCGCCTCCCGGGCGTGACCGTCAACCGCTACTGCTCGAGCAGCCTGCAGACCACCCGCATGGCCTTCCACGCGATCAAGGCCGGCGAGGGCGACGCCTACATCTCCGCCGGCGTCGAGACCGTCAGCCGGTTCGCCAACGGCTTCGCCGACAACCCCGAGGGCCAGAACCCGCTCCTCGCCGACGCGCAGGCACTCACCGCCCAGCGCTCCGAGGGCGGCGCCGGCAAGTGGCAGGACCCGCGCGAGCGCGGTGACCTGCCCGACCTCTACATCTCCATGGGCCAGACCGCCGAGAACGTCGCGCAGGTGCTGGGCATGTCCCGCCAGGAGCAGGACGAGTTCGGCGTGCGGTCGCACAACCTCGCCTGCCAGCGGATCGAGGAGGGCTTCTGGGAGCGCGAGATCGTCCCGGTGACCCTGCCCGACGGCACGGTCATCGCCAAGGACGACGGCCCCCGGCCCGGTACGACGTACGAGGCCGTCAGCCAGCTCAAGCCGGTCTTCCGGCCCGACGGTGTCATCACCGCGGGCAACGCCTGCCCGCTCAACGACGGTGCCGCGGCGCTGGTCATCATGAGCGACACCAAGGCCAAGGCGCTCGGCCTCACCCCGCTCGCGCGGATCGTCTCCACCGCGGTCACCGGCCTGTCGCCGGAGATCATGGGCCTCGGCCCGGTCGAGGCCATCCCCGCCGCCCTCAAGCAGGCGGGCCTGGGCATCGACGACATCGACCTCTACGAGATCAACGAGGCGTTCGCCGTCCAGTCGCTCGGCTCGGCGCAGCAGCTCGGCATCCCGCTCGACAAGCTCAACGTCAACGGCGGCGCCATCGCCATCGGTCACCCCTTCGGCATGACGGGCGCCCGGATCACCGCCACGCTGATCAACTCGCTGCAGTGGCACGACAAGCAGTTCGGCGTCGAGTCGATGTGCGTCGGCGGCGGCCAGGGCATGGCCATGGTGATCGAGCGGCTCTCCTGATGGGCCGCTTCGACGGCAGGACCGCGATCGTCACCGGCGCCAGCCGAGGCATCGGCCTGGGCATCGCCGAGCGGCTCGTCGCCGACGGCGCCCGCGTCGTCCTCACGGCTCGCGGCAAGGACGCCCTGGACGAGGCGGTCGCGCACCTCGGCGGTCCCGAGGTCGCCTTCGCGGTCGCCGGCAAGGCCGACGACGTCGACCACCAGGCCGAGGTGATCCGCACCGCGATCGACACCTTCGGCAGCATCGACTTCCTGGTCAACAACACCGGCATCAACCCGGCGTACGGACCGCTCGTCGACCTCGACCTCAACGCCGCCCGCAAGATCGTCGAGGTCAACTGCATCGCGGCGGTGTCGTGGGTGCAGCAGGTCTACCGCGCCTGGATGAAGGAGCACGGCGGCGCCATCGTCAACGTCTCCTCGCTCTCCAGCGTCCGCACCGCGCCGATGATCGGCTTCTACGGCGCCTCCAAGGCGATGCTCAACTCGCTGACCGAGCTGCTCGCCGTCGAGCTCGGCCCGGACATCCGGGTCAACGGCGTCGCGCCGGCCGTGGTCAAGACGAAGTTCGCCGCCGCCCTCTACGAGGGCCGCGAGGAGGAGTCGAGCCGGGCCTACCCGCTCAAGCGCCTCGGCGAGCCCGAGGACATCGGCAGCGTCGTGGCCTTCCTGCTCTCCGACGACGCCGCGTGGATGACCGGCCAGACCGTCCTCGTCGACGGCGGCGTCAGCCTGACCGCCGGCGAGTGACCGTGGCCGAGACCCCCGGCCTCGACCTCGACCGGCTCGGTGCCTGGTTCGCGGCCACCATCCCGGGCGCCGGTGACCGGCTCGAGGCCACCCTCATCGCGGGTGGCAAGTCCAACCTGACGTACGTCGTCACCGACGGCAGCGCCGAGTGGATCGTCCGTCGGCCGCCGCTCGGTCACGTCCTCGCCACCGCCCACGACATGGCTCGCGAGCACACGGTCATGGCGGCGCTGCAGGACACCGCCGTCCCGGTGCCCCGGATGGACGCGATGTGTCGCGACACCTCGGTGCTGGGTGCGGAGTTCTACGTGATGCAGCGCTGCGCCGGCACGCCGTACCGCCTGGCCTCCGAGCTCGTGCCTCTCGGCCCGGAGCGCACCAGGGCCATCTCCGAGCGGCTGGTCGACACACTGGCCGCGTTGCACGCGGTCGATCCCGCCGAGGTGGGCCTGTCCGACTTCGGCCGGCCCGAGGGCTTCCTCGGACGCCAGGTGGGTCGCTGGAAGAAGCAGCTGGACGCGTCGTACTGCCGTGACCTGCCCGCCGCCGACGAGCTGCACCGCCTGCTGGCGGCCAACGTGCCGGCGGAGTCCGCGGCCGGTATCGTGCACGGCGACTACCGGCTCGACAACGTGCTCGTCGATGACGCCGACGAGCTGACGGCCGTCCTCGACTGGGAGATGGCCACGCTCGGCGACCCGCTCACCGACCTGGCCGTGATGCTGACCTACCACCGGTTGGGTGCGACGTCCGGCGACAGCGCACAAGCGGTGAGCAACGTGAGCGCCGCGCCCGGCTTCCTCAGGGAGGGCGAGGTCATCGAGCGCTACTCCCGAGGCAGCGACCGCGATCTCTCGACCTTCGGCTTCTACCTCGGCCTCGCGGCGTTCAAGCTCGCCGCGATCCTCGAGGGCATCCACTACCGCTACCTCAACGGCCAGACCGTCGGCCCCGGCTTCGACCGGATCGGCGAGGCCATCCACCCCCTGCTCGACGCCGGCCTCGCGGCCATGAAGGAGAACCACTGATGGACTTCCAGTTCGACGCCAAGACCGAGGAGCTGCGCGCCAGCATGCTCGACTTCATGGAGAAGCACGTCTATCCGGCGGAGACGGTGTTCCACGAGCAGCTCGAGCAGCTCGACGACCGCTGGGCGTGGGACTCCGTCCCCGTCCTGGCCGAGCTGCGGGCCGAGGCACGCAGTCGTGGGCTGTGGAACCTCTTCCTCCCCGGTGAGGAGGGCGGCGGCCTGACCAACCTGCAGTACGCCACGCTCGCCGAGATCTCCGGCCGGAGCGGCCACCTCGCGCCCGCCGCCATGAACTGCGCCGCGCCCGACACCGGCAACATGGAGGTGCTCGCGGTCGCCGGCAACGACGAGCAGAAGAAGAAGTGGCTCGAGCCGCTGCTCAACGGCGAGATCCGCTCGGCCTTCGCGATGACTGAGCCCGACGTCGCGTCCTCCGACGCCACCAACATCGAGCTCAGCATCGTGCGCGACGGCGACGAGTACGTCCTCAACGGTCGCAAGTGGTGGATCACCGGCGCGATGAACCCCAACGCCAAGATCTTCGTGGTCATGGGCAAGACCGACCCCACCGCCGACCGGCACCGGCAGCAGTCGATGATCCTGGTCGAGCGGGACACCCCGGGCTTCGAGGTCGTCCGGCCGATGCACGTCCTCGGGTACGACGACCACGAGCACGGCGGCCACGCCGAGCTGCGCTTCACCGACGTGCGGGTGCCCGCGAGCAACCTGCTGATGGGCGAGGGCGACGGCTTCGCGATCGCCCAGATGCGTCTCGGTCCCGGCCGGATCCACCACTGCATGCGCTCCCTCGGCATGGCCGAGCGCGCGGTGGAGCTGATGTGCGACCGCGCCGAGAGCCGCGTCGCCTTCGGCAAGTCGCTCTCGGAGCAGGGCGTGATCCGCGACTGGATCGCCGAGTCGCGGGTCAAGATCGAGCAGCTGCGGCTGCTCTGCCTCAAGGCCGCGTGGCTGATGGACACCCAGGGCAACAAGGCCGCCCACACCGAGATCCAGATGATCAAGATCGCCACGCCGATCACGGTCGAGTGGATCCTGGACAAGGCCATCCAGACCCACGGCGCGGGCGGCCTCTCGCAGGACTTCCCGCTGGCCAACATGATCGCCGGCATCCGGACGCTGCGGTTCGCCGACGGCCCGGACGAGGTCCACAAGAACGCGCTGGCCCGAGCCGAGCTCCGGCGCCAGGCCGCGCGGCGGGAGCGCCGGTCGTGACCGAGCTCCAGCAGCGGGTCGCCGACTTCCTCGCGGCCCACGACCCCGCCACCACCGACCGCCTGGAGTTCCTCCGGGCCCGCTTCGACGCGGGTCTGGCCTGGGTGGCGTTCCCCGAGGGCCTCGGCGGGCTGGGGCTGCCCCAGTCGCTGCAGCCCGAGGTCGACGCGGCCTTCGCCGCGGCCGGGGCCCCGACCAACCGGCCCGAGACCAACGGCATCGGCCTCGGCATGGCCGCGCCGACGATCCTCGCCTATGGCACCGACGAGCAGAAGCAGCGCTTCCTGCGGCCCCTCTGGACCGGCGAGGAGATCTGGTGCCAGCTCTTCAGCGAGCCCGGCGCCGGCTCCGACCTCGCCAACGTCGCCACCCGCGCGGTGCGCGACGGCGACGAGTGGGTCGTCAACGGCCAGAAGGTCTGGACCTCCGGCGCCCACAACGCCCACCTCGCGATCCTGGTCGCGCGCACCGACCCGGACGCGGTCAAGCATGCCGGCCTGACCTACTTCCTCTGCCCGATGACCGACCCGGGCGTCGACGTACGACCGCTGCGGCAGATCACCGGCGAGGCCGAGTTCAACGAGGTCTTCCTCAGCGACGTACGCATCCCGGACGCGCAGCGTCTCGGTGGTGTCGGCGAGGGCTGGAAGGTCGCCAACACCACGCTCAACAACGAGCGCGTCTCCATCGGCAAGGGCGCCGGCCGCGAGGGCGGCATGATCGGCGTCGTCGCGCAGACCTGGCGTGAGCGTCCTGAGCTGGGCACACCTGC
This sequence comes from Nocardioides montaniterrae, assembly GCF_054782655.1. Lineage (NCBI taxonomy): Bacteria > Bacillati > Actinomycetota > Actinomycetes > Propionibacteriales > Nocardioidaceae > Nocardioides > Nocardioides montaniterrae. Next base: position 37,185 of record NZ_BAAGSB010000004.1, on the reverse strand, counting down.
GCTCCAGGACCGGCTGGTCAAGCTCTGGGTCGACGCCGAGGTCGCCCGGATCACCGGCCGCCAGCTCTCCCAGAAGCTCGCCTCGGGCCAGCCCGGACCGGAGGGATCGGCGATGAAGCTGACCTTCGCCCGGATCGCCCAGGAGCTCGCCGGCCTCGAGGTCGAGCTGCTCGGCGAGGACGGTCTGCGCTACGAGGACGGCAAGGGCTGGGAGATGGTGCGCCCCGACCGCGTCGACTTCAACGGCCGCGACGCGGGCTACCGCTACCTGCGCGCCAAGGGCAACTCGATCGAGGGCGGCACGTCCGAGATCATCCGCAACATCGTCTCCGAGCGCGTCCTGGGTCTCCCCGGGGAGCACCGCACCGACAAGGACCGCCCCTGGAAGGAGCTCCCCAAGTGACCGCCGTACCCCAGGCAGCCGACGTCGACCTGCTCGCCACCGACACCGAGGACGACCTGCGCAGCACCGTCCGCGACCTGCTCGCCGCACGTTGCGCCTCCGGCGACGTCGCCGCGATCTACGACGGCGACCGCTCGCTGGTCGACACGCTGTGGCGCGCGCTCGCCACCGACCTCGGGCTCGCCGGCCTGCTCATCCCCGAGGAGCGTGGCGGGGTCGGCGCGTCCGCACGCGAGGCGGCCGTCGTGCTCGAGGAGCTCGGCCGAGCCTGCGCGCCCGTGCCGTTCCTGACCAGCTCGGTCATCGCCACGACGGTGCTGCTCGGTGCTGGTGACGGTGCCGACGAGGTGCTGGCCGGGCTGGCGGCGGGGGAGCGCACCGCCGCTCTCGTCGTGCCCTTCTCGACCTCTCCGGGCGGCGCCCTGCCGTCGATCTCCCTCGTCGACCGCGGGCTGACCGGGTCCGTGCGCAGCGTGGCGGGTGCCCTCGAGGCCGACCTGCTCGTCGTACCCGTGCAGACCGACGACGGTGTCTCCGTGCACCTGGTCGAGGTCGCCGACGCCGAGGTGACGGCGGTGAGCTCGCTGGACATGTCCCGCCAGCTCGCCGACGTGTCCTTCGCCGGGGCTGCGTCTCGCGAGCTCCTCGCGGACGGCGAGGCTGTCGTGCGGGACGCCCTGCTGGTCGGTGCCGGGCTGCTGGCCTCCGAGCAGGCCGGCGTCGCCGCCTGGTGCCTGGACGAGACCGTCGCCTACCTCAAGGTGCGCAAGCAGTTCGGCCGCGTGGTGGGTGGCTTCCAGGCCCTCAAGCACCGGCTCGCCGACCTGTACGCCGAGGTCTCCTCGGCCTCAGCTGCGTCCCGCTACGCGGCTGCCGCGCTGGCGGCCGGCCAGGACGAGCCGGTCGCCTGCCGGGTCGCTGCGGCGTACGTCGGCGAGGTGGCGGTGCACGCCGCCGAGGAGGCCGTGCAGCTGCACGGCGGCATCGGCATGACGTGGGAGCACCCCACCCACCTCTACCTGAAGAAGGCCAAGGCCGACCAGATCGGTCTCGGGACAGCAGGGGCGCATCGCTCGGCCCTGGCCGGGTTGATCGACCTGTCGTGTGGCCAGGGGTGATCGTTCGCCTCGAGCGCCGGCGTCAGCGCCACGCCTTCGCGTAGTCGACCTCGTACGTCGCCGGCAGGATGGTCGCCGGCGTGACCACGTTCGTGGTGCTGTTCGTGTCGACGGCCATGTTGAGGATCATGTTGAACGGCTGGTCGAACGGCTGCGGCGCGACGAGGGGAGCGTCGGGCGTCCAGCTGCGCGTGAAGCACGGCGTGCCGTCGATGCTGAACTGCATGACGGTCGGTGCCCACACGACGGCGTACGTGTGCCAGAGCGTCGGGGTCGACACGGTGCACAGCCAGCCGGAGTCGGCGAGGAACTGGCTGGTGTTGTAGTGCAGCGTCGGCAGGACGACCGTCGCCGCGGCGGACCACCACTCGGCGACGTCGATCTCGCCCGACGCGGGCCATGCGCCGTACGTCTGCTTGACCGGGTACATCCAGAAGCCGCCGTGCAGGCCGGGGCCGCTGAGCGGGTAGCGGGCGCGCACCTCGAAACGGCCGTAGGTCTGCGCGAACCTGCCGTTGGTACCGATGTGACCGCCGGTGTAGCGCGTGGTGAACGAGCCGGCGGGGGAGGTGCAGGTGAAGGGCTGGCCGGTGTCACGGGCCGTCAGCTTGAGGAGTCCGCCGCCCACGGCGACGTTGTCGGGTTCGAAGCAGGTGTTGCCGACCGTGAAGCCGGTGGTCGACGTCTGACCGACGAGCCACTTCGACGTGTCCAGGCTGGTGCCGCTGAAGTTGTCGGCGAACGTGCAGGTCCACGGCGTGCCGTCGGACTTGTAGATCTGGAGGCCGCAGCTGGGAGCGGTCGTGGCCGCACCGGCGGCCGGGGTGCTGCCCGGCGCGACCAGCAGCGCGGCGACGCTGGTCGTCACGACAGCGGCCGTCGCGAGGAGCGTGCGGACGCGACGTCGTCGTGTCGGGGTAGGGGAATGCGTGGCCATCGATGGACTCCTAGGGAACGCCGGAAAGGGTTCCCGAGTCCCCCAATGACTGCGACACGCAGTCTTTACTCGTGGTCCCTGCGCCGTCAAGGGCCGTGACGGGCGCGTGGTACGGCCCGGGGTGGAGCAAGCAACCCTCTCCCCGTCATCGAGGACATCGGCTATGGCCGCGTTCCATGCACGGTCGAAGGATGGCCGATGTTGGGCGTCCGTGCGCGCTGGGCGCGATGTTTGGCACCGACGACGGGCTAGACCACTGACGTTGTGCTGCGAAGCTGTGCAAGGCCCGACAAACTACGTCTTGGCTCGCGATGGCGAGCCGCGGACGACCTGGGGATCGTGGTACCGCTCGCGACCTCGCACCTCGACTCATCAGCAGATGAGCGCAGACTGTAGACATCGAATGGGCGACTCCGATGAAACAATTCCTGGCACGCTGCTGTGCCGTCCTTGCGCTGGCCCTCGGATCCGCAGCCGGCTTGGTCGCAGCTGCGCCTACAGCCGGCGCCTCGACCGGATCGAATGCTTCCAACCTGGCGCTCGGACAGTTGGGCGCCAACCACTCCGCCGGACACTTCGAGACTCCGGACGGCTCGGGGTGCAACGTCTATTCCTACAGCCTTGGCCTTGGGCAGAACGGCTGCCCGTCTGGCTACGGGCGCGGCGGCGCGCAATGGAAATGGTGCGCAGACTTCGCCAAATGGGTCTGGCGACAAGCTGGAGCGAATGTTTCGGGACTGAACTCCTCATCACAGTCGTTCTACAACTACGGAATGAACCACGGAACGTGGCACGCCGCTGGCACGTACGTCCCCGTCCCCGGCGACGCAGTTGTCTATACGTCGGGCGGAACGTACAGGCACGTTGGCATCGTGGTGTCGTCCGGCAAGCACATCCCCGACGTTGTGCAGGGCAACTGGAGCCTCAACGGTTCGACAGGGTGGGCCGTTCGCTATGACGCCAACAGCTCGGGGGCACTGAACTACTCTCACTTCACCATCAAGGGCTACGCCTCGCCGTCCGGCGGGTCGACCACGCCACCTGCCTACCACATGGGGAAGCAGGTCAAGGTCGACTCCCACGCCACCGGTGGCCTGTCCGGCCACACCGGTCCAAGCAACTCCTACTCGGCTGGACCGACGCGGACGGTGAACTCCCCGTTGCACATCACCTGCTACGTCTCAGGGCAGTCGATCAAGGGCCCCTACGGCACCGAGAGCATCTGGGACTTGGCCGACGACGGATACTTCTACTCCGACGCGTGGGTGTACACCGGCACCAACGGTGCCGCTATTCCCAAATGCGCACCCAAGGCCGTCAAGGTGGACAGCCACGCCACCGGGGGCCTGTCCGGTCATCGCGGGCCAAGTAACTCGTACGCGCACGGTTCGGCTAGAGCCGCCAACTCAGGTATGACGATCTGGTGCTACGTCACCGGCGACTCGATCAAGGGCCCCTACGGCACCGAGAACATCTGGGACTTCACCACCGATGGTTACTACTACTCCGACGCGTGGGTGTACACGGGCACGAACGGTGCCGCTGTTCCCCACTGCTGAGTTGGCTGAACGGTCGCAGTACCGCCCGCTGAGGCGCCCCGCTGGACACAGATCCAGGCGGGGCGCCTCGGGGGTGCTGGCCCATGGGCCGGTCTTGGCAGCCGACTGACACTGTCCACCTACTGTCCATCTATTGCGGGCCAGACCGGGTTTAGGTGGGTTGTGGCGGGCCGTCGGTTCTCGGGCTGAAGGCCAGCGGCCGTCGCCGAGGCGGCCCGTCGAAGTGGTCCGGCAGGGCGGCCGAACAGCCCCTCCTGAGCGCGAGATGCGGCCGATTCACCGCCCGGCCTGGGGTTTCGTTATGCTTGCACGCGCGTCGGTTCGCCGGCGTGGTGCCGCCTTAGCTCAGTTGGTAGAGCAGCTCACTCGTAATGAGCAGGTCGTCAGTTCGAATCTGACAGGTGGCTCAGAAACGAAGGGCCCCGGTCGACGACCGGGGCCCTTCGGCGTCGAGGACGTACGCCGGCTCAGGCGATCTCGCCGTACAGCATCCGCAGGACGACCTCGGTGAGCTCGGCGATCGCGCGGTCGAAGGCCTTGCCGCGGAGGCGGGCGATCGTGCGGAAGCGGGCGTCGCGGAGGTCGGAGACAAGCTCGGCCAGGGCGCCGGGAGGTACGCCGACCGGCGCGTGGCCGGCGTCCTGGTCGCGGGAGATCTTGGCGGAGAGGCCGTCGACGAAGCGGGAGTGGGCGCGGTCGACCCAGTCCTGGAGCGGCTCGTAGTCGACGGTGCCGGCGGTGCAGGTCAGGATCGAGCGGTGCTCGCGCCACACGGCGCCGACCAGGCGGTGGTGCTCGAGCAGGTCGTCACGCGACGGCCCGGTGGTGGAGAACCAGCCGTGGGTCTGGCCGAACTCCTCCCACAGCTCGTCGAGCAGCGCGGCGACGACCGCCTGCTTGGTGGGGAAGTAGAAGTAGAACGCCGTGCGCGAGACGCCGGCCGCCTTGGCGATCGCGTCGATGGTGAGCTCGTTGACGCTGCGGTCGGCGAGCAGGTCGCGGGTCGCCTCGAGGATCCGCCGTTCGCGCTGGTCGCCCTTGGTCGGGCCGCCGCGGCGGCGTACGCCGGTGTCGGTAGCCATGTGCCCACCCTACCTGTTCTCGACGGGATGTCGTCGGTGTTCGACGTCACGTCATCAAGAATCGACACTGTGTCGAAAACCTGTCACGCTCAAACCCATGACCACCACCCTCGACACCACCGCTGCCGTCGAGGCGCCCTCGGCCCGCCACTCGGCCCGCCCCGCGACGTACTCCCGGCTCGTCCTGCCCGCCATGGCGGCGAACGTCTTCCTGCTCTCGCTCATCCAGACGCTCGTCGTCCCGGCCCTGCCGTTGATCGGCCAGCAGCTGCACACCTCCGCGACCACCGTGGGCTGGGTCGCGACCGCGACGATGCTCACCGCCTCCGCGGTCACCCCGCTCTTCGGCCGGCTCGGCGACGTCTTCGGCAACCGCCGCGTCATCCTGGCCGCGCTCACGCTGACCCTCATCGGCAGCGTGGTCGCCGCGACCGCCCACTCCATCGAGTGGCTGATCGCCGGCCGTGTCCTGCAGGGCGCGAGCTTCGGCCTCTTCCCGCTGGCCATCAGCGTGCTCCGCCAGGAGCTGCCGCTCGAGCGCATGCACCACGGCATGGCCGTCGCTGCCTCCGCCCTCGGCTTCGGCAGCGGCTTCGCGCTGGTCGCGACCGGTGTCCTGACCCAGCACGACGGCGACTACCGCCGCATCTTCTGGCTGACCGTCGTCGCCTCCCTCGTCATGCTCGCCACCAGCGCCCGGGTCCTCCCGCGCCGCGCCGGCCAGGGCGGCTCGGTGGACTACCTCGGCGCCGGTGTGCTCGGCACCGGGCTGGTCCTGCTGCTGCTCCCGATCTCGCAGGGCCACGAGTGGGGCTGGACCGCTCCGATCACCCTGGTGCTCCCGGTCGCCGCGATCGCGGTGCTCGCCCTGTTCGGCGTCCTGCAGCACCGCAGCGCCAGCCCGCTGATCAAGCTCGACCTGCTCGCCCACCGACCGGTCCTGGCGACCAACCTGGCCAGCCTGTTCGTCGGGTTCGCGATGTTCAGCGTCTTCCTCGGGGCGACGTACTTCGTCCAGGCGCCCGACGCCCTGACCGGCTACGGCTTCGGCGCGAGCGTGCTGCGCACCAGCGTCGTCTACATGCTCCCGGGCACGCTGCTCTCGATCCCGCTCGGCCCGATCAGCGGCCGGTACGTCGCCCGCTTCGGCGCCCGCATCGTCCTGCTCGTGGCCAGCCTGCTCGGTGTGGTCTCGATGGTCTCGCTGGCGCTCCTCCACGCCCACAGCGCCGAGTTCATCGTCGCCCTGGTCGTCGGCAACGCCGCGATCGCCGTCGCGTACGCCGCGATGCCGGCGCTCCTGATGTCCCACGTCGCTCCCGAGGACACGGGCGTGGCAAACTCGGTCAACTCGATCATGCGGACCGTCGGCGGTGCCATCGGCTCGGCGATCGTGATCACGGTGCTGAGCAGCTCCACCTCGACGTACGCCACCCCGGCCGGGCCGATCGCCCTGCCCACGGAGAGCGCCTACGTCACCGCCTTCGTCCTCGGCGGCATCAGCTTCGCGCTCGCCGCGGCGCTGGCGGCGTTCGGGTTCCGGCGTACGACGGCCTGAGCCGCTCCGTCCAGGGCGCCGGATCCGCAGTCAGGTTGGCTGCAGGTTCGGCGCCCTACCTTTCGGAGCATGACCACCACTGCGCGCACCGCACGGGCGTTCGCGGCACCCAAGGTGCCCGACGTCTTCGTGATGTTCTGGATCGTCAAGCTGCTCACGACCGCCATCGGCGAGACGGGCGCCGACTTCATGGGGACCACCAACCTGGTGATGGCGGGGGTGATCGGTGTCGGCGGATTCTTCGCCGCCCTGTGGTGGCAGCTGCGCGCGGACACGTACCACCCGATCCGTTACTGGACCACGGTCCTGATGGTCGCGGTGTTCGGCACGATGGTGGCCGACGGCCCCCACGTGGCACTGGGTACGCCGTACTACGTCGACTCGTGTGTCTACTTCGTGCTGCTGGTCGGCCTGCTGACCTGGTGGCGGCGCAGCGAGGGCACCCTCTCGGTGCACTCGATCATCACCGCCCGCCGTGAGCGGTTCTACTGGGGCACCGTGCTGCTGACCTTCGGGCTCGGCACCGCCCTCGGTGACACCACGGCGATCAACCTGAACATGGGCTTCCTGGGCTCGATCGTGCTGTTCGGCATCGCGATCCTGCTCCCGCTGGCCGCGTGGAAGCTCGGTGCGAACGCGGTGATCTGCTTCTGGGCGGCGTACTCACTGACTCGCCCGCTCGGCGCGAGCTTCGCCGACTGGACCGCGCACGCCGCGAACCAGGGCGGCCTCGGCTACGGCACCGGCCCGGTGACCGGGGTCGGCCTCCTGGCGTTCGCCGCGCTGGTGATCTACCTGTGGCGCAGCCACGCCGACGAGGAGGGCCACCGCGAGCTCCAGCACGCGCAGCCGGAGGACTTCACGCAGGGGTCGGCCCCAGTCGCAGGCCTGCACCGCGCCAGCGACCTTCACTGACCAGCTCGAGCCGTCCGCCCGACGCCACCGCGACGGAACGGGCGATGTCGAGCCCCAGGCCGCTGGAGCCGCGGTCGGACCGACCACGCTCCAGCGCCTCCGGCGGGATGCCCGGGCCCCGGTCGAGCACCTCGACCAGCCAGCCCGGGCGTCCGTCGTCCTCGGGGTCGACTGGCACCAGTCGTACGGCGATCGGCACGCTCTCGTCGGTGTGGGCGATCGCGTTCTCGAGCAGGGCGTCCAGGGCTCCGGCGAGGTCGTCCGCGACCAGCCGGACGTACGCCGGTCCGCCCGGGAGCGTGACCTCCAGCGAGCGTCCCTGGTCCTCGGCGAGCGGGCGCCAGAACGCCGTACGGTCGCGGACGACCTCGGTCGCGTCGCAGGCCGGGTGCAGGCCCTCGCGGTCGCCGCGTCGGGCGGCCCGGATGATCTGGGTCAGGCTTCGCTCCACGGCGGCGACGTGGTCCTCGAGGTCGCTGCGATCCGGACCGGCCGGCAGTGCCTCCACGCCGAGACGGACCGCGGTCAGCGGGGTGCGCAGCCGGTGGGAGAGGTCAGCCGCGTTCTCGCGTTCCATGGTGAGCAGCTCGTCGATCCGGCTGGCGAGCGCGTTGAGCTCGTCGGCGACCCGGGCGACCTCGGTCGGACCGCTGACCGGTGCCCGCGCCGAGAGGTCGCCGCGACCCAGCGCGTTCGCGGTCTCGGCAGTGAGCCGCAGCGGACGCACGATGCGTCGCCCGACCAGGTCGGCGGCCAGCCAGGCGAGCGCGAGCAGGAGCGCAGCGGCCGCGCCGATCGCGAGGTCCTGCTTGAGGATGGTCGACCGGACGGAGTCGCTGTCGACCACGGCGATTACTCTCGCCTCCCCGTCGCGCGCACGACAGAACACCTGCACCAGCCGGCCGTCGTCGAGTCGGGTCTTCCGGGGCGAGGAGACCGCGCCCAGGTTGTCCTCGTCGCCGTCGCCGAGCCGGGGCTCGGGCGTGTGGAGCGCCGCGTCGAGCATCCTGTCGTCGATCTGCGCGCCCGCGGGTTGGTCGGTGCCCTCGACGACACTCACCGGCGTGCGGGTGCGCGCGTTGAGACGGTCGAGGTAGGACATCAGGTCGGCGCCGTCGTACGTGCCGGCGGTCATGAAGTCGGCGGTGCTCTGGGCGGCGTACGTCGCGCGCTGCTCGGCGCCGTCGTACGCGTTGTTGTGCAGCAGCAGCGCCAGCGGCACGGCGGCGAGCCCGATGACCAGGCCGGCCGTGCCGACGCCCAGGACGGTGACCTGGCTGCGCAGGTTCATGACACCACCGTCGGGTCGACGAGCTTGACGCCGACGCCGCGAACGCTGACGAGGTAGCGCGGCTCGGCAGCGGTCTCGCCGAGCTTGCGACGCAGCCAGGACAGGTGCACGTCGACGGTACGGTCCGCGCCGCCCCACGGCTGGCGCCACACCTCGGCGAGCAGGGTCGGCTTGGAGACGACCTGACCGACGCGCTGCATCAGCAGCTGGAGCAGGTCGAACTCCAGGCGGGACAGCTCGAGAGGTACGCCGGCGAGGGTGGCCTCCCGGGCACGCGTGTCCAGGCGCAGGTCGGCGACGGTCAGCACCGAGGACGTCTCGGGGGACTGTCCGCTGCGGCGCAGCACCGCGCGGATCCGCGCGTCCATCTGGGCGACCGAGAACGGCTTGATGAGGTAGTCGTCGGCGCCGGCGTCGAGCAGCCGCACCACCTCGCGATCGTCGTCGCGCGCCGTCGCGACGATCACCGGGACCTCACCGAGCGCGCGAACGACGCCAAGGACCGCCTCGCCCTCCATGTCCGGCAGGCCGAGGTCGAGGACGACGACCTCGACGGGGTGCGCGGCGAACGCGGCGACGGCGTCCGAGCCCCGGGCGACGGAGGTGACGACGTGGCCGACCGCGGTCAGCCCGCGCGTCAGCGCCTGCCGGATCGCCGCGTCGTCCTCGACGACCATCACCGTTGCCACGCCCTCACGCTAGCGATCTCAGAGGGGTCCCAGGGGTTCTTGACGTGACCTTGACGTTCGGTTGGCGTCACCCTGAGGTCCGTACGGCGAAGATGGGGCCATGTTCGATGTCATCAACGGAGTCCCCGTGCACCCGCTCGTCGTCCACGCCGTCGTCGTGCTGATGCCGCTGGCCATCCTGGGCACGATCGCGCTCGTGGTCCGTCCGGCCTGGCGTCGTACGTTCGGTCCCCTGCTGGTCGGGATCTCGGTCATCGCGACCGTGCTGATCCCGGTCGCCACCTCGAGCGGCGAGTCACTCGAGAAGCACGTGGGCGACCCCGGCCAGCACGCGCACCTCGGTGACCAGCTGATCTGGTTCATGATCCCGCTGCTGCTGCTCGACGTCGTGCTCGTCGTCCTCGACCGGCGTACGACCCTCGGCCGCAACCCGATGCGGGTCGTCGGCGTCCTGGCGATCGTCGCCGCGGTCGCCGCCGGGGTGCAGGTCTACCGCGTCGGCGACTCGGGCGCGAAGGCCGTCTGGCACGACCAGGTCACCTCCTCGGCGACGGTGGGCAAGTGATGAGCGACCCCGTCAGCCGTCGCAAGGTCGTCGCTCTCGCCGGTGCGGGTGCCGCGCTCCCGCTCGTGGCCGCGTGTGGCAGCTCGCCGTCGGCCTCTTCTCAGGCTCCGAAGGCTCCTGCGTCCTCTCCGTCGTCGACGGCGCCCAAGCCCCAGTCGGAGCACGTCGTACGCGGTGCGCAGCCGGCGCTCGCCTCGACCTCGGACGTCCCCGTCGGCGGAGCGCTCGTCCTCTCCGACCAGCAGCTCGTCGTCACCCAGCCGAAGGCGGGCGAGTTCCGCTGCTTCAGCTCGGTCTGCACCCACGCGGGCTGTGCGGTCCGCGCCGGCTCGGTGCTGGAGTGCCCCTGCCACGGCAGCGAGTTCTCCATCACCGACGGGTCCGTGGTCCGGGGTCCCGCCGACCAGCCCCTTCCCGCCCGCAAGATCTCGGTGGGCTCAGGACAGATCCGACTCGCCTGAGCCCACCGGCCCCACTGTTCTGCCGCTGTCAGCTGCGGCTGAGGCCGATACCGTCGATCTCGACGGGCTTCCCGTTGGTGAGGACGCGGAGGGTGACCGTTCCGGTCTGGAGGGTCACGACGGGCACGGTGACGATCTGTGCCTTCCTCGTCGTGGTGGCGTAGAGGTCGGCGGTGCCGATCTGGGTGCCGTTGAGGAAGACGCCGACCTTGCCGCAGGTCGGGCAGGTGGTGGCCACGACGGCGATGCGGCGGACTTGTGCGCCGGTTCGGCTGAGCTGCCGGCCCTGGACGCTGGTGGTCTTGAAGGTGCCGGCGAAGTAGCCGGTGCCGGTCTTCGCGGTCCAGCCGGTTCCGGTCAGCGCTCGGTCGTCAAGAGCGGTGGTGGTGCAGGGTCCGGACTTCCAGCCCGAGGTGTTGCCGGCATTGTCGCGGGCGCGGACCGAGAAGCAGTACGTCGTTCCTGCCGTCAGACCGGTCTTGGTGGCGGCGGCCGTGGTGAGGCCTTGCCAGGCGGCGGGGTACTGGTAGGCACCGAAGGACCCCGAGTAGGGCGCGGTGCGGTACCTCACGTCGTACGCCGCGACGCCGGAACCGGTGTCTGAACCCGACCAGTCGAGCTTCACGGTCGTGGACGTCCGGAAGTGCGGCAGCGAACCGATGGTGTTCACGTTCGGCGCCGTGAGGTCGGTCGCGCCGGGCGCGCAGCCGCCTCCGAGCGCGGCTGTGATGCAGGGTGAGGTCTGGCGCATCATGCCGAGCTGCCAATTCTTGTCGCCTCCCGAACCGACGGTCCAGAGGTCGCCGGTGTTGGCCTGGAACGCCGCTTGGAACCCTCCGCTGCCGAGGCCGGCGATGGCAGGGCTGGTTCGGGTCTTCATGCCGAGCTGCCAGTCCTTGTTGCCGGCCGCGCCGACCGTCCAGAGGCTGCCGGTGTTGGCTTGGAACGCCGCCTCGAATCCGCCGCCGGTGACGGCGGTGATCGACGGGGAGGTCGCCGGCGCCATGCCGAGCTGCCAGTCCTTGTTGCCGGCCGCGCCGACCGTCCAGAGGCTGCCGGTGTTGGCCTGGAACGCCACCTGGAATCCGCCGCCGGTGAGGGCGGCAACCGACGGGCTGGTGCCCCGCATCATCCCCAACCCCCAGTTCGTGGTGCCGGGAGTGCCCGTGGTGTAGAGGTTGCCGGTGTTGGCCTGGAACGCGACGACGTAGCCACCACCGGGAAGAGCGGCGATGCTGGGACTCGTACCCTGCATCATCCCGAGGTGCCAGTCGCCGTGGCTGTCGGATCCGACCGTCCACAGGTTGCCGGTGTTGGCCTGGAACGCGGCTTCGTAGCTTCCATTCGTCAGGCCGGCGATCGCTGGGCTCGTGTCCCGCATCATGCCGAGCTGCGCGTCCTTCGTGCCCGCGGCGCCGGCGACCCAGAGGCTGCCGGTGTTGGCCTGGAACGCCGACTCGTAGCCGCCTCCGCTGAGCCGGGCGACCGCCGGGCTGGTGCCGTCCTGCATGCCGAGGTGCCAGTCGCCGTGAGTCTCGGCCCCGACGGTCCAGAGGCTGCCGGTGTTGGCTTGGAACGCGGTCTCCCAGCTTCCGTCGGTCGGTGCTCCTCCGTCCTTGATGTGGATGAAGTGGTTGGGCCACCAGGTTCCGCCGGTGGTGATGCGGGTGGTCTTGGTGGTGCCGCCCCAGCCGTCCTGGCTGATGTCGATGTAGGAGGAGGTGACGGCGTCGACGATGGCGACGTGGCCTTCGGGTACGCCGGCGGCGGGGCCGGTGTTGCCTTCCCATTGGGCGACGGATCCGACGGCGGGGTTGTGGTCGACGGTGAAGCCCTTGGCAGCGGCGTTGTTGTCCCAGTCGGTGGCGTTGCCGAGGTTTCCGGGGTTCGCGGCGCCGGCTTGGGCGAGGCGGTATGCGGCGTAGTTGGTGCAGTTGTGGCCGCGGCTGTCGACGGGGTATCCCCAGGTGGATTGGCCGTGGTAGCCGGTCCAGGCGACGCAGTCGTAGCCGTAGTTGGGGCTGACGCAGGTGTTGGTCCAGCCGGTGTCGGCGTGCGCGGCCGGCGGCGTGACGAACGTCAGACCGACCGCCGCCAGCAGAGTGATGAGGAGCGTCCGGATCGAGAGAGACTTCATGATGTGGCTCCTGCCGTGGTGGGCGGTCACGGGATCTTGATCGACCGGGTGGCCGTGGAGGGCGCGATGCCGGCGCGGTAGCCGATCGCGTGGATGGTCAGGGTCGTGCCGCGGTCGGCGGCGACCACGGTGTGCTTGGCGGAGGTGGCACCGGTGATGGCCTTGCCGTTGCGGTACCAGCGGTAGCCGACCGACACGTCGCCGGGCAGCCAGCCTGCGCGGCTGGCGGAGAGGACCTTGCCGACCGCGGTGCTCCCGGTGATCGTCGGCTGCGCCGTGTTGAGCACGCGCTGCACCTGGGCGTTGAGCAGGATGCCGACGTCGTCGATCTCGGTCGTGCCGCCGCCCACGGCCGGGTAGAACTGCACTCGGACGGCGGTGTGTGCCTGCGTCGCGGTGACGCACGTCGACACGGGCGTCCAGTTGTTGAAGGTGCGGAGCTGGCGGTACGGCGTACTGCTGCCCTCGGCGTTGTTGGCGCCGATCACCCAGATCGCGAAGGATCCGGCGGCGCTGCCGCCGTACTGCGAGCGGACGTACGCCGACGCGCAGTAGGTGTCGCCGGGGTCGATGGTGCCCGCGACGTCCTGGTAGATGCCGCCGCCGGCCTGGCTGGTGTTGGTCGCGCCGTACCGGCTGCCGGAGCGTGGCTTCTCGGCCGCGTTGACCTGGCCGGCGCTGTAGGAGACGAAGTTGGTGCCGGGCTCGGTCGACCAGCCGCCGCTCTCGAAGCCGCCGCTCTGCACGGTCGACCGGGACACGTTCACGTCGTCGATCTCCGTCGTACCGCCGCCCACGGTTGGGTAGAACTGGATCCGTACGGCGCTGTGGGCCTGCGTCGCGGTCACGCAGGTCGAGATCGGGCGCCAGTTGTTGAGGGCGTGGACGCCGTTGTACGTCGCGGTGCCGCTCTCGGCGCTGTTCGTGCCGATGACCCAGAGGGCCAGGGTGCCGGAGGCCGTGCCGCCGTACTGCGAGCGGACGAACGCCGAGGCGCAGTAGGTGTCGCCCGGACCGATGCTCGCCGGCACGTCCTGGAAGATGCCGCCGCCGGCCTGGCTGGCGTTCGTGGCGCCGTACCGGCTGCCGGAGCGCGGCTTCTCGGCGGCGTTGACCTGGCCGGCGCTGTAGGAGACGAAGTTGGTGCCGGGCTCCGTCGACCAGCCGCCGCTCTCGAAGCCGCCGCCCCGCGCCATCGACCGGTTGACGCTCACGTCGTCGATCTCGGTCGTGCCGCCGTTGACCGCGGGATAGAGCTGCACGCGGACGTTGTCGTGGTCGCTCGTCGCGGTGACGCAGGTCGACACCGGCGTCCACCGGTCCAGGGTGGGCACCTTGGTGTAGCGGACCGAGCCGTTCTCGGCCGCGTTCGTGCCGGTCACCCAGAGCGCGAGCGCGCCGGAGGCGGTGTTGCCGTACTGCGAGCGCACGAAGGCGGACGCGCAGAACGTGTCGCCGGCGTGGATCGTCTGGGCGATGTCCTGGAAGATGCCGCCGCCGGACTGGCTGGTGTTGGTGGCGCCGTACCTGCTGCCGTCGCGGGCCTTCTCGTCCGACCTGAGCTGGCCCGAGGAGTAGGAGACGAAGTTGGTGCCCGGCTCGGTCGACCAGCCACCGCTCTCGAAGCCGCCGCCCTTGACCAGGTTGGTGCCCGGCGGGGCCGGGGGCGGGGGCGGCGGGGAGGTGGTGAGGTTCTTGGGGTGCAGGTACCCGGTGAGGTACGCCGTGGAGTGGTTGCCGATGCTGACCGGGTTGTTGTTGACGTCGGAGGACGTGTCCGGCGGGCCGTCATTGGTCGGCAGGCCTGCGTTGGCCTGGAGGACCTGGATGGTCGTGCTGTTCACGACGGACAGCACGATCGCGACGTGGCCGTTGCCGCCGGAGTTCGGGGAGCTGCTGTTCCAGATGGCGACATCGCCCTTGATCGGGCTGTAGCCGGAGCCGGCGGTGTGCTTGTCGTAGTAGGTCGACGAGGCCGCGTCGTAGATCGTGTAGGCGTTGCCGAAGCCTTGTGCGGGTGCTCCGGCGACGTCGCGATTGTAGTAGTCGAAGAGGTCGACGCACTGGGAGCCGTAGACGCCGTCGTAGTTGGGGAACTGGCCGTTCCACTGGTCGACGAAGGCGTCGACGGACTCGAGCGCGCTGGCCGACGGGGCGGTCGCTGTCAGTCCGGTCAGCAGCAGGGCGGCAGCGAGGAACCCACGGATGAGATGACGGAGCACGGTTCCCCCAGGAAGTCGGTTGTCCGGCGTCCCGAGTGGCCACGGCAGGTGAAGTCTTGCGGTGAGGACTGCCCGCCGACAGGTTGTTCACCGATCCGACAAGGAGACCCGGACAAACACGGGCCCTCTGCGGTGCTCGTGACCGAACACCACCGTGTGCGGCCGGCGCGCGGTGCCTACGTGCGGCTGATGCACCGGGCCGTCGACCACGCGCCCACGTTGCCAGACCGGTCGGTCGAACGGACCGAGAAGCAGTAGCGGTGATCGGCCACCAGGCCGAACGAGTGGCTGCGGGTGGCGGCGGCGATGGCGGTGGATCCGGACGGGACGTACCAGGGGCCGAGGGGCGACCCGATCTTCGCGGACTGCACACGGATCGTGGAGGAGCGCAGGCCCGTCCCCCAGTCGACGGCCGTCCACCTGACCGTGACGTTGCTCAGCGTGGTGGAGGTGGCCGTCGGTGCGACGAGCTGGGCGGTCGGCGACGTGGAGTCGACCTGGCCGCTCCACATGCGCGAGTCGTCGTATCCCCAGTCGAGGGCGGGTGAGGTGACCGTGGCGCCGAATCCAGTGGCCGTCGCCAGCGTGCACTGAGTGTGGCCGTCGCCGGTGTTGCCGACGACGCGGCAGTAGTCGGCGCGGTGGTCGCCGTTCACGTCCGCCCAGGTGCGGCCCGCGTCGTAGCCCCAGTCGACGACGCCGCTGGTCCAGGTGGCCCCGAAGCCGGTCGCGGTCGACAGGATGCAGGCCACGTGGGAGTCCTGGTTGTTGGTGTTCCCCACGCGGCGGCAGTAGTCGGCGCGGTGGTCGCCGTTGACGTCGGTCCACGTGCGACCCATGGCGTAGCCCCAGTCGAGCGCGGGGCTGGTGCGGGTGGCGCCGAAGCCGGTGGACGTCGTCAGGGTGCAGGACACGTAGGACTGCGGGTACGGCCCACCAACGACCCGGCAGTAGTCCGCCCGGTGATCGCCGTTGACGTCCGCCCAGGCTCGACCGGTGTCGTACCCCCAATCCAGGACGCCGCTGGTCCAGGTGGCGCCGAAGCCGGTCGCGGTCGACAGGGTGCAGGCCACGTGGGAGTCCTGGTTGTTGGTGTTCCCCACGCGGCGGCAGTAGTCGGCGCGGTGGTCGCCGTTGACGTCGACCCAGAACCGGCCGAGGGCGTAGCCCCAGTCGAGCACGGGGCTGGTGCGGGTGGCCCCGAAGCCGGTCGACGTCGCCAGTGTGCACTGGACGTGGCCGTCTCCGGTGTTGCCGACGACGCGGCAGAAGTCGGCGCGGTGGTCGCCGTTGACGTCGACCCACGCGCGCCCGAAGTCGTAGCCCCAGTCGACGACGCCGCTGGTCCAGGTGGCTCCGAAGCCGGTCGCGGTCGACAGGGTGCAGGCCACGTGGGAGTCCTGGTTGTTGTTGTTCCCCACCCGGCGGCAGAAGTCGGCGCGGCGGTCGCCGTTGACATCGACCCACGCGCGCCCGGTCCGGTACCCCCAGTCGAGCACGTCAGAGGTCCTGGTCACCCCGAAGCCGTTGCCCGCACCGAGGGTGCACTGCACGTGCGAGTCCTGGCCGTTGCCGTTCCCGACGAGGCGGCAGTAGTCGGCCGAGCCGTCGCCGCTGGAGGTCGTGGTGTCGGTCTGCGCCTGGGCGGCGATCTCCTCCGGGCAGCCTGCGAACTCGGACCATCCCGGGAGGTCCGGGCAGAGGTCGTTGCTGTCGGCCACCGCGTCCTGGTCACGGTCCGGCGGCGGGGGAGGGGTGTTGCCCGGGAGGTTCTTGGGGTGGAGGTAGCCGGTCAGGTTCGCTGTTCCGTGGTTGCCGATCGAGGCGGGTGAGTTGTTGACGCCGGCGTCGTTGGTGCCGCTGGAGTTGGCCTGGAAGACCTGCAGGGTCGTGGAGTTGACGACGCCGAGCACGATGGCGACGTGGCCGTTGCCGCCTGATCCAGCGGAATTGGTGTTCCAGACGGCGACGTCGCCCTTGACCGGCGTGTAGCCGGAGCCGGCCGGGTACTTGTCGTAGTAGTCCGCCGATGCGGCGCCGTACAGCTGGTAGGCGTTTCCCCAGGCGACCGGTGCGCCGACGACGTCGCGGTTGTAGTACTCGAACAGGTCGACGCACTGGGAGCCGTACTGGCCGTCGTAGTCGGGGAACTGGCCGTTCCGCCGGCTGACGAAGGCGTCGACGGATTCCAGTGCACTGGCCGCCGGGACCGTTGTCGTCAGGCCTGCGAGAAGCAGGGTGGCCGCGAGGAGCGCGCGGATGAGGTGACGGAGCACTGTTCCCCCAGGAAGGTCGGTTGTTGCGGCGTCCGGAGCGGACGGCCGAGTACTCAGCAGTTGGGTACGGCGGTGTCGACCCACGGGGTTCCCGACAGCGACCCGGAGGTGGCCCCGTTGTTGTAGAACGCGTCGGCGCTGGCGTAGTAGCTGCCGTTCCACGGCGAAGCCGCTATGCGGTACCACCAGGTGTTGCCGTCGGCGACCTGGAACCCCTGCAGCTTGCAGGCGATCGCGACGGTCTGCTGGCTGGCGATCTGCGGGCCTTCGGTACCGCCCGCATTCGAGTAGTTGGTCCAGGTGTGGGTGACGCTGCCGGTGGTCTCGTTGTACGTCGTACCGCCTCCGCCGCCACCCCCACCACTGGAGCACGCCGGCACGGCGCCGTCGACGAACGGCGTGCCTCGCAGCGATCCGGAGGTGGCGCCGTTGTTGTAGAACGCGTCGGCGCTGACGTAGTAGCTGCTGGACCAGGGGGACGACGCGATGCGGTACCAGGACGTGTTGCCGTCGGACACCCCGAACCCCGTGACGACACAGGCGATCTGGACGGACTGCCCCGCTGCGATCTCGGGACCCTCCGTGCCACCCGCGTTCGAGTAGTTGGTCCAGGTGTGGGCGACACTGCCGGCGGTCTCCGTCCACGTGCTGCCGTCGGTGGGCGTCGGGTTGGAGGGAGGCGTGGTCGGCGTACCGGCGGAACCGGCGGACGTTCCGCAGTCCGGCACTGCCGTGTCGACGTACGGCGTCCCGTGCAGCGATCCGGACGTCTGCCCGTTGTTGTAGAAGCCGTCGGCGCTCCCGTAGTACGCGCCGTTCCATGGCGACGATGCGACGAGGTACCACCAGTTGTTGCCGTCGCTGACCTGGAGACCGTGGGTCTTGCAGACGACCCCTACGGTCCGGTAGCTCGGAATGTCGGCGCCCTGGCTGCCGCCGCCGCTGGCGTAGTCGGTCCAGGTCTGCACCGCACTACCGGTCGTCTCGGGGGTCGAGGGTCCGACGTACGGCGGAGCCGATGGAGTCGATCCGCCTCCGGTGGAGGTCGGCGTGGGGTAGCCGCCGCCGACCGCGGAGCCGGATCCGCCCCCCGAGGTGGTGGTCGCGGTCGACCAGCACGTGTCGAAGAACGTCGTCGGGTAGAAGTCGCCGCTGTAGATCGTCTTCGACCCGGACAGGAAGATGGCGTCGTAGTAGATCGACGCGTCGACCTGGATCTTGCCGGTGGCACGCAGGCACGACGTGCCGGGCTGCTCGGTGCTGGTGAGGTCGATGACCGGGCCGACGCTCGCCTTGATGCCGGCGGCGTGGGCCACGGAGAGGTCGACGGTGATGCCGGCCTTCACCGTCAGCTCGGCCTGGCCCTTGAGGTCGGCTGAGACGGCGCTCTTGAACGCGGCGGTCGTCGAGCTGCCGGCAGGGCTGCGGACGAAGCCGAAGAAGACGCGCGGCGACCACGTGGCCGAGGCGGTGACCGAGGCGTTCGCGTCGATGTCGAGGTACGGCGAGATGGTCACGATGACCGCTCCGGCCGAGACGACCGGGATCTCGAATCCGCCGGACAGGCTGCAGTGCACCGCGCCCGACAGGGTCAGGGTCCCCGTGATCACCGGCCGGAAGGCGATGTTCGCGGAGATGACGCGGGAGTTGAGGTCGATCTCCGGCTCGACGTGGGTCTGGCTGGCGTCGACCGTGATGCTGGTCGTCGCGCTCGCTCCGCCCGAGCAGGTGAAGGGCAGCGCGGAGGTGCGCATGGCCCGCTTGGTCACCGAGCCGTCAGGCGCCGTGCGGGTCGCGACGACGCGAGCGGGCAGCGAGACGCCGTGGCTGCTGCGGAAGGTGCTGTAGATCTCGCGAAGCGAGGCGTCGTGACCGGTGACGATCCGGCGCCCGGTGCTGGGCGCGACCGTTGCCGACTCGACGACGAGCCCCAGCCCGCGCGGGTCGAGCGTGCCCCGGCCGATCAGGAGGACCTGGCCGGCCTGGGGCAGCGGGGTCCCCGAGGTGAGGGCGACGCGCTCACGCTTGATGCTCAGCGGGGTCACGGAGAGCACCGAGCTGTAGGCGACGCGGCGGGTGTGGCTCGCGAGCCGGCTGGTGGTCGGCCGGTTCACGACCGCGAAGGCGTGGGCGCGCGAGACCGTTCCGCGTGTGTCGGTGAGGGTCGCGACCACGCGGTACACGCCCGGCTTCGCATAAGCGTGGGCCACCGGCTTCAGGCTCGTACGCCGGACCGCGTGCCCGTCGCCGAAGCTGACCTTGACCTGACGGACGTGGGCGTTCCGTGCGATCCGGGTGCCGATGAACCCGACCGTGGTGGCCTTCCCGACCAGACCGTTGTGCAGGATCTCGGTCGCGGCGCGCGAGGGCAGCACGGTCGATCGCGCGGCCGCAGGTGCCGCCCCGGCGGTCGAGATGCCGGCCATCCCGGCGGTCGCCATGGCGACAGAGACGAGGACCGCGAGCCGGGAGATGGTTCGACGAGGGGACATGACTGCTCCAGGTGGTGACCCCGAGCGCGTCGTTGGTGGTGGCCGCGAGTGATCGCGTGGGCAGAGTGTGGCGGGTGGAGGAGCTCGTCGGCAGCCGGATCAGGGAACCGAGCCGTCGCGCCCCGACAAACACGGGACCTTGCCGGTGGGCGTGGCCGAACACGACCGCCCGCAGCTCAGGCCCAGTCCCACCCGAGGGCGTAGTCCTTGTCGAGCTCCGGGCGGAGGAAGCGGGCGCTGCAGCCGTGGCTGGCCACGCGGACGCGCTGGCACGCGGGGTCGCTCGCCGGCAGGTCGACGTACTCCTCGAGCGGGCCGAAGCGCCACGCGGTGGCGGCGCGGTGCGGTCCGTGGAAGGCCAGGTTGATCCGGACCTCCTTGGTCGGGATCGTCACGCGGAAGGTGACGTACGTGCCGGGCTCGGGGTCGCGCTCGACCCACGAGCGGATCGCGAACTCGTGGCGTTGGCCGATGCGCAGCGGACGGTCGAACTCGAACCGTCGCCAGTACAGGGTGTGGCCGGCCTCCTCGAGCTTGCTGGTCGTCAGCCGCCCGCCCCAGAGCGCCTCCTGGTCGACGCGGAAGCCCTCGGAGCTGGTGTGTCCGGTCTGGAGGCCGAAGTACGACGCCCCGCCCTCGAGCGCCTTCACCTTGCGGACCTCGATGATCTCGACCGGGCTGCGTGACTCCTCGAAGACGTAGGTGTAGGCCACCGACTCGATCTCGAACGGGCCGCCCGAATGCGGCGTCGCCCACTCACCGTCGGCCGCGGTCTCCGCGTTGCGGGCGGCCAGGTCCGCGCGCGCCTGCTCGTACGCCGACCGCAGGTGCTCGATCCACGCCGGGTGCGCCAGCAGCAGGGCGTCCCACAGACGCTCGCTCGGCGTCTCGTGCCCGCGCTCGACGTTCGCAAGGGTCGACCGGCCGATCCCGAGTGCTTCGGCGAGGTCGACCTGTCGTAGGCCGGCTTCTCCGCGTAGTTCGCGAAGCCGGCTCCCAAAGGCCAACTTCCCCACGCATCGGATCATGGCGCACCGGTGTGCGGACCGTATCGATGTCCATGCGGATGTTTGCCCGCAGGCATCGGATGCGCCGGATGTTTGCCGGACGAGGCCCCGATCGGGTCAGCCGGGCAGCCCGCTGACGACGTCCTCGACGTCCGCCCGCTCGGTGCGGAAGGCGTTGACGGGCGCCTCGGGGTCGGCGTACCCGAAGGAGACGGCGCAGACCACGTCACGGTCCTCGGGCACGTCGAGGTGGGCGCGGACCGCGTCGGCGTACATCGCGACGGCGGCCTGGGCGATCGTGCTGATGCCCAGGCTCGTCGCGGCGGTGAGCAGCGTGGAGACGTAGCCACCGCAGTCGACGGCGCCGTACGTCCCGAGCGCCCGTGGGGTCGTGATCACGGCGACGTGCGGGGCGTCGAAGAACCGGAAGTTGCGCAGCATCTGGAACAGCCGGCCCTCCTTGTCCTCGCGGGCGACGCCGACGGCGTCGTACAGCTGGAAGCCGCAGGTACGGCGGCGCTCGTCGTAGATGCCTTCGTACGCCGCGGGCCCGGCGATGTCCGGAGCCTGGGCACCGCTCACGACGCGGTCGGTGAGCACCTTGGCGAAGGCCGCTGCGTCGTCGCCGGAGAGCAGGTGCACCTGCCAGGCCTGGGAGTTGCACCACGAGGCGGTGCGCTGCGCCATCGCGAACATCCGGCGGATCTCGGCGTCCGGAACCGGGTTGGGCAGGAACGCCCGGCAGCTGTGGCGGTCGTCCAGGATGCCCTGGAGGACCTCGGCGCGGTCGGTCGATCCGGTCATGGGCAGCATCCTGGCACCGCGATGCCGCCACAGGTGTCTCGGGTCACCCGCGGCGGCGGGACTGATGCCGGTCCTGCACCGGGGTGCAGGACCTGGGGGTCAGTCGATCGCGGTGCCGGACTCGGCCTCGTCGACCTCGGGGTCGGCGAGGAGGTAGCGGGCCATGCGGCCGTCCCGGCTGTGGGTGGCGGTGTGGACCGGCTCGGGAAGCATCCGCCCCTCGGCGGTGTCCCAGAACCGATCCACTCCTCGTGCGACCCGTCGCGCGACGCGGCCGGCGAGGCCACGGTGCGGCAGGTAGGGGTGTGGACGGCTCGGCGCGTGCGTCTCACCGGTGTAGAGGCGTTGCGCGAGGTTGCGGCGTACGTCGGGGTCGGCGGCGAGACGCGCGACCATCGACTCCTCCAGGCCGAACCAGGCCTCCAGCTCGTCGTGGACCTCTCCCCACACCGAGGTCCACGGCCGCCGGATGCTGTACGTCGATCCGTACAGCTTGCCCTTCGCCTGCGCCATCGCTGCCTCCAGTCGGCGGCTCTGGCGGGCGAACTCACGTGCCAGCTGTCGACCCTCGGGCATCTGCCGTGCGACCGCGGGAAGCAGCACGGCGTTGGCCGCCGCCACGTGCCGACTGGTGCTGGCCAGGAACCGATCCGTCGCAGGGAAGCGGTCACGAGGCCGGTTCGGCGTCGGGTGGCAGGTGCGGGCGTGCGCGAGTCGCGCAGAGAGCACCTCGTGGGTCAGTTCGACGTTGGAAGTGAGTTCGTCACGCATGGTCCGAGTCCGTTCACTACCCCCACTTGCCACTATGCGCCTTCGGTGGTGACGCCGCAAGGGCTGGCGGAGCGGCGTACGACGAAGGCCCGGCCGCTCACGAGGAGCGACCGGGCCTTCGCGGCGTACGGGGTGGGTCAGAGCTTCGGGAACGTCTCGTACTCCACGCCGGAGATGTACTGGACGACCCGCAGGACCTGGCAGGAGTAGCCGAACTCGTTGTCGTACCAGACGTAGAGGATCGCGCTGTCGCCGTCGACGATCGCGGCGTTGCCGTCGATGATCGACGCGGCCCGGGCGCCGACGAAGTCGGTGGAGACCGCGTCGTTGGCCTGGGTGTAGTCGAGCGAGCGGGCGAGGGGGCCGACGAGCGCGGCCTTGCGGAGGTGGTCGAGGACCTCCTCACGGCTGGTCTCGCGCTTGAGCTGCAGGCTCAGGATCGCGATGGAGACGTTCGGGGTGGGGACACGGATCGAGTTGCCGGTGATCTTGGCGTCGAGGTCCGGGAGGACCTTCGCGACGGCCGAGGCGGCACCGGTCTCGGTGATGACCAGGTTGAGCGGCGCGGAGCGGCCGCGACGGTCGGCCTTGTGGTAGTTGTCCAGCAGGTTCTGGTCGTTGGTGAACGAGTGCACCGTCTCCACGTGACCGCGGATGATGCCGAACTCGTCCTCCATCGCCTTGAGCGGCGGGACGATCGCGTTGGTGGTGCAGGAGGCGCAGGACAGGATCGTCTCGGCCTGGTCGGTGTCGAGGTGGTTGACGCCGTGGACGATGTTCGGGACGTCGCCCTTGCCCGGCGCGGTCAGCAGGACCTTCTTGATGCCAGGTCGCAGGTGCAGCGAGAGGCCTTCGCGGTCGCGCCACTTGCCGGTGTTGTCGATCAGGATGGCGTCGTTGATGCCGTACGTCGTGTAGTCGATCTCGCTGGGGTCGTTGCTGTAGATGACCTGGATCTCGACGCCGTTGGCGACGATGACGTTGCGCTCCTCGTCGACCGTGATCGAGCCCTTGAACTGGCCGTGGATCGAGTCGCGGCGCAGCAGCGAGGCGCGCTTGGCGAGATCGCCCTCGCCGCCCTTGCGGACCACGACGGCGCGCAGGCGCAGGCCGTTGCCGGAGCCGGTCTTCTCGATGAGCAGGCGCGCGACGAGGCGGCCGATGCGGCCGAAGCCGTAGAGGACGACGTCCTGCGGGCCGGGGGCGCGGCGGTCCGGGCCGATGGCGCCGGCGAGAGCCTGCGCGGTGAAGGCGGGGATGTCGGCGGGCTCGCCGGCTTCCTTGTAGGCCTTCAGCAGCAGCGCGAGGTCGATCTTCGCGGCGCGGGCGTCGAGGCCGGCGATGGCCTGGAGGAACGGCATCGTGGTGACGACCGACAGCTCCTCGCCCTCGATCTGACGGGCGAAGCGGTGGATCTTCATGATGTCGACCGCGGACTTGTTCATCAGCGAGCGGCTGTGGAGCAGGATGGTCAGATCCTTCTCCCGCTGCAGCTTGCCGATGACCGGGATCATGGCTTCCGCGGTCTCCTCGCGGCTCTTCCAACGGTCGAAGATGTCCTCGTTGACAGTCACTGCTTCTCCATCGCTCGGCGAACTCCGCTCGCGATGCTAGGGCAGGTGTCGGGGGCGGCGGGAACTCGTGCCGTCTTTCAGACGGGTGAGATCCCCGACATCGTGCCGCTGAGGACCGTCGCTCCCCGGTCGTCGTCGGTGTGCGTCCGGGGCGTCAGGCCGTTGCTCTCGAAGGCGTACGTCGCTGCCGCGACCTGGTCCTCGCCGACCTCGACCCACACGCTTCCGGTGCTGGTGAGCCAACGCGGTGCCTGCTCGGCGACGCGGCGGATCAGGTCGAGCCCGTCGGTGCCGCCGTCGGTGGTGTGGGCCGGCTCGTGGTCCCGTGACTCGGCCGGCATGAGGTCGCGCGCCCGCGTCGGGACGTAGGGCATGTTCGCCAGGATCAGGTCGACCTTGCCCCGGAGGTGGTGGGAGAGCGGAGCGGTGAGGTCGCCCTGGTGGACGGTGCCGGCGATGCCTGCTGCTGCCAGGTTGCGGCGGGCGCACGCCACCGCCGCGGCGTCGACGTCGACGGCATGGACCTCCACCTCGACCGCCACCCCGACCTCTGTCGTGGCCGCGCGGCGGACGGCGTGGGCGACCGCGAGCCCGAGGGCTCCTGTTCCGCAGCCGAGATCGACCACGACTGTCCTTGCTTGCATGCATGCAAGGACGGCCGCGTCTCCACTTGCTTGCATGCATGCAAGGACGGCCGCGTGCCCCCTTGCATGCATGCAAGCAAGGACGCGCTCCACCATCAGCGCCGTCCGCTGGCGCGGGATGAAGACCCCCGGATCGATGCCGACCCGCACCCCGGCGAAGTCGACCCAGCCGACGACGTGCTCCAAGGGCGCGCCGGCGACCCGGCGTACGACCATCGCCTCCAGCTCCTCGTCAGAGCCGGCGGAGGCGAGCAACACCGCCGCCTCGTCCTCGGCGAAGACGCAGCCGGCGGCGCGCAGACGGGAGACGAGTTCAGGCACAGGTCAAGTGTCGGTCATCAGCCCACGGGGCGCGTGCATAAGAATGCAGACCATGCGACCGCAGGTCGTCGCCCATCGAGGCGCGAGTCATGAGCTGGCCGAGCACACCCTGGGTGCCTACATCGAGGCACTCGACGTGGGGGCCGGCGGCCTGGAGTGCGACGTGCGCCTGACCGCCGACGGCCACCTGGTCTGCGTCCACGACCGCGACCTCAAGCGTGTCGGCGGCAACAAGAGCCTGGTCAGCCAGATGGAGCTCGCCGACCTCTCCGAGCTCGACTTCGCCGCGTGGAAGAACCCCTGGGCCGACCTCGACGACGAGGCGCCCGACCGCGACGAGGTCCACGACGGCGTCCTGACGCTGAGGAAGCTGCTGGAGACCGTCGCCGACTACGACCGCCCGGTCGAGGTCGCCATCGAGACCAAGCACCCCACGCGCTTCGGCGGGCTGGTCGAGAAGCGCCTGGCCGAGATGCTGCGCGACTTCGGCTGGGACAAGGAGGGCGCCCCGGTCCGGGTGATGAGCTTCTCCCACTCGGCTCTGCAGCGGATGGCGCGACTGGCCCCCGAGGTCCGCCTGGTGCAGCTGATCGACCGCCCGGCGTACTGGCCCGTCGTCAAACGCACCATGCCCGACAGCTGGATCATCGGGCCCGGCATCAAGATGCTCGAGGCGAACCCGCGCACCCTCGACTCGATGGTCCGCTCCCAGCGCGAGATGCACGTGTGGACGGTCAACAAGATCGCCCACCTCGAGCTCTGCCTGAGGTCAGGGGTGAGGGCCGTGATCACCGATCGCCCGGCGTACATGCTCAACCAGCTCGCCGAGCGCGACCTCTGAGCACACCCGTGCCGAGCCACGGGTAGGTTCACCGCCATGGCCAAGCGCGACCGCAACCAGCCCAAGCCTCTGGCGCCCGGAGAGGTCGGCCCTCGCCAGCCCTGCCCGTGCGGCTCGGGCAAGCGCTACAAGGCCTGCCACGGCGCGCCCGGCGGCGCGCAGCTCTTCGTCAAGCGTCCCTTCGAGGGCCTGGCCTCCGAGTGCGACGTCGTCGCGATGCGCGAGCTCGTCCCCGCGGCCACCGCCCCGATCACCGTCAAGGGTCACGAGGACCGCGAGGTCCGCCTCTGCACGCTGCTGCCCATGGCCGCGCCCGCGATGGTCCGCGACAGCGGCGCGATCTGGCTCGGCCTCCAGGTGCAGCACGCGTACGGCGACCCGGCCCGTGACCTGGGCGCCGTGCTCGAGCAGGCGCTGACGGCCGAGCCCGGTGTCGTCAGCCTGGCCGGTGCGCCGGGCGAGGGCGCGAGGATCCAGGACCTCATTGCCGACACCAGCCTCGACATCACCGTCCATGAGGGCTTCGGCTTCTGGGTCGAGGACATGGAGTCCTCCGCCGAGGTCGCCGCGGCGATCGAGGCCGCCGACGGCGCCGCCTCGCCGACGGTGCGGCTGACCGGCGTGACCGCGGCGTACTGGACCGCGATGGGCTCCAAGGAGCACCTGCGCTGGGTCATGCCCGAGCCCGAGGACACGCTGCTCAGCGCGCTGGCCCGGTTGCACGGGCGGGGCGACGACGTGATCGTCGAGGGCGCCCGATTCGTCGGCATGTTCCGCGCCCACGGCCTGCTCGCCCCCGTGTGGGACCTCCCGGTCGGCACCGGCGCCGAGGCGCTCGAAGCACCCGCGGCCGAGTTCAAGGCCAAGCTGGATGCTGCCCTCGCCGAGCTCGAGGCCGGCGAGCTCACCACGGAGGAGCGCTCGGCACGCAACGGCCTGGCGAACCGCCAGGTCACCATCCGCTGAGGTTGTGAAGGGGAGCGAGGCCTCTGGACCTCGCTCCGGTTCACAACCTGCGGCTACTTCCGGACGAGCGCCCAGACCTGGAGCCGGGAGTAACCCTTGACCGAGACCCGGCGCAGGCGCCGGAAGCGGTACGCGTCGGTGGTCGAGCCGTGGTCATCGGTGGTCGAGCCTGCCGAGGCTGCGTCCTCGTCCTCGAGCTCCCCGCCCAGGGCGGCGTGCAGGCCCCGGTCGATGAGGACGGACCCGGGCCGGGCGACCGAGGTGAGCCGGGCGGCGATGTTGACCACGGGTCCGTAGACGTCGCCCAGACGACTGACCACCTCGCCGTACGCCACTCCGGCGCGGACCGCGGGGAAGTCGGCGTCGTGGTCGGCGCCGAGCCCGACGAGCTCGAGCGCGATCTCGGAGATCGCCGTGGGGCTGTCGGCCACGATCAACAGCTCGTCGCCGATGTTCTTGATGATCCGCCCGCCGCGCTCGACGACGACGGCGAGGGCCACCGTCTCGAAGTGCTCGAGCCAGTCGACCAGCTCGGACTCGGACAGCGTGCGCGAGCGAGAGGTGTAGCCGACGATGTCGACGAAGCAGATGCCGGCGAGGTGGCCCGCGCCCGTCGCGGTGAGGGTGCGGCCGCTCGCGCTGAGGAGGTGGCGGCGCCAGGTGAAGGCCTGCAGCTTCTCGACCCTGGGCAGGATCTGGTCGCCGAGCAGCAGCACGGCTTCGGCGGGGTCCATGCCGGTCTCGACCGCGACCTCGGCGAGGAGGGCCGACTGCCACTCCGCCAGGCGCGCGAACGCGCGACCCCAGGTGCGGACCAGGCCCTCTTGCCGGTCGGCGTTGAGCACGCCGAGGTCGATCAGGTCCTGGGTGAGGCGCATGGCCTCGACGTCGGCGTCGGCGAAGGCGACCTCGTCGTCGGCGGTGTGCGCGAAGCCGAGCTGGTGCCACAGGTCGCGAGCGAGCTCGATGGGTATGCCGGCCTGCTCGGCCGCCTGCAGCTGGTTGAGGTGCGGACGCTGACCGAGCAGCTGCTCCTCGAGGAGCCCGAGAAGAGACTGCTCGGTCACGTCAGCGGTGGTGCGGCGTCAGGAGATGCGCGACTGCGCGACGTCGGAGAGCGCCTGGTGGAACGCGGGCCACTCGGCGTCGAGCTCGCGGAGCGTCTCGTCGGTGAGGTGGATCGTGTCCAGCGGCGTCATCGCGACGACGGAGGCGGTGCGCAGCTTGCCGCCCATGATCGCGGCCTCGCCGACGATGTCGCCGGGGCCGAGCGTCGCGATCTCCGCGCCGTCACGGCGGATGGAGACGGTGCCCTCGAGGATGATGTACGCCTTGTCGGCGGGGGTGTCCTCCCAGATCGGGGACCAACCCTCGGGGAGACGGACGCGACGACCGACGCTGCTGATCTTTGCGATCTCCTGCGGCGTGAAGTGCTCGAAGAACGTAGCCATGTGCAGACCATAGTGCTCAGATCCCCCCAAGGGGAGGAGGAACTTCAGTTCGTATGACGCGGCGTCGCGATCAACTGGCCCGGAACGGGTCCGCGGGGTACACCCCGAGCACCTTGATGTCGGTCGTGAAGAACGTGAGCTCCTCGAGCGCGCGCTTGAGCCCGGGCTCCTCGGGATGCCCGTCGACCTCGGCCAGGAACTGGGTGGCGGTGAACTCCCCGCCGATCATGTAGCTCTCCAGCTTGGTCATGTTGATCCCGTTGGTCGCGAAGCCGCCGAGTGCCTTGTAGAGAGCGCTCGGGAGGTTGCGCACGTTGAAGACGAAGCTGGTCACCACCGGACCGTTGCCGGCCGGCGCCTCGACGTACTCCGGCGAGAGCACGACGAAGCGGGTCGTGTTGTGGTCCTCGTCCTCGACGTCCTCACGGAGGATGTCGAGGCCGTAGATCTCGGCGGCCAGCGGGGGCGCGATGGCGGCCATCTTCGGGTCGCCGGCCTCGACGACCTCGCGCGCGGCGCCGGCGGTGTCGCCGGAGATGACCGGGGTCAGGCCGAGCTCGCGGATCACCTTGCGGCACTGACCGAGCGCGTGGACGTGGCTGTGCACGGTCTCGATCTCGTCCGTGGAGACCCCCGGCAGCGTCATCAGCGCGAACTGGATGCGCAGGAAGTGCTCGGCCACGATGTGCAGCCCCGAGTCGGGCAGGAAGTGGTGGATGTCGGCCACGCGGCCGGCCAGCGAGTTCTCGATGGGGATCATCGCCAGCTCGGCGTCACCGCCCTTGACCGCGGCGAAGACGTCCTCGAACGACGCGCACGGCACGGCCTCCCAGTCGGGGTAGTGCTGCTTGCACACGATGTGGGAGTTGGCGCCGGGTTCCCCCTGGTAGGCGATGCGGGGCATGGCGCCAAGGGTAGGGGAGTCCGCGCCTCTAGCCTTGGCGGCATGGTCCTCGGCATCCTCGCCCTGCTCGTCGCGCTCGTCGCTCTCGGTCTCGCGGGGGTGACCTTCCGCGACGTACGCCGGGCTGCCGGCCGCCCCGACCCGACCGCCGACCTGCCGGCCGACGTACCGGGCCTGCGGGCCGAGGTCGCCGCGCTGCGCGAGGAGGCCAAGGGGGCGCTCCGGCACCTCGCGGTCGTCCGGTACGACGCCTTCGACGAGATGGGCGGCCGGCTCTCGTGGTCGCTCGCGCTCCTCGACGACGCCGGCGACGGCGTCATGGTGACCTCGATCCGCGGCCGCGACGAGGCGCGGACCTACGCCAAGCCGATCGCGGCCTGGAAGTCCGACTCCGAGCTCTCGCCCGAGGAGTCCGAGGCCGTGGCCCACGCCCGCATGGCTCGCCTCTAGCGGGGGACCCGCACCAGCACCCGGCCGTGGATGCACTCCATGGACAGCTCGCGGCCCAGGCCGATGGTGTCGCCGTCGAGCTGACGCGGGACGTCCGTGGACGCGCGTACGGCGATCCGCCGGCCGGTCATCCGAGCCACGGAGTCACCGGCTCCCTCCTCGCGCTTGGCCACGACCCGCAGGATCAGCGGGATCCAGCTGAGGAAGCGGCGGGGGTAGAGCAGGACCACGTCGAGCAGACCGTCGTCGATGGCGGCGTCGGGGATCAGGTTCATGCCGCCCTGCAGGGAGCCGACGTTGCCGATCACGCACGTGCGGGCACGGTGCTTGGTCCAGGGGCCGTCGTCGACGGAGATCTCGAGCCGCATCGTCGGGAACATCAGCGCCTTGAGGCCGGAGAGGACGTAGGCCAGCCAGCCGACCTTCTTCTTGATGTCCTCGTTGACGCCCTCCATGATCGCGGCATCGAAGCCGAGGCCGGCCATCACCATGAAGTGGGTGTCGTCGATCCCGTCGCCGGAGACGGCGACCATGTCGACCGCGCGGTCCTGCCCGGTCAGGGCGACGTCGATCGCGGCCCGCAGGAACAGCGGCAGGGAGAGGTTGCGGGCCAGGAGGTTGCCGGTGCCGGCCGGGATGATCCCGACCGGGATGCCGGTGCCGGCGAGCTCGGCGCACACCTCGCGCACGGTGCCGTCGCCGCCGCAGACCAGCACCAGCTCGGCACCGGAGACGGCCGCCTGGTGGGCCTGTCCGGTGCCTGAGTCCTCGACGGTGGTGAGGAGCCAGTGCGGCTCGTTCCAACCCGACGCGACGGCCATCTGGGTGACCAGCGACTTGAACTGCGCGACCGACTCGACCTTGATCGGGTTCAGGATCACCACGATGTCGCGGTTGCCCGGGTAGGTCTCCGGCAGCGGGATCGCGCCGAGCGCGTGGCTCTTGGGCAGCGGGCTGTAGAGCGCGATGCCGAGCAGCACCAGGCCGACCGAGAGCAGCAGGGAGCCGACGACGTCGGTGAGGTGGTGGCGCCCGAGCAGGATCCGGTCGGCGGCCACGAGCACGATCAGCGCGATCGCGACGGTGTGGGCGAGGCGGCGTACGGCGGAGCGCCGGATCAGCATCGCCGCGAGCATGATCAGCAGGCTGGCGAAGGTGGCGGTCAGGGTCACGTGCCCCGAGGGGTAGGAGTGCCCCTGCAGCACGTGCTCGTGCCACTGCCAGGCGGGTCGGTCGCGGCCGACGAGGACCTTGACCCAGTGACCGGTCTGCCAGGCCACCAGCATCACGACGACGACCAGGATCGCCGCGCGGTGCAGCCGCTGGGCGATCAGGAGCCAGCCGGCCAGCAGCAGGGTGGCGGTGGCCATGGGCCAGAAGTCGAAGCCGACCTCGATCCCGCGCAGGACGTGGACCAGCCAGGCGTGCGACGTCGCGGACTCCGACAACGCCCGGGTCGTGCGGTCGAGCGATTCCAGCGGGGACCACTTCTCGTGGACGAGCACGGCGATCGCCGCGAACCACGCGAAGCAGATGAGGGACCACAGGAGCGGGGTCCGGCGCGGGCGGTCGAGCACGGGGGGAGGATATCGGCGCGGCTTCGCGGCGCTACTAACGTCGACCCCATGGACGCCCCCGCCGTACCCCTCCGCCGCCTCGGTCGCTCCGGCCTCGTCGTCTCGGCCGTCGGCCTCGGCTGCAACAACCTCGGGCGCGCCGGCACCGCCAGCGAGAGCCAGAAGGGCACCAACGCGCTCATCGGCGCCGCGCTCGACGCGGGCATCACCTTCTTCGACGTCGCCGACACCTACGGCGCCACCCCCGGTCTGTCCGAGGAACGGCTCGGCTCGGCGCTCGGCAAGCGCCGTGACGACGTCGTGGTGGCCACGAAGTTCGGCATGGACGCCCGCGGCGCGAACGGCGTCGACGGCGGCGCCCGCGGCTCGCGGCGCTACATCCGCCAGGCGGTCGAGGCGTCCCTGCGTCGGCTCGGCACCGACCGGATCGACCTCTACCAGCTCCACACGCCCGACCCGCTGACGCCGATCGACGAGACGCTGCGCGGCCTCGACGACCTGGTCCGCGCCGGCAAGGTGCGCTACGTCGGGCACTCGAACTTCTCCGGCTGGCAGATCGCGCAGGCGGAGTACGTCGCCCGCGAGCTCGGCAGCGAGCGGTTCATCTCCAGCCAGAACCACTACAACCTCCTCGACCGTCGCGCCGAGCTCGAGGTGCTCCCCGCGGCGGCCGAGCTCGGCCTGGGCGTCCTGCCGTACTTCCCGCTCGCCAACGGCCTGCTGACCGGCAAGTACGCCGGTGGCGTGGCCCCCGCCGGCTCACGGCTGACCACCACCCGCACCCACCTCGTCCAGGAGGGTGGCTCGCCGCAGATGGCGAACTTCTCCCAGCTCGCCCAGGACCGCGGCGTACCCGAGGTCGCCGTCGCCATCGGCTGGCTGCTGGCCCAGCGGCCCGTCGCCTCCGTCATCGCCGGCGCGACCCGCCCCGAGCAGATCCGCGCCAACGCCGCCGCCGGCTCCTGGGTCCCCACGGCCGACGACCTCGCCGAGCTCGACGAGATCTTCCCGGCGCCGGAGCGGATCGCGCTGTTCTGAGGCTTGCCGGCGTGCAGGTTTCCCAAGGGATGCAGCGAAACCTGCACTCCCCGATGGTTGCAACGCTTGGGAGGTGCAGGTTCGCCTGCATCCCTTGGGAAACCTGCACCACGCACCGCCCGATAGCCTGAGCGCATGATCGACCCGCGCATCCTCCGCGACGAGCCCGACCGAGTCCGCGCCAGCCAGGAGAAGCGCGGACTCTCCACGAGCGTCGTCGACGAGGCGCTCGAGGCCGACCGGACCCGGCGTACGGCGATCAACGCCTTCGAGGAGAGGCGCGCCGCCCAGAAGGCGATCGGGGCCAAGATCCCCAAGGCGAGCCCCGAGGAGAAGCAGGAGCTGCTCGCGCAGACCAAGTCGCTCGCGGCCGAGGTCAAGGCCGCCGAGGAGTCGTTGCGCGAGGCCGAGGCCGCCTGGACCAAGGCGCTCAAGAGCATCCACAACATCACCGCCGACGAGACGCCGGCGGGCGGCGAGGAGGACTTCGTCCTCCTCGAGATGATCGGCACCCCGCGCGACTTCGCCGCCGAGGGGTTCGAGCCCAAGGACCACGTCGAGCTCGGCAAGATCCTCGGCGCGATCGACCTCGAGCGGGGCGCCAAGGTGTCCGGCTCGCGGTTCTACTACCTGACCGGTCCCGGCGCCGAGCTCGAGTTCGCGCTCATCAACCTGGCCATGGAGCAGGCCCGCGAGGCCGGCTTCACCCAGGTCATCGCGCCCGCGCTGGTCCGCCCCGAGGCGATGGACGGCACCGGCTTCCTTGAGCAGGCCGAGGAGAACGTCTACCGGATCGAGGGCGAGGACCTCTACCTCGTCGGCACGTCCGAGGTCCCGATGGCGGCGTACCACTCCGGCGAGATCCTCGACGCCGCGAAGCTTCCGCTGCGCTACGCGGCGTACTCCTCCTGCTTCCGCAAGGAGGCCGGCAGCGCCGGCAAGGACACCAAGGGCATCATCCGGGTCCACCAGTTCGAGAAGGTGGAGATGTTCGTCTACACCACGCTCGAGGAGTCGTACGCCGAGCACCAGCGACTGCTCGCGTGGGAGAAGGCGTTCCTCGACAAGCTCGAGCTGGCCTACCAGGTCATCGACGTGGCGGCCGGCGACCTCGGCAACAGCGCGAGCCGCAAGTTCGACTGCGAGGCGTGGATCCCGACCCAGGGCAAGTACCGCGAGCTCACCTCGACCTCCAACTGCCTCGACTTCCAGGCCCGCCGCCTCGACACCCGCATGCGGGGGGAGGGCGGTACGACGCCCGTCGCCACGCTCAACGGCACGCTCACCGCGATCACCCGCTGCATCGTGGCCGTGCTCGAGACGCACCAGCAGGCCGACGGGTCGGTCAGGCTGCCCCAGGCCCTGCACAAGTGGATGGGCCGCGAGGTCCTCGAGCCGATCGCCCGCTGATCGCATGACCGCCTGGCGCCCGCGGCTCGTCGCGCTCGACATCGACGGGACGCTGCTGCGCTGGATCGAGGGCCAGGGCGCGAGCCAGGAAGAGGTCACCCCGGCGGTCCATGCCGCGGTTCAGCGCGCGCTGGACGCCGGCGCGCACATCGTCCTCGCGAGCGGCCGGGCACCACACAACATGACCGAGGTCGCGGACATGCTCGACCTGCACGACCCGGCGCACCCGGAGCGCAAGGAGCGGCTCTGGATCGTCGCGGCCAACGGCGCGGTGGTCTTCCGCTACCCGCCGATGGAGGTCGTCTACGAGGAGATGTTCGACGCCGGGCCCGCCGTACGTGCCGTCCTCGCCGCCCACCCCACGGCGCTCGTCGCCGTCGAGGAGCGCGGTCTCGGCTACCGCGTGACGGCGCCGTTCCCCGCGGGCGAGCTCGGGGGAGTGACGACGGTCGTCGACAGCGTCGACGAGCTCGTCGCCGACCCGGTCAGCCGCGTGATCATCCGCGACCCGGAGGCCGCGGTCGAGGACTTCGAGGAGCTCGTACGCCGCCTCGGCCTGACCGGCACCGACTACGCCATCGGCTGGACGGCGTGGCTCGACCTCGCCCCCGTGGGCGTCTCCAAGGCCTCCGGCCTGGCGTACGTCGCCGAGCAGCTCGGTGTCCGCGCCGACGAGGTGCTCGCGATCGGGGACGGTCGCAATGACCTCGAGATGCTGGCCTGGGCCGGCCGCGGCGTGGCGATGGGCCAGGCCGTCGACGAGGTGAAGGACACCGCCGACGACGTCACCGCGAGCGTCGACGACGACGGTGCCGCGCAGGAGATCGCCGCCTGGTTCGGTGCGGGCTCCGCCGACGATGTGGCCGCATCTGGTGGGATGGGGGCGTGACTTCGGTGCGTGCTGCTCTCGCCTGCCTGCTGGCCGTGCTGGGCCTGGCCCTCGTCGCGCCCACCGCCCACGCGGCGCCGGCGCCCAACCGGTGCACCGTCCTGCTCGGTCACCCCGACCAGGTCGCCAAGGCCGCGACCGGCGCCAGCGCGGTCTTCGCCGCGAAGGTCACCAAGGCGGCGCCGGGCGCCGCCAACCACAAGCTCACCAACCTCCAGGTGCAGGTGCTCGCCGGCTTCAAGGGACCCGTCCGCAAGGGCGGCACGGCCGCCGTGCAGGTCTCCGGGACGGGCAAGCGTCCCGCGGCAGGAGCGACGTACCTCTTCTTCGCGAAGCGGCACGGCAAGGGGCTGTCCGCGGACCTGTGCGGCCACGTGGTCAAGCTGGCCAAGGGCCTGACCCAGCAGCTGAGCGCCAAGCTCAAGGCCGACCTCAGCGGGGGCGCGCAGGCCGCGACGGTGCGGCTCAGCCCGCCGAACCCCGACGTCCGCGACCTGCCGGCGCTGAGCCGCCTGGTCGCGCCGGGTCTGGGCGTCGCGCTCTTCGGCCTGCTGGGCCTGCTGCTGTTCCGCCGGCTCGGTCGCGAGAAGAGCTGACCTAGAGGTACATCCCGCTCGTGTTGTCGGGCGCGCCCTGCTGCGGCGCCTCCCCGGCCTCGGGCGGTACGCCGTGCGGGCCGGTCATGCCGGGCGGCAGCGCGCGCCGCATCTGCTCGAACTGCGCCTTGGCGGCCATCTGCTGCGCGTAGATCGCCGTCTGGATGCCGTGGAAGAGACCCTCCAGCCAGCCGACCAGCTGGGCCTGCGCGATCCGCAGCTCGCCCTCGGACGGCGTCACGTTGTCGGCGAAGGGCAGCGAGAGACGCTCGAGCTCCTCGACCAGCTCGGGGGCGAGGCCCTGCTCGAGCTCCTTGATGGAGGAGCGGTGGATCTCGGCCAGGCGGTGACGGCTCGCCTCGTCCAGAGGCGCCGCCTTCACCTCCTCGAGGAGCTGACGGATCATGCTGCCGATCCGCATCACCTTGGCCGGCTGCTCGACGAGGTCGGTCAACGACCGCTCCCCCTCGTCGCCCTCCTGATCCTGGTCCGGCGCGATGACGACGTACTGCTCCTCGCTCATGGGTCCGAGCCTACAAAGTGCCTCATCGCCGACCCATGGTCGGTCGAGGACGTCGCCACGCTCTCGTTGGTTGAGTAGTCCGAGGCGCTAGCCGAGGACGTATCGATACCAATGTCTTGGCTGGTCGGCGCGGCCTTCGGGTGGGTGTGGCGGCCGCGCGTAGCGCGCCGCTCCCCGCTGTCAAGGATCCTCGCTGCGCTCGGCCCGCTGCGCGGCGCCTTCGGCGTCCTTGACTGCGGGTCCCTGGCGGCGCGCTGGTGGCGCGGGTGTCGGCGGCTCGCTTCGCTCGCGCCGACGCGATGCGGCCGCCTTCGGCGGCCCCATCGGTGTGACGGTGGGGTCTGGCTCTCGACATTGTGGAGTTGTGGGGTCACCAGGTGGCTCTGGGACTCCACGGTCTCGGTCTAGGGCCGGCGGTGGAACCGCCAGGCGCCGGTCGGCATGACTTCATGGGTCATCCGGGGGTCGTGGGCGATGTGGTGGTGATGGCTGCAGAGCAGGACACCGTCGGCGAGGTCGGTCTTCCCGCCGGCTGACCATGGATGTGAATGATGTGCTTCGCACCAGGTGGCGGGGACCGTGCAGCCTTCGGCCCGGCACTGCATGTCGCGCAGTCGGAGGGCCTTGCGCTGGGAGGCGTTGAAGAGCCGCTGGGCCCTGCCCAGGTCGAGGATCTCACCCTTGCCGCCGAGGACGACGGGGATGATCTTCGCGGTGCAGGCCAGGCGCCGGGCTTCGTCAGCGGTGATCTGGAGATCGCCCTCCAAGGAGCCGATGATCCCGGCGGTGGCGAGGTCGCGACGCAGGTCGTCGAGGCTGATGGTGACCATGACCGTGGTGGCGTCGCCGCCGTGGTCGGGCAGCTTCTTGGGGTCGAGGTGCTCCAACAACGCACAGAACGCTTGGCCAAGACGACGACTCCGCGGGAGGCGCTCACCAGTCGAGACCCGCGGTGAGGAGAACGCATCCAGGTAGGTCTCGAGGCGCGCTGCCACCGCGTCAGGGACCTGGCCGACGATCCGGGTGATCCCGTCGCCGAGGCGCTTGAACCGGATCGAGGTCTTGATCCGCGCGGAGCGTTCCTCGCGCTCCAACGCGCGGGCGTCGGCCTCGTCCGCGATCTCGGGCGCGACCACCGAAAGGATTCGGTCGCCCAGGGTCCGCAGCTCACGCGGACCGAACTGGCCGGCCAGCTCCACGAGGTGCTTCTCGGCCCGACGCGTCGTCACCTGGTCGATCTCGGGCGGGAGCTTCTCGAGGCCGGCGACGATGACCTGCGCCTGGGCACGGTTCACGGAACCGTTGCGCATGCCTGCGCCGACCTGGCGCCACCGTTCGTCGATCGCCTCTGCCAGCCTCAGCTCGGCGCGCACGCTCTGGGGATCCAGGTGCGCCTCGTGGGCCAGCCACATCCCGGCGTCGCGGGCACCGGTGTCCTGAGCGAGGTCGCCGGAGGCGGCGAGGACCCGCATCTCGGCCTCTTCGACCTGCGCCTTGAGCGCTGCCAGCCCACGCAACACCGTGGCCTTGTCGGCGGGTGTCATGTAGACGGGCTCGACTGAAGCGACGCCGGCGAAGGCTCGGCGGGAGGTGTTCACGGCACGCAGCATCGGGTGTTCTGACACCGATGCTGTCGCCATGGTGACTCCCGAGAGATGAGGCTTGATTCGTACCTTCATCATACATGTGTTCGAACGGTTTCTCAATGCAAGAT